>NZ_JBVVQA010000022.1:0-123739 GCF_055811455.1 Mesorhizobium sp. WSM4845
TGCGGGGTTGGGGCGCGCCCCCATTCACCTCTAAATCTTCTCGGCGGTGGGCGCTTCCCTCATCCGCCGCGCGCGCGCGTGCGGGGGGGCCGCCCGGCCGGCGTCGCGGCCAAGCCCTTTCTCCCCGTCCTTCACGGGAGAAGGTCCCGGCAGGGGGTTGAGGGGCGGCGCCAACATCCAGGATTTCATGCCAGGTCGCGCGCCTCGGGCACGAATGCCAGCGCCTCGGCAAAGATAGCGCTCGTGAAGGTGGCGCTCTCGACGGCGAGCATTGCTGCGGCAACGCCTTCGCGCAGCGCTGCGCCCAGCGTCAGGCCGCGCAGCAGGGCGGCCATCGTCGCGCCCGCCAGCGCATCGGCGGCGCCGACCGTGACTTTTTTCGGCGGCAGGATCAAGAAGGCGTCGGCCGCGTCGAAACCCAGCACCGGACCGTCACCAGCGGTGACCACGCCGCTTTTCAGGCCGGCGCGTCTTAGGCCGTCGACAATGCCACGCTCGTCGGCATCGACGTCGGCGCCGGTAAGCGCGCCGGCCTCGTGCCGGTTCATGAAGGCCATCGCCAGAAACTCAAGCACCAGCGTCAGCCGCGCCGCCTTGCTGGGCGAAACGGCAAGTGCAAACACGGGCTTGTCGGCTGCAAGCGCTACCAGCCGCTCAAGCGCCGCCGACGGCAGGTTTGCGTCGCAAAGGACTGCATCAGCGGTGCTGATTGCCTCGCGCACCTTGGCACGGCGGATCTGCTTGGCAAGTGCCAGGTCGTAGAGCGCCATGTCGGCGAGGCCGGCGATCAGCGCGCCGTCGCCGTCGATCAGCACTGTGTTGCTCGGCGTCGTGCGATCGAGGAACACCACGGACAGATCGGCAATGCCGGCTGCAGCAATGGCGCGTGAAAGCGTATCGGCCAGAACATCGCCGCCCCGTACCGAAAGCAGCGAGCCGGAGACGCCGCGGCGCACGGCGCAGCGCAGCGCATTGAAGACGGCGCCGCCGACTTCCTCGCGCATCGTGCCGGGGTTCGACGCCGCCGGCACGAAGGCGCCCGAAACCTGGCCGCGCCGCTCGATATAGGCGCCGCCTACTGCCAGGATCGTCGGCGACTTCATCATGCCCAGTGAGATGACCTTTGCTGCTGCCGGGTGGAGACTAGGTTGTCCGGCGGAACCCGGCAACCGGAGGCGCGATTCGGAAGATGCCTAGCAGAATCCTGCGGGTGAAGCCGGGATGCATCCTGGGTGAAACACGAAACAAAAAAAGAACAGATCCGGATATTGTTGGTTTTTCAATCGGTTGTATCCCCTTGCCAATCGAGAACAAAAAAGGTACAAATTGATAGGGATTACGGATTGTCCGGCCTTCATTGACGACCAAGGGGTGATGTATCATGGCTCA
Source organism: Mesorhizobium sp. WSM4845 (assembly GCF_055811455.1). NCBI lineage: Bacteria > Pseudomonadati > Pseudomonadota > Alphaproteobacteria > Hyphomicrobiales > Phyllobacteriaceae > Mesorhizobium > Mesorhizobium sp. WSM4845. The sequence continues at coordinate 1,390 of NZ_JBVVQA010000022.1, forward strand.
GAATTCTTTGCGGCTTGTAGAGGACAAAACGGTGGACAAATCAAAGGCTCTGGATGCGGCGCTGTCGCAAATCGAGCGTGCCTTCGGCAAGGGCTCGATCATGCGGCTCGGCGCAAACGAGCAGGTCGTCGAGATCGAAACGGTGCCGACCGGTTCGCTTGGCCTCGACATCGCGCTCGGCGTCGGCGGCCTGCCGCGCGGCCGCATCATCGAGATCTACGGGCCGGAAAGCTCGGGCAAGACGACGCTGGCGCTGCACACTGTGGCGGAGGCCCAGAAGAAGGGCGGCATCTGCGCCTTCGTCGATGCCGAGCACGCGCTCGACCCGGTCTATGCCCGTAAGCTCGGCGTCGACCTCGAAAACCTCTTGATCTCGCAGCCCGATACCGGCGAGCAGGCGCTGGAGATCTGCGACACGCTGGTGCGTTCCGGCGCCATCGACGTGCTGGTGGTCGATTCGGTCGCGGCGCTGACGCCGCGCGCCGAAATCGAAGGCGAGATGGGCGATTCGCTGCCCGGCCTGCAGGCCCGCCTGATGAGCCAGGCGCTGCGCAAGCTGACCGCCTCGATCTCGCGCTCCAACACCATGGTCATCTTCATCAACCAGATCCGCATGAAGATCGGCGTCATGTTCGGTTCGCCCGAGACCACGACCGGCGGCAACGCGCTGAAATTCTACGCTTCGGTGCGCCTCGACATTCGCCGCATCGGCTCGGTCAAGGACCGCGACGAGGTCGTCGGCAACCAGACCCGCGTCAAGGTGGTCAAGAACAAGCTGGCGCCGCCCTTCAAGGTGGTCGAGTTCGATATCATGTATGGCGAGGGCGTGTCCAAGACCGGCGAGCTGGTTGACCTCGGCGTCAAGGCTGGCGTGGTCGAAAAGTCGGGCGCCTGGTTCTCCTACAATTCGCAGCGTCTCGGCCAGGGCCGCGAGAATGCAAAACTGTTCCTGCGCGACAATCCCGATACGGCGCGCGAAATCGAATTGGCACTACGGCAGAATGCCGGTCTGATTGCGGAAAAGTTCCTCGAGAATGGTGGTTCCGAAGGCGGAGACGATGGTTTCGAGGACGAAGCCGGCGCCATGTAGGCTTCGGCAGTGGCCGGAGTTTGGCCATGATTCCCGCGCATCAGCTCCAGCCTGTTTAATCGAGTCCTGTATTGTTGCGTTCAAACCGCCGGCCTAGCGCCGGCGGTTTGCGTTTCAGCGGTGGCGCCGAGATGACCGGCAAGCCCCGCAAATTGGCCCAATTCCGTGTTTCTGGACAGGGTGCAACGCGGCGGCTAAAAGGCCATGTCCATTTGCCGTCGGCCGCGCCGGCGGCTCTCTCTAAAAGCTAAAAGGCAGTATTCATGAGTGGCGTGAACGAGATCCGGTCGACATTCCTCGACTATTTCCGCAAGGAGGGTCACGAGGTCGTCGCGTCGAGCCCGCTGGTGCCGCGCAACGACCCGACACTGATGTTCACCAATGCCGGCATGGTGCAGTTCAAGAACGTTTTCACCGGCCTGGAAAAGCGACCCTACTCGCGTGCCACGACGGCTCAGAAGAGTGTTCGCGCCGGCGGCAAGCACAACGACCTCGACAATGTCGGGTACACCGCGCGCCACCTGACCTTCTTCGAGATGCTCGGTAATTTCTCGTTCGGCGACTATTTCAAGGAGCGCGCCATCGAGCTTGCCTGGAACCTGATCACCAGGGAGTTCGGGCTGAAGAAGGACAAGCTGCTGGTCACGGTCTATCACACCGACGACGAGGCTGCCGGCTACTGGAAGAAGATCGCCGGCTTTTCCGACGATCGTATCATCCGCATTCCGACCTCGGACAATTTCTGGGCGATGGGCGACACCGGACCTTGCGGTCCGTGCTCGGAGATCTTCATCGACCGTGGCGAGCACATCTGGGGCGGCCCTCCCGGCAGCCCCGAGGAGGATGGCGACCGTTTCCTCGAATTCTGGAACCTGGTGTTCATGCAGTATGAACAGGTGACGAAGGATGAGCGCATCGACCTGCCGCGCCCGTCGATCGACACCGGCATGGGCCTGGAGCGCATGGCCTCCATTCTGCAAGGGGTCGAGAGCGTCTTCGAGACCGACCTGTTCCGTCACCTGATCGAGGCCGCGTCATCCGCGCTCGGCCGCGGTCCGGATGCCGACACCGTCGGATCGTTCCGCGTCATCGCCGACCATTTGCGTTCGTCCTGCTTTCTGGTGGCCGACGGCGTGCTGCCGTCCAATGAGGGCCGCGGCTACGTGCTGCGTCGCATCATGCGCCGCGCCATGCGCCATGGGCAGCTTTTGGGCGCCGGTGATCCGCTGATGTGGCGGCTGGTGCCGGCGCTGGTGCGCGAGATGGGCCAGGCCTATCCGGAACTGGTGCGCGGCGAACAGATGATCACCGAGACGCTAAAGCTTGAAGAAACCCGTTTCCGCAAGACGCTGGTGCGCGGCTTGGGCCTGCTTTCGGAAGCGACGGAAAAGCTGGGTGCCGGCGACATGCTGGATGGCGAGACCGCCTTCAAGCTCTACGACACCTATGGCTTTCCGCTCGATCTGACGCAGGATGCGCTGCGTCAGCGCAACATCTCGGTCGATCTTGCCGGCTTCACCAATGCGATGGAGCAGCAGAAGGCCGAGGCGCGCAAGAGCTGGGCTGGTTCCGGCGAGGCGGCGACCGAAACAGTGTGGTTCCCGGTGCGCGAGAGCCATGGCGCCACCGAGTTCCTCGGCTACGAGACCGAGCAGGCGGAAGGCCTCATCCAGGCGCTGGTCAGGCACGGCAAGATCGTCGACAGCGCCGCCAACGGCGAGGCGGTTGCCGTAGTCGTCAACCAGACGCCGTTCTATGGCGAATCCGGCGGCCAGGTGGGTGATACCGGCGTCATTTCAGGCGAAGGGTTCTCAATCGAGATCTCCGATACGCAGAAGAAGGCCGACGGGCTTTTCGTGCATCTCGGCAAGGTGGCCGACGGCACGGTCGACACGGGCGCGACCGTCGAGCTGAAGGTCGACCATGCGCGCCGCTCCAGGCTGCGCGCGAACCATTCCGCGACGCATCTGATCCACGAAGCGCTGCGCGAGGTGCTAGGCACCCATGTCGCGCAGAAGGGCTCACTGGTCGCGCCCGAGCGTCTGCGCTTCGACATTTCGCACAACAAGCCGATCTCGCCTGACGAGATCGAACAGGTCGAGCGAATGGCGAACGAGATCGTCGTCCAGAACAGTCCGGTCATCACGCGGCTGATGTCGGTTGACGGTGCCATCGCCGAAGGCGCCATGGCGCTGTTCGGCGAAAAGTATGGCGACGAGGTGCGCGTCGTTTCGATGGGCACGGGCTTGCATGGCGCCAGGGCCAACCGGCCTTATTCGGTCGAGCTATGCGGCGGCACGCATGTCAGGGCGACCGGCGACATCGGTCTGGTGCGCATCGTGTCGGACAGTGCAGTCGCTGCCGGCGTGCGCCGCATCGAGGCCTTGACCGGCGAGGCGGCCAGAAAGCATCTCGACGAGCAGGACAAGCGGCTGAAGGCGGTCGCGGCGGCGCTGAAGATTTCGCCGGCCGACGTGCCGGCGCGCGTCGAGGCGCTGCTCGACGAGCGCAAGAAGCTCGAGAAGGAACTGACCGAAGCGCGCAAGAAACTGGCGCTGGGCGACCGCTCGCCAGCCGGCGTGCCTGCCGAGAACGAGACCATTGCCGGTGTCGGCTTCCTCGGCAAGGCGGTATCGGGCGTCGCGCCGAAGGATTTGAAGCCGTTGGCCGATGCCGGCAAGAAGTCGCTCGGCTCCGGCGTCGTCGTCTTCGTCGGCGTCGGCGAGGACAACAAGGCCAGCGTCGTGGTCGGCGTAACCGACGACCTGACCGGCCGCTTCAGCGCGGTCGATCTGGTCCGCGTAGCGTCCGCGGCATTGGGCGGGCAGGGCGGCGGCGGTCGGCCTGACATGGCCCAGGCCGGCGGCCCGGACGCATCGAGGGCCGAAGACGCGATCGCTGCGGTGAAAGCGGCCCTGGAGGCGGCTTGATCGGTCGCCGAGGGTCTGGGAGGCACCCCCCTCTGTCCTGCCGGAAATCTCCCCCTCAAGGGGGGAGATTGGCAGCTTCATTGCCCTGCCTTTTTCACAAACGTCGAAAATTGGCGAAAACAATCGTGACATCCAATCTCCCCCCTTGAGGGGGAGATGTCCGGCAGGACAGAGGGGGGTGCTCTCCCTCGGCCTTTCGGACCTTTGTCACCCGGCCTTTTCGGTCTTCGCAAAACTCTCCCGTCCGGTGATGTGACCCCACCAGGCCTGGATATCGGCGAACTCGGCCAGCAGGTTTTGTCCGTCGGCCACCTTGGCGAAATAGCCGATGATGGGTGCTGCATGCAGGTCGGCCAGCGTCAGTTGCTCGCCCAGCAGCCACGGCCCGGCGGCTTTCAGTGAGGTGAGTGCGCGAAGCACTGTCGCCGCCTGCAGAAGCCCATTGGCGATCAAAGCCTCGTCAGGCGCCGTTTTCTCCAGCCGCTCGACGGCGACATCCCAGACCATGGCTCGATAGGCATAGGCGTCGAGCATGCCGATGATCTGGTTCATACGTGCGCGAGGCCGGGCTTCGATCGGTTGCAACGCCGGGCCGTCGAACGCTTCGTCGACATAGCGGGCGATCGCGCCGGTCTCGTGGAGGCGGAACCCGTCATGCTCGAAGGCCGGGATGCGGCCGAACGGCTGATGGTCGAAATACCAGCCCGGAATGCCGTCCGCCGCGAAGATGTCGACCGGCACAAGTTCGTAGCCGATGCCTTTTTCCTCGAGTGCGAGGCGGACGATGCGCACATAGACGCTGTAGTCCGCCCCGTAGACGACGGGCCTGCTCACAACGCTGGTCAGGCCATTGCCTTCTGCAGATTCTCGTCGATCTTGTCGAGGAAGCCGGTGGTCGAAAGCCATGGCTGGTCGGGACCGATCAGCAGCGACAGATCCTTGGTCATGAAGCCGGCTTCGACGGTCTGGATGCAGACTTTTTCCAGCGTCTCGGCAAAACGCATCAGCTCGGCATTGTCGTCGAGTTTGGCGCGGTGCGCCAGGCCGCGCGTCCAGGCGAAGATCGAGGCGATCGAATTGGTCGAGGTTTCCTCGCCCTTCTGGTGCTGCCGATAATGACGGGTGACGGTGCCGTGCGCCGCCTCCGCCTCCACAGTCTTGCCGTCCGGCGTCATCAGCACCGAGGTCATCAGGCCGAGCGACCCAAAACCTTGCGCCACGGTGTCCGACTGCACGTCGCCATCATAGTTCTTGCAAGCCCAGATATAGCCGCCCGACCATTTCAGGCTGGAGGCGACCATGTCGTCGATCAGCCGGTGCTCGTACCAGAGCTTCTTGGCTTTGAACTCGGCTTCGAACTCTGCCTCGTAGACTTCCTGGAAGATGTCCTTGAAGCGGCCGTCATAGGCCTTGAGGATGGTGTTCTTGGTCGAGAGGTAGACCGGGTAGTTGCGCAGCAGGCCGTAATTGAGCGAGGCGCGGGCGAATTCGCGGATCGAGTCGTCGAGATTGTACATGGCCATGGCGACGCCGGCGGCCGGCGCATCGAACACGTCATGCTCGATCACCTTGCCGTCCTCGCCGACGAACTTGATCGTCAGCTTGCCCTTGCCGGGGAAGCGGAAGTCGGTGGCGCGGTACTGGTCGCCGAAGGCATGACGGCCGACGATGATCGGCTTGGTCCAGCCGGGCACCAGCCGCGGCACGTTCTTCATGATGATCGGCTCGCGAAAGATGGTGCCGCCGAGGATGTTGCGGATGGTGCCGTTCGGCGACTTCCACATCTTCTTCAGCCCGAATTCCTCGACACGCTGCTCGTCGGGGGTGATCGTCGCGCATTTCACGCCGACGCCATGCTTCTTGATGGCATTGGCCGAATCGATGGTCACCTGGTCGTTGGTGGCGTCGCGGTGCTCAACGCTGAGGTCGTAATATTCAAGCTTGAGGTCGAGATAGGGGTGGATCAGCTTGTCCTTGATGAACTGCCAGATGATGCGGGTCATCTCGTCGCCGTCGAGTTCGACGACCGGGTTCGCCACCTTGATCTTCGCCATGGAAAGAATGCCTCATTGTTGGGGATCGGAACGGCCTTGCCCGCATGGCTTTGGCCGGGGATGCGGCCCGTATATCAAAGCATTTTTGGCTGCGCAAACGGCGATCCGCCCCAGCGGGTTCGCCCCTGGCATCGGGCGTTGCCTGCCAAAGCTTCATTTTCGCGGCCGGATATGGCAGGGGACGCTGAAATGCCGCAAACAGCAGTTCATTGAGACAATGCAAGCCAGCAACGACATCCTTCCTGCCACCGGCCCGGCGATCATCCTGGTCGAGCCGCAGCTCGGCGAGAATATCGGCATGGTCGCGCGCGCCATGGCGAATTTCGGTCTGTCCGAACTGCGCCTCGTTAATCCGCGCGACGGCTGGCCGAGCGAAAAGGCGCGCGCTGCCGCGAGCCGCGCCGACCACGTCATCGATGCCGCTGGAGTATATGACGATCTGGCCTCGGCGGTCGCCGACCTGAACTTCGTCTTCGCCACCACGGCGCGCGCGCGCGATAATTTCAAACCGGTGCGCGGACCGGTCGAGGCGGGCAGGGCGCTGAGAGCGCGGCAGCGATCCGGACAGCGCACCGGCATTCTGTTCGGCCGCGAGCGGTTCGGGCTCTACAATGACGAGGTCGGCCTCGCCGACGAGATCGTCACCTTCCCGGTCGATCCCGCCTTCTCCTCGCTCAACATCGCCCAGGCCGCCTTGCTGATATCCTATGAGTGGATGAAGTCGGGCCTGGAAGACGAGACCAAAACCAATTTCTCCAGTCCCGACATGATGCCGGCGACCAAGGAACAGTTGCACGGCCTGTTCGCCTATCTGGAAGGCGCGCTCGAAGCGCGCGGCTATTTCCGCCCGGCGGCGAAGAAGCCGAAAATGGTCGACAACCTGCGCGCGGTGCTGACGCGCGCCGGCTTCGCCGAGCCGGAGCTCAAGGTGCTGCGCGGCATAATATCATCGCTGGACAGGTTTTCGCCGGCCATGCCGCGCGGCGACGGATCGCCGGGCGATGATCCAAGGCGGCTTCCGGCAGCGGCCCGCGCCGCCAAGGCGACAGACAAGGACCAGGCCTGAGAGACAGGCTCTAGCCGTAACCGAATGTTATTTGCTGTGGTCCATCATCCCAAAAATGATGGATCAGGCCTAAAATGATGAATAGGGATTTGTGACCATCTTCCCGCCGCGGACCCGCAGCCTTCTCCGCCTTCTCCTGTAGACGATGAAAATGACCGATCCTTCAAGCGCCCGCCCGATCCTGATGTTCGATTCCGGCATCGGCGGCCTGACGGTGCTGCGCGAAGCGCGGGTGCTGATGCCCGACCGCCGCTTCGTCTATGTTGCCGACGACGCGGCTTTCCCTTACGGGGCTTGGGAGGAAGCGGCACTGAGGGCACATGTGCTGGAGCTGTTCAGCAAGCTGCTTGATCGTTTTTCGCCGGCCATTTCGGTCATCGCCTGCAACACCGCCTCGACTCTGGTCATCGATGCGTTGCGCGAAAGATTTCCCGGTCATCCTTTCGTCGGCACGGTGCCGGCGATCAAGCCGGCAGCGGAACGCACACGCTCCGGGTTGGTTTCGGTGCTGGCGACGCCCGGCACCGTCAAGCGCCAGTATACCCGCGACCTGATCGGCAAATGGGCGCAGAAATGCCATGTCCGCCTGGTTGGCAGCGACAATCTGGCGGGACTGGCCGAAGTCTATATGCGCGATGGCTTTGTCGATGAAGAGGCAGTGCGTGCCGAGATCGCGCCGTGCTTCGTCGAACATGACGAATTGCGGACCGACATCGTCGTGCTTGCCTGCACCCACTATCCCTTTCTGGCCAATCGCATGCGCAAGACGGCACCCTGGCCGGTCGATTGGCTCGATCCCGCCGAGGCGATCGCGCGACGCGCGCTCTCGCTGCTCGCGGGCGCCGAGGCCAGCCAGCGCGGCGAGGCGTTGCCGGAAGGCGCCGACCTTGCTGTCTTCACCTCGAAGCGGGTCGATTTCCCGACTCGCCGCCTGATGCAGGGGTTTGGGCTGGCGATTTCCTGATGTCTGGGAACATCACCACGACCGCTGCGTTTTCCCCTCATCGCAAGACGGGAGAAACGATCATGCCAGCCACTTCAAAAGCCCAGCAGAAAGCCGCCGGCGCGGCATTGTCCGCCAAGCGTGGCGAGACCAAGAAGAGCGAGCTCAAAGGCGCTTCGAAGGGAATGTACAAATCGATGAGCGAAAAGCAGCTCGAGGAGTTCGCCGAGACCAAGCGCAAGGGCCTGCCAGAGAAGAAATCAAAACACTAGCCGCTCGTCCGCAGCCGAGGTCGGTATCGGTCCCATGATTGGATAGTCGCGGTCCAGCACGCGCGCGCGGGGGGAACCGCGGCGTATCATCACCGACGCCAGCCGCGAATTGCCGCGAGCTTGACACGAGTTAAATCTCCGTCTAATCAGCCCACCAACACCGGGCCGCAATGTCCGGTGGTTTCTTTATGTGCGCAAGACATTTGGGAAGCCGCTCTATTCCTCCCGGAGTCTTGTCTAGAATGACGTGTCCCGTGGGTTTTCCGCCGCGTTGCGTGGGAGAACCCTGTCAGGTCTCGAAAACGGGGGCCAGAGGAGGGCGCGTTTCCTTCACCCGGACCATGAGGTGCCGGGTGTGTCTTTTTGAAAGGGAATGCGATGAGCAAGCGCGAATCCGCGAAATACAAGATCGACCGCCGTCTCGGCGAAAACATCTGGGGTCGCCCGAAGTCCCCGGTCAACAAGCGCGAATACGGTCCCGGCCAGCACGGCCAGCGCCGCAAGGGCAAGCTGTCCGATTTCGGCCTGCAGCTGCGTGCCAAGCAGAAGCTGAAGGGTCACTACGGCGACGTGTCGGAAAAGCAGTTCCGCAAGGTCTATGAAGAGGCGAACCGCCGCAAGGGCGACACCTCGGAGAACCTGATCGGCCTGCTCGAGTCGCGTCTCGACGCGGTCGTCTACCGCGCCAAGTTCGTGCCGACCATTTTTGCCGCTCGCCAGTTCGTCAATCACGGCCACATCAATGTCAACGGCAAGCGCGTCAACATCGGCTCATACCGCTGCAAGCCGGGCGATGTCATCGAAGTGCGCGAAAAGTCGAAGCAGCTGGTGATCGTCCTGGAATCGGTAGGCCTGGCTGAGCGCGACGTGCCTGATTACATCGAGGTCGATCATAACAAGATGACGGCGTCCTTCGGGCGCATCCCCGGGCTGTCGGATGTTCCCTTCGCGGTGCAGATGGAACCGAACCTGGTCGTCGAATTCTATTCGCGCTGATTGATTTTTTTCATCTGCGACATCATCGAAGGCCGCCCTCGAGGCGGCCTTTTCTTTGGGGTTCCGAAAATCGATTTCGATTTTCGGGCCGATGCGCTACTCCGGGCAGCAACAAGGATTTTTGGGGCCGCCGCGCCATGAACATGCTGCCAGAAACAATCGAACCGATCGCCGATGCCGCAGGCGGCTTTCATCCGCTGTTTGCCGATGTGCCGTCCTCCGTCGAATTCAACAAGCTGCGCAAGCGGCTGCTGCGTCTCGCCCGTCAGGCGATCGACGATTTTTCGATGGTCAAGCCCGGCGATCGCTGGCTGGTCGCCTTGTCTGGCGGCAAGGATTCCTACGGCATGCTTGCGTTGCTGCTCGATCTCAAATGGCGCGGGCTGCTGCCGGTCGACCTGCTGGCCTGCAATCTCGACCAGGGCCAGCCGAACTTTCCGAAACACATTCTGCCCGATTATCTCAACACATACGCCATTGCGCACCGCATCGAATATCAGGACACCTATTCGGTGGTGACCGACAAGCTTCCCCAGGGCAGCACCTATTGTTCGCTGTGCTCGCGGCTCAGGCGCGGCCATCTCTACCGCATCGCGCGGGAGGAGGGCTGCTCGGCTTTGGTGCTCGGCCACCACCGCGAAGACATTCTCGAAACCTTTTTCATGAACCTGTTGCATGGCGGACGCCTCGCCGCCATGCCGCCAAAACTGCTCAACGACGACGGCGACGTCATGGTGCTGCGGCCGCTCGCCTATTGCGCCGAGGCCGATCTCGAAAAATTCGCCGGCGCCATGAAGTTCCCGATCATTCCGTGCGATCTGTGCGGCAGCCAGGACGGCTTGCAGCGCAATGCGATGAAGGCGATGCTCGACGACCTGGAAAAGCGCATGCCCGGCCGCAAGAACACGATGATCCACGCCATGACCAATGTGCGGCCCTCGCATCTGCTCGACAGAAAGCTGTTCGATTTCGCCGCACTCAATGAAACCCTGACCGCAAGGCAAGACGTTCCCGATGACATTTGACGATACCGCGATCGACTGGCTCGCCACGCTTCTGTCCGACGCTGCCATTGCCGAGATCATGCCGCGCTTTCGCCGGCTGGATGAGGGCGACATCCGCCAGAAGACCTCGGCAGCCGATCTGGTGACGGAGGCCGATGTGAGTGCCGAGCGGCTTATCACCGTCAGGCTGCGTGAGCGCTACCCGCAGGCGATGATCGTCGGCGAGGAAGCCTGCTCCGACGATCCGGCGCTGCTCCAGGGCCTCGGCGAAGCCGATCTCGCCTTCGTCATCGATCCGGTCGACGGCACTTTCAATTTCGCCTCCGGCGTGCCGCTGTTCGGCGTCATGCTGGGCGTCGTGGTGAAGGGCGAGACCGTCGCCGGCATCATTCACGATCCCATCGGCAAGGACTGGCTGATCGGCGCCAGCGGTGCTGGCAGCCACATACGGCATGCGCATGGCACTTTGGAGAAGGTGCATGTCGCCGAGCCTGCGCCGCTCTCGCAAATGACCGGCGCGGTTTCCTGGCAATATATGCCCGAGCCGGAACGGTCACGGCTGGCGCGCAACCAGACGAAATCCTTGTCGCAATTCGGCTATCGCTGCGCGGCTCACGAATACCGCCTGCTGGCGAGCGGCCACGCCCACTTCATCGTCTACAACAAGCTGATGCCGTGGGATCATCTGGCCGGTGTGCTGATCCATGCCGAGGCAGGTGGTTACGCCGCGCGTTTCGACGGTACCACCTATCGGCCTTCGCATGTCGGCGGTGGCCTTCTTGTCGCACCGGACGAAGCAAGCTGGCGCGAACTGCGCCGGGAACTGTGGGCGGAATAGGCCGTTTGGCATCGATCCGATTCGGGCCATGCCCGGCCGATCCGATTTTTGGGATCATGCGCTAATGCGGCGGTCAAACACGACGCGCTTTAGGCGGGGCTGACGCCCAGGTTTCCGCTATGGCGACTACCGCGGCATTGATGGGTCCGCTCGGGATCGTCGGCATCACCGACGCGTCGACGATGAAGACGTTGTCGAAGCCGTTCAGCCGCAAATCCGGGTCGACGACTGCGTCGGCATCCCCGCCCATCCTGCACGTGCCGGCAGGATGATGATGTGTGGAGGCAGCGCTGGCGATGAAAGCGTCAAGCCCGTCGTCCGACTGCACCTGTGATCCCGGCAGGATTTCTACATCGCGCCACTCGTCGAGCGCTCGATGATGGCCAATCGCGCGCGCCGTCTTCAGCGCTATCCGGAAAACGGCTCGGTCATGTTCGGTTTCGAGATAATGCGGATCGATGATCGGTGCATCGTTTCGGCCCGGCCCGCTCGGTGCGATGCGCCCACGACTGGTCGGCTGGGTGACGCCGCATAGTATCGTGAAAGCCGAGCCGTAGGGCGGTGCATTCAAGCCCACTGCGGCCGATGGAGCAACGACGCAGGCGAGTACGATATCGGGGCTTCCCGTCGAACGGGTCGGGTCGCTGCCGTGCAGATACATCAGCGATTCCGAGTGCTGCAGGCGCGACGGGGGCAGCGGCTTTTTCGTGCTGTAGACGTTCCCAAGGGCCAGCAGATGGTCCTGCAGATTGCGGCCGACATCGCGCCGGTCGGCACGACAGCGAATCCCCGCCCGCTTCAGCGTATCCGGATCGCCGATGCCCGATCGCATGAGGATGAGCGGCGACGACACCGCGCCGGCACAAAGAATGATCCTGTCGGCGGAGATCGTCATGCTCTCCCCATCGCACACGACAGCCACACCCATGGCCCGCTGGCCTTCCAGCACGAGGTGCTCGACTTCGTGAGCGGTGAGCAGAGCGAGGTTCGGTCGCACCATGACCTCCGGCGGCAGATAGGCGTCGGCGACGCTCAGGCGCTTGCCGGCGCGGATGTTCAGCGAATTAGGGCTCGTGCCAGCGAGCTCGCCGCTGTTGTGGTCGGTAAGGGCGGGGATCCCCATGGCCTGTCCAGCGGCTATATAGGCGCGGACGACTGGGCTGACCTCCGCATCCGGCAGATAGACGTCCAACGGTCCGCTGCGGCCGCGCGACGGCGCGTCGAAGGCGGTGAAAGCTTCGCTGCGGACGAAGCCCGGCAACAAGCCCGAAAAGGACCAGCGCTCGCCGCCTGCTACTGCCCAGGGCCGGAAATCATCGGGATGGCCACGCACATAGGCCATGGCATGCAGGCAGCTAGAACCGCCGACGATCTTTCCGCGCGGCCATTCGTGGACGCGGTTTGCGGTAAAGGGTTGCGGCACCGTCCGATAAGCCCAGTCATAAGCGCGGCCCTGCAGCATCGTCCATTTCAAAGGGTCGGCGATATCGGGATCGGACGGCATGGTCCCGGCTTCGATCAGGCCGACCTGGCACGAGCTGTCCTCGCTTAGCCGGCTAGCCACCACCGAGCCGGCAGATCCGGCGCCGACGACCAGCACGTCGAAATGACGCATCAATTTGAAAATTCCCGCGAGCAGGCTGTCTGGCTAGAAAGCGAGACGCTCATGCCGCAAAAGCGCCGGCATTCGACCGTTCCGTGATTCGTCTTTGCACGGATAGCAAATGCGCGCGCATGGCCGCTTCGGCTGCTTCGGGGTCGCGTTTCGAGATCGCTTCCGCGATCAGACGATGTTCGCCGTCGCGCTCGGCGATCCGCTTAGGGCAGGTGGGCGCTGCGGTCCGTGCGACCTTCACCCGCGCATCGACCCCGACCTGGCGCAGCATCTTGTAGAATTCGGCGGCAAGATGGTTGCGGGCGGCAGCGACAATGGCGGAATGAAAAGCGAAATCGACCGCGCCAGACGAGGCATTCTCCGGCGTGGTTGCCGCATCGATGATCCGGGCCGTCTCGAACGAGGACGCGCGCAGCGATGCCAGCCGGGCGAGGCCCGGTTCCATGAGCAGGCGCAACTCCAGAACCTCGATGGGGTTGGTTACCCTGACAAGTTCTTCGCCATATCGGGGCAGGGCGGTCGGCGCACGCCTGGCGCGCGTCGGTTTCAAATCACCTGATTGGCGCAGCATCTCGAGCGCCTTGCGAAGCTGATGACGTTTCACGTTGAGATGTTCGGCAAGATCACGCTCGGAAGGAAGCTTGCCGCCACCCTGCTGCAACTGGCGGACCGCTGCGATGATGTCGTCGAGGTCCGACGATACGACCTGCGGCTCGAATGCGCTCAAAACCAAATCTCCTGTCTGATCGGCAGCGGTCGACTCGACGTCCCGATATCAAGTTGTGACACGGAATCGATGAGAACAGCACTCAACCAACTCAACCAATCTACATCTGCGCCCGGTGGTTGACAACACCAGTTGCGCGATGGTTGAGTACCGCAGTTGTTTCTTTGACGGCTCATATCTCGGCGGGGCCGTCTTCTCCCGAGGACAGTGCATGCCGTTTGGGGAAACTTTCGACTATGTCATTGTCGGCGCCGGGTCGGCCGGCTGCGTGCTTGCAAACCGCCTGAGCGAAGATCCTGATGTTTCCGTGCTGCTCCTGGAAGCTGGCGACTGGGATCGCGATCCGATGATCCACATCCCGCTCGGCTGGGGTAAGATCCTGACCGAACGCCGTCATGACTGGATGTATTTCTGCGAGCCCGAGGCCAATGTCGGCGGACGCAAGGTCGAATGTGCGCGCGGCAAGGTCATCGGCGGCTCCTCCTCCACCAACGCCATGGCCTATGTGCGCGGCAATCGCGGCGATTACGACCGCTGGGCGGCCAGCGGTCTCACCGATTGGTCATTCGACAAGGTGCTGCCCTATTTCAAGAAGCAGGAGCGCTGGGAAAAAGGCGAGAGCGACTATCGCGGCGGCAGCGGGCCGCTGAACACGCAGTTCTGCCGCTACAAGGACGAACTGATCGATGCCTTCGCTACGGCGAGCCGGGATGCCGGATATCCCCAGACCGACGATTACAATGGCCCGGTGCAGGAAGGCTTTGGCCGCCTGCAGATGACGATCGCAAACGGTCGCCGCTGCTCGACCGCGTCGGCCTATCTGCGTCCCGCCATGCGCCGCAGCAATGTCAAGGTGCTGACCGGCGCGATGGCGACGCGGATCGTGCTGAAGGATGGGCGAGCGACCGGCATCGCCTATACCAGGGGCGGCGCGACCCACCAGGTGCTGGCGCGGCATGAGGTCGTGCTTGCCGGCGGCGTCATCAACACGCCGCAGTTGCTGATGCTGTCGGGGATCGGCGATAGCGGCGAGCTCGCCGCGCATGGTATCGAGACGAAAGTAGACCGTCCGCAGGTCGGAAAGAACCTGCAGGACCATGTCTCGGTCATTCTGATGTATCGGCGCAAGCAGCCGGGGCCATTCCACAAGATGATGCGGGCCGATCGTATCGGGCTGGATTTCGTCAAGACCTATTTTACCGGAAAGGGCTTTTCGGGAGATGTGCCCGGCGGGGTCGTGGCGTTTCTGAAAAGCGATGCAAGCCGGCCGTTGCCGGATGTTCAGTTGCTTTTCACGGCTGCGCCGCTTGCCGCATGGCCTTACATGCCGCCATTCAAAGCTTCCTTCGCCGATGGCTTTGCGACCCGCATCGTCGCCGTCCAGCCGGAGAGCAGGGGGAGTGTGGAACTGGCGTCGAACGACCCGTTGGCCGCGCCGCTGATCCACCAGAATTTCCTGTCTTCGCCGCGCGACTGGCAGTCGCTTCGCGCCGGCTTCCGCGTCGCGCGCAACCTCGCTGCACAACCGTCGATGACGCCGTTCATCGCCTCGGAGTTCTTTCCGGGCTCACAATGCCAGAGCGACGATGAGATCGATGAGCATATTCGCAACACCTCGATCACTGTGCATCATCCGGCCGGCACCTGCCGCATGGGTGTCGACGCGGAGTCGGTGGTCGACCCGCAACTACGGGTGCGCGGCGTTGCCGGCCTTCGCGCGGTGGATGCTTCTGTGATGCCGGATCTCGTTTGCGGCAACATCAATGCGGCGGTCATCATGATCGCCGAAAAGGCCTCGGACCTGATCCGCGGCCGTGCTGAACAAAGCATGGCCGCCTGATTGCTATCGTCCGGGTTCAACCAAGTTCCTTTGGTTGAAAACAAAATTCGAGTTGGTTGGGCTGCCGAGCGATTGCCACGGCCGCAATGGTACGATCCGCCGGCCATTTTCTCGCATCTTTTCGACTTTTTTGCCCCTTTTGGGGCCATTCGGCCTCCATAGAAGCACTCAACCAAAAATTTCTAAAATTCTCAGTTTTGGGATTGTCCAGAAAAACCAATCCGAATACGGTTGAGTTGGTTAAACGCATTTTCTTCGTGAAGAGAGGTGTCAGAAGATGTCCTTGGCGCAACCGGCAGACCTTACCGTCACCAACAAGAAGGCAGCGCTGAAGGGCCTTTATGACGCCCTCTACGAAAAGAATATGTTCCCGTTCTGGGCGACGTCGGAAGGCGTCGATCACGACGAGATCAAGCAGCTCATGGCGACCTCGAAGGCGATCCCCTTCGTCTGGTCCTATGCCGATATCGAGCCGCTGCTGCAGCGCGCCGCCGAACTGGTGACCATGGACGACAGCGAGCGCCGGTCGCTGATCTTGGTCAATCCGGGGCTCGCGCCCAAGCGCGCCTCGGTCAGCACCATGTACACCGCCTACCGCCTGAATGATCCGGACGAGATCATGCCGCCGCACAAGCATTCGCCGAGCGCTATACGTTTTGGCCTGACCGGCAAGGGCAATTTTACCGGCGTCGAGGGCGAGGACGTGGTTTTCGGCCCCGGCGACATGGTGCTGACGCCGAACGACGCCTGGCACAATCACGGCACGGTCGGCGGCGAACAGGCGGTCAACCTTTCGGTCCTCGACCTGCCGCTGGTCGAGACGCTGCACGCCGTGCATTTCGATCACAAATACACCGAGATGGTCGACGGCAAGGAAGTCGAGAAGAAGGTGCAGACCGCGCGTTTTCCGAGCGATTATTCGCAGCGAATCTATGGCGAGGGCGGCCTGATGCCGCGCTTCGTCGACCACAAGCGCGGCGGCGGCCTGTCGTCGCCGATGTATGTCTATCGCTGGGAAAAGATGGAAGCGATCCTCGACGCGCACAAGGATTGGGACGGCGATCCGCATGAAGGCATCGTCATCGACTATGTCGACCCCACCACCGGCGGCCCGGTCTTCCGCACGATCAACTTCTACGTGCAGATGTTGCGGCCGGGCGAAAAGACGCTGCCGCAGCGCGAGACCGCCAGCCTGCTGTTGGCGCCGTTCCGCGGCAATGGCCATTCGATGATCGACGGCAAGCGCTACGACTGGAACCAGTTCGACACGATCGCCATACCGGGCGGTTGCTGGGTCGAGCATATCAATGGCTCCTCGACCGAGCCGGTCATCTTCTTCGGCGCGACCGATGCGCCGACACAGAAGGCGCTGCTGCTCTACAAGCGCTGGGGCCGCAACCAGGCCGGCGATCTGCTCCGCATCGTCTAGTTTGCAGCGGAAACCGTCCGCGCCGCCATAATGGCGCGGACATCGAAAGAGACGGTTCAGCAGCAAGGGCGGATGCATTTGGTTTCGGCGTTCAACACAAAGCAGATCGGCCATGTCGACTGTCCGGGCGGTGGTCAGGTCTGGGTCGACGGCAACATTCTCTATATCGGCCACATGCGTCCGCCGAGCGGCACGACGCTTGTCGACATTTCCGATCCGCGCAATCCCAAGAAGGTCGCGACGATCGACGTTCCGCCCGGCTGGCACTCGCACAAGGTGCGCGCCCAGGACGGTCTGATGATCATCAACCACGAGCGCTTCGGCAATGCGGGCCCGGCCGATTTCGGCGGTGGCCTGGCGCTCTACGACACGACCCTACCGGCGGAGCCGAGGCTGATCTCGAAGTGGATAACCGCCGGCCATGGCGTGCATCGCTACGACTACGACGGCCGCTACGCCTATATCTCGCCAACTGCCGACGGCTATGTCGGCAACATCGTGATGATCCTCGACCTGATCGATCCGGTAAATCCGGTCGAAATCGGCCGCTGGTGGATACCGGGGCAATGGACCGGCGGCGGCGAAGAGTATCCGTGGCATGATTACGTCACGCCGCGCTGCCACCATCCGTTACGCATGGGCGACCGGCTCTATGTCAGCTACTGGCATCACGGCCTGTTCATCCTCGACATTTCCGACATTTCGAAGCCGAAGCTTGTCTCGCATGTCAATTCGAGCCCGAGCTTCCCGCATCCCACGCACACATGCCTGCCGATCCCGCAGCCCCTCAAGGGCCGCAACATCATGGTGGTGGCGGACGAGGATGTCGCCAAGCTCCGACCTTCGCCGCCGGCCTTCACCTGGATCTACGACATCACCGACGAGACGAACCCGCTGCCGATCTCGACCTTCCAGGTGCCTGGCCTCGACCCGGATGGCGAACCACAACCGCCAATGACCGGCTGCCATCAGCCTTCCGAGCGGTTCAAGGGCACCATCATTCCGTTTGCATGGTTCGCCCAGGGGCTGCGGCTGGTCGACATCGCCGACCCGTTCGCACCCAAGGAGGTCGGCCATTTCGTGCCCGATGCGCCTGAGGGCGCCGAGCGATCGTCTTCCAACGACGTCACCATCGACGATCGCGGCATCGTCTACCTTATCGACCGCGTCCGTGGCGTCGATATCATCGAAACCAGCGTTCTCTAGGGGGATAGGTTGAGCGACAGCACGCGAAAATCCGCCAGCCACTACGCCATTGGCAAGAAGAATCCGAACCTGCCGTTTCATCCGGCGGTGCGTGCCGGCGATTTCATTTTCGTCTCCGGCCAGGTGCCGAAGGACGAGAGCAATAACATGATCAGCGGCACGATCGAGGAAGAGACGCTGGCGACGCTGAGGACCATCGCGCGCGTCATTGCCGATGAGGGCGCAACGCTCTCCGATGTCGTGCGGATCACCACCTATCTCGAGGATACGCGCGACTTCGGCCGCTACAACAAGGCGTTTCTCGAAGGGATCGGCGACGCGGTGCTGGCGCGCACGACGGTGGAGGCAAAGGCCGTCATCAACACCAAGATCGAAATGGACGCTATCGTCTACAAGCCGCTGCCGGCCGGCAAGTAGGCCACGACACAATCGAGGAGATGATATGTACAAGCTCTTAGGCCGCCAGACATCGGGCAACGTTCAAAAGGTGCTCTTCATGCTCGAAGAGCTTGGGGCGCCATACAAGCGCGAAGATTACGGCCGCCAGTTCGAAAACACCCAGACGGCCGAATACAAGGCGCTTAATCCGACGTCGAAAGTCCCGACGCTGGTCGACGGCGACACCGTGATCTGGGAGTCCAACACCATCCTGCGCTATCTCGCGGCATCCGGCGGTGAGCGGCTGAATGGCGCCACCCCTGCGGAAAAGACCGAGGTCGAGCGCTGGATGGATTTTCTGCTGGCGGCGGTCAATCCCGGCTATATGGCTGCCTTCAAGGGCGCCAAGCTGACGCCAGAGGAACAGACCGCCGAATACAAGGAGCAGGTCAAGGACCTGGTGGCGCAGCTCAAGATCATCGACGGGCATCTGGCCGGCAAGGAATTCCTGGCGCTGGGAAAGCTGACCATTGCCGACATCGCTTGCGCACCGATCCTGAAACGCTGCATCGATTTCAAGATCGACCGGCCGTCGCTGCCCAATCTCGAGCGCTGGGTCGCCGCAATCGCCGCTCGTCCAGCCTTCAAGGCGGCAATCGCTGCGGCTCCCGCAAAGGCCGCATGATGATCAAGCGCGCCGCTCTCATCGGACTGGGAACGATGGGTCCGGGCATCGCCGCGCGGCTTTAGCGCGGCGGGCTCGACGTGGCGGCGTACGATGTTTCCGATGTCGCGGTCGAACGCGCCCGCGGCACGCTCGACATCGCCGGCGGGGTTCTGGACCGTCTCGACATCAAGGTGCCGGCAACGGGCGCCGGCACGGTGCGCTTCGTCCGCACCATCGCCGAGGCCGTCGATGGGGCGGAACTGGTCATCGAGAATGTGCCTGAGAATATCGACACCAAGGCCGAAACCTATCGCGCCATCGACCCGCTGATCGGCTCTTCGGTGATCGTCGCCTCGGACACGTCGGGTATTCCGATCACCAAGCTGCAGGCCCATATCTCGCACCCCGAGAGGATGGTCGGCATGCACTGGTCGAACCCGCCGCACATCATCCCGATGATCGAGGTGATCGGCGGCGAGAAGACCGCGCCCGAAACGGTGGCGACGATACGCGACCTGATCCGCTCGATCGGGCTGTTGCCGGTGGTCGTGAAGAAAGACGTTCCCGGCTTCGTCGAAAATCGCGTGCTTTACGCACTGCTGCGTGAAGCGGTGGATCTGGTCGAGCGCGGCGTCATCGAACCGGAGGATCTCGACACCTGCGTATCCTGGGGCATCGGCTACAAGATCGCCGTCATCGGGCCAATGGCGCTGCTCGATATGGCCGGCCTCGATATCTACAAATCCGTCTCTTCGTTCCTGAACGCCGATCTCTCCAATCGGGATGATGTGGCGCCGATGGTGCTGGAGAAGACCGGTGCATCGAAGTTCGGCATCAAGTCGGGCGAGGGCATGTTCTCCTACATGCCCGAACAGATAAGGGCGCTGCAAGGCGAACGGGCGCGCAAGCTGGTCGCGGTGCGCCGCATCCTCGAGGGCCGGGAGTAGCCGATGGCACGAGTTAGGCATGAGGCTGGCCATGCCGGGGACTTCACCCGGTTGGCCGTTCATGCGGACTGTGCCATCAAGACAGCGCAGCTGCGGCCAATCACGATGCATGTGGTGATCGACCATGCAGGTTGAAACCATTCGACCCGCCGGCGGCCGACCGACCCACATGCGCCACGACGACCTCATTTCCGCCAAAGGCGTTTCGGTGGTCATGGGCGCGGATCGGAACCGCCAGCTGATCCTCAGGGATATAGACCTTGCAGTTCCGCAAGGCTCGTTCGTTTCCCTGATCGGCCCTTCGGGTTGCGGCAAGAGTACGCTGCTCAAAGTGCTGGCTGGGTTGGTAAATCCGAGCAGCGGCAGCGTCTCGGTTGCCGGCGTTTCGCCAGGCGAAGCGGCGCGCAAGCGGATGATCGGTCTGGTCTTTCAGGATGCCAATCTGCTGCCGTGGAAAAACGCCGTCGACAATGCCTCGATGCTGCTCGGCATCGCCGACAAATCGATGTCGCGCTCGGCGCTGCGGGCACGAGGACAGGAAATGCTGGAACTGGTGGGACTTGGCGATGCCGCCCACAAGCGCCCAAACGAACTGTCTGGCGGCATGCGGCAGCGGGTTGCCATCGCCCGGGCTTTGGCGCTCGATCCGGCGGTCTTGCTGATGGACGAGCCGTTTGGCGCCCTTGACGCGATCACCCGCGACTCGATGGGCCAGTCGCTGCTGGAGATCTGGCAGCGGACCGGCAAGACGATCGTCTTCGTGACGCATTCGATCGACGAAGCCATTCAGTTGTCGCGCCAGGTCCATGTGCTGGGAATCAAACCGGGACGCATTACCCAGAGCCTGGACATTCCGCTGCCTTATCCGCGCGACGCTTCCGTGACCGAAGTCCCCGAATTCGTCAGGCTGGTGCTTCAGCTTCGAACGATGCTGCGCTCCAGTCATCAGCCGGGAGGCGCGACGTGAGCAGGCAACCCCTCATGAATCTCTCATCGCCGCAACCGGTTTCCGGCTGGGACGCGGCAACAAGCAGCTGGCTTCCGGCGGCTATCCTTCTGCTGGTGACGATCGTGTTGTGGGAAGCCGCGGTGCGGATATTCTCGATATCTTCCTTTATCGTTCCTGCCCCATCCGAGATTGCGAAATCGCTGGTCGCGCAGTGGGGCACTCTCATGCAGGCGACGGTGGTCACGGCAGGCGAAATCCTGTTTGGCTTTCTTGTCTCGGTCATAGTCGGCATTGCGCTTGCTCTCGTCATCGTGCGCTTCGATTGGCTGGGCCGCGCGCTCTACCCGCTCGTCGTGCTGTTCCAGAATGTGCCGAAGGTCGCGCTGGCGCCGATCTTCATCCTCTGGTTCGGTTATGGGCTCGCTCCCAAAATCGGTCTGATTCTGGTCATCGCCTTCTTCCCGGTGACGCTGTCGATGCTGGCCGGCATGCAATCGGTCGACCGTTCGCTTCTGTCGCTGATGAATTCGGTCGGCGCCAGCCCGACCCAGATCCTGTTCAGGATCCGTGTCCCCCACTCGCTTCCGAGCCTGATGGCCGGGACCAAGATCGCCGCGACCCTGAGCGTGATCGGCGCCATCGTCGGCGAATTTGCCGGAGCCTCGGACGGGCTCGGCTACGTCATCCAATTCGCGTCGACCCAACTCGACACGGCCCTTGTCTTCGCGGCGCTGCTGCTGGTTTCAGTGCTCGGCATCGCCTTCTACTACGCAGCCGAAATTCTTGAACGTGTCGTGGTGCCGTGGGCGCCGAAATTCAGCCAGGCCTAGGATCTTTCGAACAACCAAACAAGGGAACAGACAATGCTGAGACGCTCTCTTATCAAGGCAGCCACCTTTGCGGCGTTTGTCGGCGCGCTTGGCTTCTCGAACGCGGCGCTGGCGGCGGACACGGTCAACGTCCAGCTCGACTGGGTGGTGCGCGGCAATCACGCCATGTTCTTTGTCGGCATGGAAAAAGGCTTCTTCGCCAAGAACGACATCGATGTGAGCGAGGTCCGCAAAGGGTCCGGCTCGCCTGACGCCATGCGGCTGGTGGGTAACGGCAACGCTGAATTCGGCTTCGGCGATCTTCCCACGCTTGCCGTGGCAAGGTCGCAGAATGTTCCCGTCGTGGCGCTCGCGGCGGTCAACCAGCAGTCGCCGCTGGGCATTATTTCGCTCGCCAAGACGCTCAAGCTGACCAAGCCTTCAGACCTCAAAGGCCTGACCATCGGCATCCACCCGGCGGGCTCCACCTACATTTTCTTCAGGGGCTTCCTGGCTGCCAACGGCATGAGCGAGAAGGACATGACGCTCAACAGCGTCTCGCCGCCGTACGAAAGCTACCTGCTGCTCGGACGGGTCCAGACGGTCGTCGGTTATCTCGACGCCGAAGTGCCAGAACTTGAAGCCAAGGCTGGCGGCCCAGGGTCGCTGAGCATCATGCTCGGCGCGGATCACGGCTGGAAGGCCTATGGCTCGGGACTGTTCACCTCGGAAGCGATGATCAAGGACAATGCCGATGTCGTGCGCCGCTTCGTGAAGGCCTACAGGGAGGCTTTCGACTATGTCGCGGCCCATCCGGAAGAAGCTGCCGAAATCACCGCCAAGGCCGTTCCTGGCTATGCGGAGAAGAAGGATGTGCTGCTGGCCCAGCTCAAGGCCGACATAGCTTCGACGTTCAACAGCCCGGCGACGAAGGAACACGGCCTCGGCTGGATGACGAAGACCCAATGGGAAGAGACCTTGAAGACGCTGACGGATCAGGGCGTGCTCAAAACGGCCCTGTCGGCCGACGACGTCTTCACCGACAAATTCCTGGCGGCAGAGTGAAGGTCGGGGGCGGTGTATGACCTGGCAAAAAGCGAGCGTCTATTGGCAGACCAGCCTGTCGTCCGCTCTGCTGCAGGTCACGGCCATTTGCCCCTTTCTTCCACTGGTCCGGTCGAGCACGATTTGCACGCGCGTGGCGTATGCCTGTCTGGCGAGGCCGCACCACAGCCGCTCGACGGGCAGGTTTTCGCGCTTGTCGTTGAGGATCGCAAATGTCCCGGTTTCTGGATCGAACCACAGCTCGACACGGGCGCTCTTGCCAGGCGCCGCGGTGGCGATCGTGGCCGAATACCAGTGGGCGAAGTCTGCATTGCAGGAAAGCGCCTCACGCCCCGCATTCGAGATCGTCAGCGGCACCGGATCGAGCCCTTCGGTGCCGGTTCGCACAGTGATGTGCCGCAATTCAACCGCGTTGGCGAACGATGTGAACGCCAGAATTATCGGAAGAATGTATCGCACAACCACCTTGCCTGAACTCCGTGTGGAATTGTTCAGGCAGTCTACCTCGCTTTTGCGCAATAACAATAAGAATATCTTGGGTCAACCGAACAGAGAGGGTAACATGTCTAAGTTCCTGAAGGGTAGCGTAAGCGCTGTTATATTAAGCGGCCTCTTGCTGGGTAATGCACTTGCCGCCGAAGTCAAGTCCATTGCCATCCTGACGCCGGAAGAAGGCACCGATTATGGCTGGAACCAGCAAGGCATCGACGCTGCCAAGGCAGCGGCGAAAGCTGCCGGTGTCGAGATAGTGACGGCGCAGGGGCTCGGCTATGGCGACGTGCGCCCGACATTGCGCGAACTGGCGGCCGACGGCGCCAGCCTGTTGATTGCCCATGCCAGCGGGTACAACACCGCGGCTCCCGAAATCGCCAAGGAAACCAAGGTGCCAGTGGCGATCGTCGACACGCCGACCGGCCTGGAGGCTGGGCTCGTCGCAGACTACACGCTGAGCGGTCACGAAGGCGCGTACCTTGCCGGCCGTCTCGCCGCCAAGATGTCGCGTTCCAAGTCGGTCGGCATCGTCGTGTCCGGCGAGCCTCCGTCGTGGAACTCGCAGTCGGCGGCGTTCGCGCAAGGTGTGAAGGCCGAGAACCCGGACGTCAAGGTCACCTATGCGGTGATCGGACCCGCCGCCTACAGCGATGCGGCCGGCGGCAAGCGCGTTACCGAAAGCGTGATCGCATCGGGCGCCGACATCATCTTCGGCCAGGGCAACGGCTCGAGCTTCGGCATGCTGCAGGCGGTCGAGACGACCAAGGCCGGCGATGGCGGCAAGGTCTATTTCATCGACGTCATCGGCGACAAGACGCCGATCGACAAAGGCTTCCTGCTGTCGTCGGTGGTCTGGGACATCGAGCCTGTCTATGCGGCGATGATCGCCGACCTCAAGGCCGACACGTTCGGCACCAAGAGCTACTCGATCGGCCTCAAGGACGATTCGGTCAAGCTTCTGAAAACCGCTGCGATCCCGGACAATGTATGGGCGGAGATCCAGACGCTGCGCGAGGACATCGTTTCCGGCAAGACCAAGGTCGATCCGGTCTATGATGCAGCAGCCGTCAGGGCGCTGATGACCAGCGTCGCCCAGTAAGGCGCTTCAATGCAGGTTTCCGGAGGGGTGACAATTCACCCCTCCGGACCGATTTCAAGTTTCAAGGCTTTGGCTTCATGAGCAGTGCTTCCTCATTGTCGGTCGACAAGCACGACATCGTCGCGCTTGAAGGCGTGACCAAACGGTTTCCCGGCGTCGTCGCCAACGACAGCGTCGATCTGGCGATCCGTCCGGGTGAAGTACATGTGCTGCTCGGTGAAAACGGCGCCGGAAAATCCACCTTGATCGGCATGCTGTCCGGCCTGCAGCAGCCGGACGAGGGCCGCATACTGGTCGACGGCGAGCCTATCGCGATCACCTCGCCGCGCCATGCGCTGGCGCTCGGCATCGGAACCGTATTCCAGCACATGATGCTGGTGCCGACGCTGACGGTCGCGCAAAACCTGTTGCTCGGCGGCCCGTGGTGGCAGCGGCCCAAGACCGAGGAACTGGAAGCGCGCGTCGCCGAAATCACCAGGGCGCTCGGTATCACGGTCAAGCTGCATGCCAAGGTGTCGGAACTCTCGCTCGGCGAACAGCAGCAGGTCGAGATCCTGCGCGCGATGGTGCGCAACAGCCGGATTCTGATCCTCGACGAGTCGACCTCGATGCTGACGCCGAAGGGCATCGATGAGCTGGGCGCGCTGATGCGCCGCCTTGTCGAGCAGGGGCTGGCGATCGTCTTCATCACCCACAAGCTCAAGGAGGCGGCGGCTTTTGGCGATCGAATCTCGGTGCTGAAACTCGGCCGCAAGGTCGGCGAAATTCCTCCCGAGCGGTTTCGCGCGCTAGGCGAGCAGGCGATCGTTTCGGAGATCGTCGAATTGATGTTCGGCAAGCAGAAGGACGACCCGGAAGCGTCCGAGCGTCCGGTTCGCACCATTCACGCCGGAGCGGCTCCGCTGCTTCAGGTCCATGAACTCGCGGTCGCATCGACAGACGACGCGCCGGGCCTGTTATCGATTTCGTTCGACATCCGTCCAGGCGAGCTGCTGGGCATCGCTGGTATCGACGGCAATGGCCAGAAGCAACTGGCGGAAGCGCTGGCCGGCCAGCGGGCGAGGGTGAGCGGTTCGGTGCGGCTGCAGGGCGCGCCCATCGAGGCGCTGAGCGTCGGAGAACGCCGTGAGCGAGGCCTTCGCTACCTGACCGACGACCGGCTCGGCGAGGGCACGGTCGGGACTTTTCCGGTCTCGATCAACTTCTTCCTCAAGCAGGTCGGCGCCGCTCCCTTCTGGCGTAACGGCGTCGAGCAGCGCGCTGAAATCGACAAGCGCGCCGCTCAGCTCGTCCGCGAATACGACGTGCGCACGCCCAGCCTGAAAACGCCGGTCGCCCGGCTCTCCGGCGGCAATATCCAGAAGGTGCTGCTGGCGCGCGAACTCGCCGAAGGCGCAAAAGTGGTGATCTTCAACAAGCCGACCTATGGGCTCGATCTCGCCAATACATTGGCTTCGCGCCAGCGAATCCGCGATACGGCGGCACGCGGCCTTGCCGTGCTGCTCATCTCCACCGACCTGGAGGAGTTGCTCAGCATGTGCGACCGCATCGCCGTCATCTCGAACGGCTCGCTGGTCGGCACGGTCGAGAATGTCGGCGATGCCCGCTCCAAGATCGGTCGCTTGATGATCGGACTTGCCGCATGAGCATCGACACCGTCCCAGCCGCCGGCGCAACCGCACTCGATGCCACGGCTGCTGTGGTCACGCGCCGCGATATCCAGCATCGGCTGCTGATGACCCTCGGCCCTATACTGGCCGCGCTTATCATCGCCGGCTGCATCCTGCTTGCCGTCGGCGTCGACCCGCTTGCCTATTATGGCTTTGTGCTCGAGAAAGGGCTTTTGTCGCCGCTCGGCATCCAGCAGACGCTGACGCGCATGGCGCCGCTGCTGTTTCTTGCCGCTGGCCTGATCGTGGCCTTTCGCGCCGGCATGTGGAATCTCGGCGGCGATGGCCAGTTCCTGCTCGGCGCGGTAACGGCCGCCGCCAGCGCGCCGCTCTTCGTGGAAGTCATGCCTGCCTGGCTGGCGCTGATTTGCTCGTTTGTCATCGCCATGGCGGTTGCGATGCTCTGGTCGCTGGTGCCGGCCCTTTTGCGGGCCTATCAGGGCGTCAACGAGATCATCACCACGCTGATGATGACGTTCCTGGGCACCTCGCTCGCCAATGTGCTGGTCAAGCTGATGTTTCGCGATCCGGGCACGACCGTGCCGCAGACCCGCACCTTGCCGGTCGAGGACCGGCTGCCGCGTCTGCTCGACACGACCATCACCAGCGGCCTGCTTCTGGGACTGGCGGCGATCATCACCGTACATCTGGTGATGACGCGCACGGCCTTCGGCCTTAAGCTGAGGATCGTCGGGGCCAACCCACGCGCCGCCATCCATGCGGGGCTCGGCGTGCCGAAGCTCACCATTGCCGTCTTCGCCATTTCGGCCGGGCTAGCCGGACTTGCCGGCGCTGTCGATATCCTCGGCGTCCAGGGTAACGTCCGCGCCGACTGGAACCCCGCTTATGGGCTGGCGGTCATTCCCGTCGTGTTCCTCGCCCGCATGAACGGCTTTGCCGCCATCGGTTTCGTGTTCCTGCTTTCGGTGCTGTCGATCGGCGGCGAGAGCGCGGCCCGCCGCCTCGGCGTGCCCAATCATTTCACGCTGGTGCTGGTCTCCATCGTGCTGATCGTGCTCGCGCTCGCCGAATACATCGATCACCGCTACAATCAGTCGCGGAGGGCCTGAAGTTATGACCGGGCTGTTCAGCGAAGTCTTTCTCAGCGCGCTTTTGTTTGGCGCCGTCACCGCGGCGATTCCGCTGCTGCTGGCTGGCCTCGGCGAACAGATGTCCGAAAGGGCCGGCGTGCTCAACATCGGCATCGAAGGCATGATGCTGGCCGGCGCCTATCTCGGCTTCGTCGGCGCCTTCTATTCCGGATCGCTGTGGCTGGGCTTTCTCACCGGCGCCGGCGGCGGTATCGCCGTGGCGCTGGTCATGGCGCTGCTTTGCGTGCGCATCGGCTTGAACCAGATCGTCATCGGCATAGCGCTGACATTGGGACTTGAAGGCCTGACGGCGCTGCTCCACCACTTCCAGTTTTCGCGCAGCTATCCCCGCCTGCCAGCGGTGGATGTGACCGTCATTCCGTTGCTGTCGGGCATTCCGGTGATCGGGCCGGCGTTGTTCAGGCAGCATCTGATCGTCTACCTGGCGGTCGCACTGGTTTTCGCCATGGGCTACATCTATCGGCGCACGCAGCTCGGCCTGAACCTGCAGGCGGCGGGCGACAAGCCGGCCGCGCTTGACGTCGCCGGCATCGACGTCGCACGAACCCGCACCATCGCCGTGCTGACGACTGGAGCGCTGGCAGGGCTTGGCGGCGCCTTTCTCGCCAATGTCGGCGCCGGCCTGTTCATTCCCTTCATCACCAATGGCGCGGGCTTTCTCGGCATTGTGCTGGCCATGCTGGCGCGTGGTCGCCCGGTCTGGGTGCTGTTCGGTGCCTTGTTGTTCGGCGTGTGCCTGTCGCTGACGACAGCCATGCAGGTGGCCGGCATCAACATACCAACCGACGTCATCCAGATGCTGCCGTTCCTGGCGGTGATGATCATGCTGGTTCTGTTCGGCCGGCAGGCCAGCCTGCCGGCAGCGCTCGGCATTCCATACGAGCGCGGCGTGCGCTGATCCGGTTCAGGCGCGGACGGGACCCGCGCCAACAGAGGAGAGAACAAAATGTCGGATACCAAGGTCTACCTGCTCGATGGTGGCTCGCTCGTTCTCGACGGCTATCACGTGTTCTGGAATCGCGGCCCCGGCGGCGAAGTGCGCTTTCCCGTCTATTCGATCCTGATCGAGCATGCCGAGGGCCGGTTTCTCATCGACACCGGCTACGACTACGACCACGTCATGAAGGTGCTGCCTTTCGAAAAGCCGATCCAGGAAAAGCACCAGACCATTCCCGGCGCCCTGGCGCTGCTCGGCCTCGAGCCGAAGGATATCGACGTCGTCGTCAACTCGCATTTCCACTTCGACCATTGCGGCGGCAACAAGTATTTTCCGCATGCCAAGAAGATCTGTCATCGCACCGAGGTGCCGCAGGCCTGCAATCCTCAGCCTTTCGAGCACCTTGGCTATTCGGATCTGAGCTTTTCGGCGGAGGCTGCCGAAGCGCGTGGCGCGACCGCGCAATTGCTGGAGGGCACGACGCGGGCCAACTCGACCTTCGAGGGCATCGACGGCGATGTCGAGCTTGCCAGGGGGGTCAAATTGATCTCGACGCCCGGCCATTCTATCGGCCATTACAGCTTGCTGGTCGAATTTCCCAAGCGCAAGCCGATCATGTTCACCATCGATGCGGCCTACACGCAGAAGAGCCTTGAAACGCTGTGCCAGGCGGCCTTCCACATCGACCCGGTGGCGGGTGTCAACTCGATGCGCAAGGT
This sequence comes from Mesorhizobium sp. WSM4845, assembly GCF_055811455.1. NCBI lineage: Bacteria > Pseudomonadati > Pseudomonadota > Alphaproteobacteria > Hyphomicrobiales > Phyllobacteriaceae > Mesorhizobium > Mesorhizobium sp. WSM4845. The sequence goes on from NZ_JBVVQA010000022.1 coordinate 30,244, forward strand.
GAAGAAGCTCGCCGAGGATTATGGGGCCGAGCTGATGTATTCGCACGACATGGAAAACTTCAAGACCTATCGGACCGGCACGCAATTCTACGGCTGACCGCCGCCAACGAAGAGACAAAGACCATGCGCTATCTCGAACACGCCGAACCGGTCATCACGCTCACCGCCGGGCCGGTGAACGCCTATCCCGATGTGCTGCGCGGCCTCGGCCGCACCGTGCTCTACGATTACGACCCGGCGTTCCAGCTCTTTTATGAGGCTGTGGTCGACAAGGCGCAGAAGGCGATGCGGCTGTCCAACAAGCCGGTCATTCTGCATGGCGAGCCGGTCCTTGGCCTGGAGGCCGCGGCAGCCTCCCTGATCACGCCCGACGACGTCGTGCTCAACCTTGCCTCGGGAGTCTACGGCAAGGGTTTTGGCTATTGGGCAAAGCGCTATTCGCCGCATCTGCTCGAAATCGAGGTGCCCTATAACGAGGCGATCGACCCGCAGGCGGTTGCGGCAATGCTGGAAGCGCATCCGGAAATCAGCATCGTTTCCGTCTGCCATCACGACACGCCGTCGGGCACCATCAACCCGATCGATGCCATCGGCGCGCTGGTTTCGGCGCATGGCGCCTATCTGATCGTCGACGCCGTTTCGTCCTTCGGCGGCATGAAAACGCATCCGGAGGACTGCAAGGCCGACATTTATGTCACCGGCCCGAACAAATGCCTCGGCGCGCCTCCCGGGCTGACGATGATGGGCGTCAGCGAGCGGGCCTGGGCGAAAATGAAGGCCAATCCACTGGCGCCGCGCGCGTCGATGCTCAGCATCGTCGATTGGGAGCATGCGTGGTCGAAGGACAAGCCGTTTCCGTTCACGCCGTCCGTCGCGGAGATGAACGGGCTCGACGTCGCGCTCGACCTCTACCTCAATGAGGGACCGGCGGCGGTGTGGGCGCGTCACGCGCTCACCGCCAAGGCCATGCGCGCCGGCGTCGCCGCGCTGGGTCTGTCGATCTGGGCGGCCAGCGACATCATCGCATCGCCGACCACGACTGCCGTCCGGACGCCCGAAGGCATCGACGAGGAGGCGCTTCGCCAGGCTGCGCGCGCCCGTTACGGCGTGGTGTTCTCGTCGGGCCGGGGCGAGACATTGGGCAAGTTGACGCGCATCGGCCATATGGGCCCGACCGCCCAGCCGATCTATGCGATCGCGGCGCTGACGGCACTTGGCGGCGCGATGAGTGCTTTGGGCGAAAAGCTCGCGGTCGGCAAAGGCATCGACGCGGCGCTCGCCGTTATCGACGCCGACGCCTGAGATGAAGTCACAGATCATGGAGCACGGAGATGACTGAACGGCTTGCGGGAAAGACCGCCCTGGTTACCGGGGCCGCACAAGGCATCGGCAAGGCGATCGCCGCGCGCTTGGCCGCCGATGGCGCGACCGTCATCGTCAGCGACATCAATGCGGAAGGCGCCGAAGCGGCGGCGGCGGCGATCGGCGAAAAAGCGAAGGCGATCGCCGCCGACATTTCCGATCCGGCATCCGTCAAGGCGCTGTTCGCCGAGATCCAGGCACTGACCGGTGGCATCGATATCCTGGTCAACAACGCCAGCATCGTGCCCTTCGTCGCCTGGGACGATGTCGACCTCGACCATTGGCGCAAGATCATCGACGTCAATCTGACCGGAACCTTCATCGTCAGCCGCGCGGCAACGGACCAGATGCGTGCCGCCGGCAAGGCCGGCCGGGTGATCAGCATCGCCTCCAACAGCTTCTTTGCCGGCACGCCGAACATGGCGGCCTATGTCGCGGCCAAGGGCGGCGTCATTGGCTTCACCAGGGCGCTCGCCACAGAACTCGGCAAATACAACATCACCGCCAACGCGGTGACGCCGGGCCTGATCGAGAGCGATGGGGTCAAGGCGAGCCCGCACAACGAGGCGTTCGGCTTCGTCGAGATGCTGCAGGCTATGAAAGGCAAAGGGCAGCCGGAACATATCGCCGATGTGGTGTCGTTCCTGGCCTCGGATGACGCACGCTGGATCACCGGCCAGACGCTGAATGTCGACGCCGGCATGGTGCGCCACTAAAGCGCCGACGTCTGAAAGGATCCATCCGCAGCGCTGATACTCGATGGAAGCTTTAGTCGAAAATTTCGATTACAGTTATCCGCGCGAAACCGGAGACCCGAGATGAAACCTCGGTCCGCAATTGTCGCCCTTACCCTTGCCCTGGTTGCCGGGCCTAACGCGGCAACATCGCAGGAGCGCGGCTGTCGCAGTCCCGAACCCGTCGACACCATAAACGAGATGTTCTCCGCGATCGTCGCCTGTTGGGAGCCGCCGCCCGGAACCGCGGGCATGACCCTGACGCTGCAGTTCTCAATTCGCCGAAACGGCACACTTATCGGCAAGCCTCGCGCCACCTACTCCCGTCTGGGGGATGATGGCAGCCTCAACCGGGCTTTCGTCGCTTCCGTCCTCGAGGCCCTCGACAAGGCTCTGCCACTGCCGGTTTCGGACAGGATGGGTGGGGCGATCGCAGGGCGTTTGCTGTTCCCTCGCTTCACCGCAGCGAGCGGGGATGAATCCTGAAACGCGTTCGGCCTTAAACCGGCGGGTTCTGCGGCTGGAAGAATTTGCCGCGCTCGGCGATCAGCACCATCACCAATGCGCCAAGCGAAACGCTGCAGAATCCGGCGGCCAAGGGCGTCACCGTGCCGTTGAAGGCTTGGCCGATCAGCGTGCCGAGCACGCCGCCGAGGAAGGTCTGCATGAAGCCCAGAATGGACGACGCTGTCCCGGCCAACTGGCCGAGCGGCTCCATGGCGAGCGCGTTGAAATTCGCGCCGAGTGCGCCGAACGGGACCATCGTGCAGGCAAAGAAGGTGATGAAAAGCCAGAGCGGCATCTTCATCTGGATGGAAACGACCAGCCAGGCGAGGCTGATGGCCAGAAACAAGAGCAGCGCGCTTTGCGACAGGCGGCGCATGCCGATGCGGCCGACAAGGCGCGAATTCAGATAGCTCGAAAAGGAGAGCACGCCGGCGATCCCTGCGAAAATCACCGGGAACATCTCGCCGACGCCGAAGACGTCGACATAGATCTGCTGCGCCGAGTTGATGAAGCCGAACATCGCACCGAAGGCAAAAGTGCTGGCGAAGGCATAGCATAGCGCGATGCGATTGGTCAGCACGATGCGGAAACCGCCAAGGACGGATGATGCCGTCAGCGGCCGGCGATATTCGGGATGCAGCGTTTCGGGCAGCCGCAGCAGCGCCCACGCCGACACGATCAGCGCCCCGGCCGCCATGGTGATGAAGATCCAGTGCCAGGAGGCAAACAGCATGATGAACTGGCCGATGCCTGGCGCCACCACCGGAATGGCCATGAACACCATGAAGATCAGCGACATCACCTCAGCCATGCGCCGGCCATCGAACGTGTCGCGCACGATCGAGACGGCGATGACGCGTGTGGCCGCGGCGCCGATGCCTTGCACCACCCGGCACAGGATAAGCGTAGCGAATGTCGGAGCGATCGCCGCCGCACTCGCCGCTGCGACGTAGATAACCAGTCCGACGACGAGCGGAGCGCGGCGTCCGAAGCGGTCCGAGATCGGCCCGAAGAAGAGCTGTCCGCCGCCAAAGCCGAGAATGTACGCGGCAATCACATATTGGCGGTGGTTTTCATTTTCCACGCCCAGCGAGGCGCCGATCTGCTGCAGCGCCGGCAGCATGATGTCGATGGCCAGCGAGTTGAGCGCCATCAATGCCGCGCACAGCGCGATGAATTCCCAGCGCGGAATAGGCAAGGTGCTTGCCTGTTGCTGCGCTTCTGCATGCTGATCCACGGCAAAGTCCGATCTTCAAACGAAAAAGCGCCGGCGCACCGGCGCATTCATTCGTCTTGTGCCCCGATACCGGGGAGATAATCAGCTTGGCGAAGTGCCCTAAATGTCCGTCAGGCGGCGCCTTTGACGCTGACGCCCTTTTCGACGAGGAACGTCTGCAGTTCGCCTGCCTGGAACATCTCGCGGACGATGTCGCAACCGCCGACGAACTCACCCTTGACGTAGAGCTGAGGGATCGTCGGCCAGTTGGAGTATTCCTTGATACCTTGCCGCAGCTCGGCCGAGGTCAGCACGTCGACGCCCTTGTAGTCGGCCCCGATATAGTCGAGGATCTGCACGACCTGACCGGAAAATCCGCATTGCGGGAAACCGGGCGTGCCCTTCATGAAGAGAACGACGTCGTTAGCCTTCACTTCGCTGTCGATGTAGTCGTTGATACCGCTCATAGAAAATCCTTTCATGCCCGCGGGAGCCGGGCTCGAAACATACCCTTTCAAATAAACCCATAGGTTGCCTGAAACAAGACGTTTGCCGCCTTGTCACGCAAATGGCGCAACGGATGGCCTGGGCCAAGAGCATCGGACGGCTATCTTCCCAAGCCAGCAAAGCCCTAAAAAAGCTTATTCCGGCACGCTGGTCTGCAGTGCGAGCGCGTGCAGCACGCCGCCCATATTGCCCTTCAGCGCGTCATAGACCATCTGATGCTGCTGGACGCGGCTTTTGCCGCGAAAGCTTTCGGCCACCACTTCGGCCGCATAATGGTCGCCGTCGCCGGCCAGGTCGCGAATCGTCACCTTGGCGTCCGGAATGCCTTCCTTGATCAACCGTTCGATGTCGTGCGCGTCCATTGCCATGCGAGGATTCCTTGTTCAGATCTCATAGATATGATCGAAACGGCGGATGAACCACACCGCAACGACCCCGCTCGATCAAATCAGGGGTCCACGACCTTATTTGCCATGAAGCGAGGAAACCAGGATTCGTGGGCAGCGGTCAATTCGCCGACAGGGATCGCCCGCGCCTCGCCGAGTTTCAGGTCGCTGCCGCCGGTCGAGCCGATCCACGGCGCGAAGATGCCGAGCTTGCTCTGCTCTTCGCGAATGGCGTCCCATTCCTCGCTTTGCGGATCGATCGACAGCGTCAAGAGGTAGCGGCCCTGATCCTCGCCGAACCAGACCGGGATCGGGTCGGTCCCGACCAGGCCGGGGACGGTTGCGCCGATGCCGGACGCCATCGCCATTTCGGCCAGCGCGACGGCAATGCCGCCATCGGAAACGTCATGCGCTGATGTGACGACGCCGGAGGCGATCAGAGTGCGTACATGGTCGCCGACGCGCTTTTCGTGGTCGAGGTCGACCGGCGGCGGCGGGCCATCGGTGCGGCCATGGATGTCGCGCATATAGGCCGACTGGGCGAGATGCGTTCCCCACATCGACGGCGCGCCGACCAGCAGGATCATCTGGCCCTCGGCGGCAAAGCCGATCCGCGCCATCTGGGACCAGTCGGCGATCAGTCCGACGCCGCCGATGGTCGGCGTCGGCAAGATGCCTTGCCCGTTGGTTTCGTTGTAGAGCGAGACATTGCCGGAGACGATCGGAAAGCCGAGCGCGCGACAGGCGTCGCCGATGCCTTTCACGGCGCCGACCAACTGGCCCATGATCTCGGGTCGTTCCGGGTTGCCGAAATTGAGGTTGTCGGTGGCCGCGAGCGGCAGGGCGCCGGTGGCGGTAAGATTGCGCCAGCATTCGGCCACCGCCTGCTTGCCGCCCTCGTAAGGGTCGGCCTCGCAATAGCGCGGCGTCACGTCGGAGGAGAAGGCGAGCGCCTTGGTCGGATGGCCCTCGACGCGCACCACGCCGGCATCGCCACCCGGAAGCTGCAGCGAATTGCCCTGGATCAGCGTGTCGTATTGTTCCCATACCCAGCGACGCGAGGACAGGTCGGGCCCGCCAAGCAGTTTCAGCAGCGCCTCGGCGACATCCGCTTGCGGTGCATCGCCGGCCGCCAGCGGCGCCGGCTTCTTCGGCTCGGTCCAGGGACGGTCATATTCCGGCGCCTGGTCGCCAAGGTCCTTGATCGGCAGATTGGCGACTTCGTCGCCCTGGTGCAGCACGCGAAAGCGCAGATCGTCGGTTGTCTTGCCGACGATGGCGAAGTCGAGGCCCCATTTGTGGAAGATCGCCTCGGCTTGCTTTTCCTTTTCGGGGCGCAGCACCATCAGCATCCGCTCCTGGCTCTCCGACAGCATCATCTCATAGGCGCTCATGCGCTCCTCGCGCACCGGCACCTTGTCGAGGTCGAGCTCGATGCCGAGGTCGCCCTTGGCGCCCATCTCGACCGCCGAGCAGGTGAGGCCGGCAGCACCCATGTCCTGGATGGCGATGACGGCGCCGGACGCCATCAGTTCGAGGCAGGCTTCGAGCAGGCATTTTTCGGTGAACGGGTCGCCGACCTGAACGGTGGGCCGCTTCTCGTCGATCCTGTCGTCGAATTCGGCCGAGGCCATGGTGGCGCCGCCGACACCGTCGCGGCCGGTCTTGGCGCCGAGATAGACGACCGGCAGGCCGACGCCCTTGGCTTCCGACAGGAAGATCGCATCGGTCTTGGCCAGCCCCGCCGCAAAGGCGTTGACCAGGATGTTGCCATTGTAGCGCGCGTCGAAATTGACTTCGCCGCCGACCGTCGGCACGCCGAAGGAATTGCCGTAGCCGCCGACGCCGGCAACGACGCCGGCAACCAGGTGCCTGGTCTTGGGATGGTTCGGCGCGCCGAAGCGCAGCGCGTTCATTGCCGCGATCGGCCGGGCGCCCATGGTGAAGACATCGCGCAGGATGCCGCCGACGCCGGTCGCCGCACCCTGATAGGGCTCGATGAAGGAGGGGTGGTTGTGGCTCTCCATCTTGAAGACGACGCAGTCGCCGTCGCCGATATCGACCACGCCGGCATTCTCGCCCGGGCCCTGGATGACCTGCGGGCCGGTGGTGGGCAGCGTGCGCAGCCACTTTTTCGAGGATTTATACGAGCAGTGCTCGTTCCACATCGCCGAAAAGATGCCGAGCTCGGTAAAGCTCGGCTCGCGCCCGACCAGGTCGAGGATGCGCTGATATTCGTCGGGCTTCAGCCCGTGCGCGGCAATGAGTTCCGGAGTGATCGGCACGGAATTGGAAATGGTCATGGGCGGCAATTTATGTCCTTGGGATCGAGTCCCGTCTTATCGCAAGCTTTGCAGCCGATACACCCATCAAGCGACGAAAAACGATGGAAAGGGTGCAGCAAGTAGCGAAAGATCGCCACTCTGCCCGCCGGTTTCAAGCCGGTTCAGGAGAAACTGTCGTAGCCGGCGCGGCCCTCGTCCAGCAGCCGCCGGATCACGCCGACGCCGCCCGCGATGTCCTCTCGTCGCTCCGGCTGTGAAACGCCAAACCGCACGCCGTGAAAAACCTGCTCGGAACGCCCGGCCTTGAACTCGTCCTCATCGTCGATGAGCACGCCATGTTCGAGACAGGCGTTCTTGAAGGTGCCGGAAAGCCATGGATCAGGCAGGGTGAGCCAGACGAAGGGCACATTGTCTAGTGCGTTGAAGTCGAACCCGGCTAGTGTCTCGCGCACGATCGCCACGCGCGCGTTGATCTCGACGATGCTGCGCTTGCGCATCTCGCTGGCCTGGCCGGACAGAACCAGTCGGCTACACACTTCCGCCAGCAGGAAGGGGAGGCCACCCGTCAGCATCTTGTGAGCGACCCGGATCCGGTGGCGATAGGCCGGCGGACAAGCGAGCCAGCCGCCGCGAACGCCGGCCGCAACCGATTTCGACAGGCCGCCGGCAACGATGGTCCGTTCGGGGGCATATTCGGCCAGGAGCGGCGTCGGGTCGTCGGTCAGATCGCCATAGAGATCGTCCTCGATCAGGATGACATTGTATTCGCGCGCGACGCGCGCGATGGCCTCGCGGCGCGTCGCCGACAGCGTCACCAGTGTGGGGTTCTGTGCCGTCGGCATCAGGAACATCATTTTCGGGTGTTTTTGCGCGCAGACGCGCTCGAAATCCTCTGGATCGAGCCCTTCCGCGTCCGACGTCACCAGCGCAGTGCGGCGGCCGATCAGGCCGGCGCTGCGAGAAATCTGCGAATAGGTGAGGTGCTCGAAGACGATATAGTCGCCGGGCGTGGTCAGCGCGGCAATCGCCGCCATAACCGCGGCATGGGTGCCGAGCGTCGGAACGATGCCATCGGGGCTTGGGCGAAACGAATTTCGCGACAGCCAGCTGCAGCCGGCCTCGACCCAGCGGTTGGGAAAATCCCGCGTATAGCTTGAAATCTCGTACGGATGCTCCTGCGCCGTGCGCGAAAGCACATCGGCGACAATGGCGCCCTGGCCGGTATCAGGCGCAGCCGTGCTGTCGAAGCGCAGTTTGCCGCGAGGCGCATCGATATAGCGCGTGCCTTCCACCTGCGGGTCGGGCGCCAGCAGATCGGTCTTGGTGTCATGCCGGCCAAGCACATAGGTTCCGCGTCCGACTTCGCCGCTCACCAGGCCCCGCTCGCGCAACAATTGGTAGGCCCTGCCGACCGTGCCGACGGTCGTGCCGATGTCATATGCAAGATCGCGCTGCGGCGGCAGTTTTGCCCCGGCGGCGATCACGCCACGGTCGATGTCCGTTTCGATGGAATCTGCCAGCCGCTGATAGAGCGGCCCGGAGCCGGCGGAAAGGTCGGGACGCCAATTTGTCATGGTGACAATTTTCTATATTGCACCGTTTTGAGAGTCAATACATATGTGATCGCGCAACAAATAGGTACAATCTCGAATTTTGGTAGCAAAAAAATGGCTGCAATCGATACAATCCGTTACATGAGAGCTGAATTGCCCGGAGCCCGCCCGTCAGGCCGACAAGGCTATGTCCGCCGCCTGGTGCGAATGGTCACCTCACTCACAAACCGGATCGGCCGCTTGCTGGATCGCCGGCGCAGCCGACTGGTCTTGCTGGAAATGACCGACGATCAGCTCAAGGATATCGGCATCTCGCGTGCCGACGCCCATCGTGAGGGGCTGAGGCCGTTCTGGGACTGAGAATACGCCGGCTTCGACTGCAGGCAGCGGCTCACTGCCCTATGCAGCCGCACCGCAGGCCTGATTGCCAGCCTGCCAGCGGGCAATGTCTGAGCCGATGCGTGCGCCGAGCGGTTCGGCCATCAGCGGACCGTACACGTCGACCCGGCGTGAATTGCCCTGTGCCTGCACGACCAGCAACGGCTTTCCGCCATAATGCTTGACCGGAACCAGCAGGAAGCGCGGCGTGCCGGTGAACGAATTCAACTCGTTGGCCATCTGATAGGGCTTGAAAGCGGGATCCTTGCTGGCGATCCAGCATTTGTGGGCGGCGATCGCCACCTGTTCCATGGCAAGCAGCGCCGCACTCTTGCCCGAAGGCGCCGGCGCGTTCTTCTGCTTCGACTGGCAGGAGGCGAGCACAAGGCCGGCGGCGGCGGCGAGAGCGAGGCGGGCGATCGTCTGTCTCGGGCTCATGCGGCGCCTATGTCGAGTTCGGGAAGGGGATGAACGCTGAAGAATCAAGCGGCGATGCCAAGCGCACTTTCGAAGAGTGCCCGGCCGTCGCTGCCGCCATGCGCTGTTTCGATCAGGTTCTCGGGATGCGGCATCAGGCCGAGCACATTGCCCTGGCCGTTGATGATGCCGGCAATGTCGTTGATCGAGCCGTTGGGATTGGTGCCTTCGGCATAGCGGAACACGACCTGGCCTTCGCCTTCCAGCCTGCGCAACGTCTCGGCGTCGGCAAAATAATTGCCGTCATGATGCGCCACCGGCGAGCGGATGATCTGGCCCGGCTGATAGCGGCGGGTGAACATCGTGTTGGCGTTGGCGATCTGCAGCTTGACCTGCCGGCAGACGAATTTCAGCGACGTGTTGCGCATCAAGGCGCCTGGCAAAAGGCCGGCCTCGACCAGGATCTGGAAGCCGTTGCAGACGCCGATGACCATGACGCCCTTGGCCGCCTTTTCGGCGACCGCCCGCATCACCGGCATGCGCGCGGCAATGGCGCCGCAGCGCAGATAATCGCCGAAGGAGAAGCCGCCCGGAATGGCGATCAGGTCGACGTCGCGGATTTCGGTGTCGGTCTGCCAGACCGTGACCGGCGGCGTTCCCGAAATCTTGGTCAGCGCCGCGATCATATCGCGGTCACGGTTGAGGCCCGGCAGAAGAACGACGGCTGATTTCATTTCGGTTCGTAAGGCCCCTGGGCTTCGGCAAGTTCGCGCAATTCGAGACGGCGCTCTATGCGTTCGAGACGATCGTCTTGACGGCCAAGAATGCCGTAGATGTTATGGATGTCGCTTTGCGTTGCGACCATGTGACCCCGAACTACGTTCAACTCCCGCTTCACTTCGGAAACGTCTTGTCGAAGTTCAGCAACTTCGTGGTGCACACGCTTCAGGAGCCCGCACATCAACTCGTTGGTGGCTTCAGTCATATACCCTCCGGCACAACCTCAGGTAATGGCCACACTATAGTTCTCAATCACCGTATTCGCCAGAAGCTTGTCGCACATGGCTTTGAGATCGGCCTCGGCCTTGGCCTTGTCGCTCTCGGCAAGCTCGACGTCGAAAACCTTGCCCTGCCGCACCTGGCCGACGCCGTCAAAGCCCATCCCGGACAATGCGTGTTCGATCGCCTTGCCTTGCGGGTCGAGCACGCCGTTCTTGAGAGTGACGGTAATGCGGGCCTTGATCACGCTGGACATGCTCCTGTTCGACGTGTTGAGCGGCAAGAAAGCTCAGTGCGGCTTGCCTTTGAGGCCATCGGTCGAGGCGACGAGCACCGGCCCGGCGGGACGCGGCGGCTCGTTCTCGTTCATGATGCCGAGGCGGCGGGCGACTTCCTGATAGGCTTCGACCAGACCGCCCATGTCGCGGCGGAAACGATCCTTGTCGAGCTTGTCCTGGGTCGCCACGTCCCACAGACGGCACGAGTCCGGCGAGATCTCGTCGGCAACGACGATGCGCATCATGTCGCCTTCGAACAGCCGGCCGCATTCGATCTTGAAGTCGACAAGCTGGATCCCGACTCCCATGAACAAGCCGGAGAGGAAGTCGTTGACGCGGATGGCCAGCGCCATGACGTCGTCGATCTCCTGCGGGCTTGCCCAGCCGAAAGCGGTGATGTGCTCTTCAGACACCATCGGGTCGTCGAGCGCATCGGCCTTGTAATAGAATTCGATGATCGAGCGCGGCAGTACGGTGCCTTCCTCGATGCCGAGACGCTTGGCCAGCGAGCCGGCGGCGACATTGCGCACGACCACCTCGAGCGGGATGATCTCGACTTCCTTGATCAGCTGCTCGCGCATGTTGAGCCGGCGGATGAAATGGGTCGGAATGCCCATCCGGTTGAGATGGTTGAAGATGTGCTCGGAAATGCGGTTGTTGAGCACGCCCTTGCCATCGACGATTTCGTGCTTCTTCTTGTTGAAAGCGGTCGCGTCGTCCTTGAAGAACTGGATCAGTGTTCCCGGCTCAGGGCCCTCATAGAGGATCTTGGCCTTGCCTTCATAAATGCGGCGGCGATTTTTCATCTGATCTTTTCTCTGGATTTCCGGGCAGCGGCAAGCGACCAGTTCCTGTCCGTACGCCTAAATTAGTGCGGCAACGGTAGGGGTTCAATGCCGGTGTCTATCCCAATCGCAGTGTTTGCTCAATCGGCAAATCCTTTCAATCACCGCTTTCCGGAATGAAATGCCGCAGCGCAGCAAGTGATGTAGCATATTGACCGGCCCGCGGCCTTTTGGTTTGTGCTGGGCAAGACACATATTTCGACTGCCAACCAAATCGGATTTGACCGGAGGGATGCCATGAGCAGCATGAAAGATCGCGAGGAGGGCTTCGAGCGCAAGTTCGTAATCGACGAGGAACTCCGGTTCAAGGCTGCGGCCCGCCGCAACAAGGCGCTCGGCCTGTGGGCCGCTGAAAAGCTCGGCAAGGCCGGGGCCGACGCCGAAGCCTATGCCAGCCAGGTCGTCCTCGCCGATATCGAGGAAGCCGGCGACCACGACGTTTTCCGCAAGATCCGCAAGGATTTCGACGAAGCCGGGGTCGTCCAGTCGGATCATCAGATTCGCCGCACCATGGACGATCTGATGGCGCAGGCAATCGAGCAGACCAAGAACACCTGACCCTTTGCTCTGAGCCAATCGACACGCTGGACCAATCGACCGCCTCGCCCCTCCGGGCGGTTTTTCTTTGCCTTTGCAGCTGTTTCCGGCTGAACTGCATTAGAGTGACGTGCATCCATTCGGAAAGTACGCTCTAAAACTTTGACTCCTCGCGTCGGGCCGACTTTGTCGGCGATTTTGGGCCGATGCGAGGTCGAATAAGGAAGGCGCCCATGTCCCTCAAGTCACGCCTTGTGGCCGATGAAACCTTGTGCACCGCATGGTCCGGCGTGCCTGATGCCCTGACGGTCGAGATTCTTGCCAGACAGGGTTTCGATGCCGTCACGCTCGACATGCAGCATGGCGGACATCATGAGGACAGCGTGCTGCGCGGCCTTGCGCCGGTGCTGGCCGCCAGCAAACCGGCGCTGGTGCGCATTCCGGTCGGCCGCTTCGACATGGCCAGCCGCGCGCTCGATTTCGGCGCCGAGGCGGTGATTGCGCCGATGGTGAATTCGGTGGCGGACGCCAGGCTGTTCGCTGCCGCCATGAAGTATCCGCCGCTCGGCGAGCGTTCCTGGGGCCCGACTTACGCCTTTCCGCGTCATGGCAAGGGCGACTATGCCGACTGGCTGCGCGACAGCAACGCGCGCACCATGGCCTTCGCCATGGTCGAGACGCGCGCCGCGCTCGATGCACTCGACGACATCCTCGACACGCCGGGTATCGACGGCATCTTCCTAGGCCCATCGGATTTTTCGATTGCCTGGTCGAACGGCGCCGCCGTCAACTCGACGCTCGAAAGCATGATGGAAACAGTCGCCTCGATCGCCGAGCGGACGCGCAAGGCCGGCAAGCATGCCGCGATCTACGTCATCGAGCCGGCCATCGCCGGCCGTGTGGTGTCGATGGGCTACCGGCTGCTGGCGATGGGCTCCGAGCATGCGCTGATCGGCCTGGGGGCAAAGACCCTGCTGAAGAGCGTGAGGGACTCGATCAGCGCCTAAAGCGCGTCGCATTGAAGGGAATGTAACGCGCTTAAAGTCTTTGTTTTATGCATGTCGTCCCAAAACCGCTTCGCACCCTCGGGTCAGGCCCGAGGGCATGCTTTTGGGCGACATGCACTAAAGGTCGGTCAGGAATTTCGCAAAAGTCATCGAGCCTTCCGGCCACGGGCCGAAGCCGGCATCGGCGTTGAGATGTCCGGCCTCGCCGGCGTCGATGAACAGCGAGCCCCAGGCGCCGGCAATGTCCTCGGCCACCTCGAAGGTGCAGAACGGGTCGTTGCGGCTGGCGATCACCACCGAGGGAAATGCCAGCGGCTCGCGCGGATAAGGTCCGAAGGTCATCAGGTGCCTGGGTTTTATCTCTGGGTTGGCGACGTCGGGCGGCGCCACGAAGAAGGCTCCGGCGACCGGACGCTGGAACTGCGGCATTGCCTGGATCACGGCAGCGACGCCGAGTGAGTGCGCGACGATGACGACCGGTCGCTCGGCCTCGTTGACCGCCTTCGCCACGCTCGCCGTCCAGTCTTCGCGCACTGGCTTCGACCATTCCGCCTGCTCGACGCGCCGCGCCGTCGACAATTTCGATTGCCAGCGGCTCTGCCAATGGTCGGGGCCGGAATTGGTGTAGCCCGGCACGATAAGAATGTCTGCATCCCTGACTTTCATGGCGCGCATGTAGCGAGGGACACGGTTTCGTGCAACCGTGATGATGATCGGTGCGATACTCACAAATAGTGAACACCATGTTCGCTTCTTGCCGTCTTGTGTGAACGATCGCGATCGACGATCTGTCATCGGGAAAGGAAACTGCCGTGTACATGAGACCCAGGATTTGGAACTGACACGAACAATGGTAGGTAGCGCCGGGCTCCTGGCTTTGGGGATCTCGTCGAAGGCCGCCCAAATGGAGACTCTCATGAGCGAACTGCCCTTTGCCGCCACGACCCCGGTCTGCGTTGCCCGCGTCGGGTTGCGCGCGCGCGATGCCGAAAATCTCGCTGCCTATTATCGCATCGTCGTCGGTCTGCGGGAACTGAGCCGCGCCGGGGGCACGATCACGCTGGGCGCCGCCAATCGTCCCTTGCTCGACATCGAGGCGGATGCAGCGGCGAAGCCCGACGATCCGCGCAGCGCCGGCCTCTTCCACACTGCCTTCCTGCTGCCCAGCCGGGCCGACCTCGGGCGCTGGATCAACCACGCCATCGCCAACAAGATCGGCATCGAAGGCGCATCGGACCATCTGGTCAGCGAGGCACTTTACCTGACCGATCCTGAAGGCAACGGCATAGAGATCTATTCCGACCGCCGCCATGAGGGCTGGAAGTGGAATGGTGACAAGATAGCGATGGCGACCGAACGGCTGAATATTTCGTCGGTCGTCGCCGACGTGCCCGCCGGCAATGCCGCCTGGCAGGGCATGCCGGACAACAGCATCATCGGCCATGTCCATCTGCGCGTCGGACGGCCGGAAGACGCCGAGGCCTGGTGGCACCAGGAATTCGGCTTCGATACCATGGCGAAATATGGTGGCGCGGCGGTGTTCCTGTCGTCAGGCGGCTACCACCACCACATAGGCGCCAATTCGTGGCAGAGCGCCGGCGCCGGCCGTCGCGATCCTTCCCGGTCCGGCCTCGCCTGGGTCGAAATGCGGTCCGACAATGTGACTGATGCAGCGACGCGCGAGGACCCGTGGGGAACGGTGATCAGGACCGTTCCCGGCAAGGCTTGATTATTCGAACCTGACGGTGCGGCGAGGTCGATGCCGTCTTACCTTCTCCCCTTGTTTGTGGGAGAAGGTGGCCGCCCACGGGTCTTGCCTTCGGCAAGCCCGAGGACAGGCTCCGCGGTCCGATGAGGGTGCTCCAGCTTGGAACCGCCGGCTGGGACCGGTCAAAACCGCGTGGCCTCACGCTTCTCCGAACACCCGCTTGAAGATCGTGTCGACATGCTTGGTATGATAGCCAAGGTCGAATTTTTCACGAATTTCGGCCTCGGGCAAGGCTGCGGTGACCTCCTTGTCGGCCAAAAGTTCCTCAAGGAAATCAGCGCCTTGCTCCCATACCTTCATGGCGTTTCGCTGCACCAGCCGGTAGGCGTCCTCACGGCTGACGCCGGCCTGGGTCAGCGCCAGCAGCACACGCTGCGAATGCACGAGGCCGCGGAACTTGTTCATGTTCTTCAGCATGTTGTCGGGGTAGACGAGCAATCTGTCGATGACACTGGTCAGCCGCGATAGCGCGAAATCGAGCGTCACAGTCGCATCCGGGCCGATCATGCGCTCGACCGACGAATGCGAAATGTCGCGCTCGTGCCAGAGCGCCACGTTCTCCATCGCCGGCAGCGCGAACGAACGCACCATGCGCGCAAGCCCGGTGAGGTTTTCGGTCAGCACCGGGTTACGCTTGTGCGGCATCGCTGACGAGCCCTTTTGCCCGGGCGAAAAATACTCTTCGGCCTCCAGCACCTCGGTGCGCTGCAGATGGCGGATTTCCGTCGCCAGCCGTTCGATCGACGACGCGATGACAGCGAGCGTCGCAAAGAACATCGCATGGCGGTCGCGCGGGATCACCTGCGTCGACACCGGCTCCGGCTTCAATCCGAGTTGCTTCGCCACATGTTCTTCGACATAGGGATCGATATTGGCGAAGGTGCCGACTGCACCTGATATGGCGCATGTCCCAATATCCTCGCGCGCGTGCACCAGCCGCTCGCGGCAGCGCGAGAATTCGGCATAAGCCTGCGCCAGCTTGACGCCGAAGGTGGTCGGCTCGGCATGGATGCCGTGGCTGCGACCGATGGTGACGGTGTCCTTGTGTTCGAAGGCGCGGCGCTTGAGCGCCGCAAGCAGGCCGTCGATGTCGGCCAGAAGGATGTCGCCGGCGCGGGTGAGCTGCACGGCAAAGCAGGTGTCGAGAACGTCCGAGGAGGTCATGCCCTGATGAATGAAGCGGGCATCCGGCCCGACGAATTCGCTGAGGTGGGTGAGGAAGGCGATGACGTCGTGCTTGGTGACGCGCTCGATCTCGTCGATCGCCTCGACGTCGAACTTGGCGGCCCCGCCTTTTTCCCAGATGGTTTTGGCGGCTTCCTTCGGGATCACGCCGAGTTCGGCCAGTGCGTCGCAAGCGTAGGCCTCGATCTCGAACCAGATGCGGAACCGGGTTTCGGGCGACCAGATGGCCACCATTTCCGGCCGGGAGTAGCGAGGGATCATCGGTCAGTCCTGACTTGCGAGGGCGTTCGCCCGCGTCGTAACAGAGGCAGACAAAATGCTCAACGCTGCTGCCGCGCAAACCAGATGCTGGCGAGAGCAAGCGCGATGAAACCGAGCGGAAAATAAAGCCGGATGCCCAGCACGATGAATTGATAGAACGCCGTCGCCATGGTGTGCACGAACTGGATAGACCAGCCAATGGTCAGTGCAGGTTCATGCCACTGGGCATAGTAGGAACGGTATTGCAGCGCAAAGAGCCCACCGGTGAAGCCGATCGTGGTGGCAAGAAGGCAGACAAACGCGGCCGCCAAGGCAACTTGCCAATGCCGCCCGAGCGAGACGAGCCGCGCCAGGAACAGGCCAACCGGAAAGGCCAGCGCACCGCCCGCCGCATAGAGCAACGAGACGAAGCGGATATTTGCCGGGGTCACCCAGTCGTCCAGCAGCAGATTGACAAGTGCGCTGGCGCCCATCGCTGCGGCCCACAGCAGCGCGCCGCAAACTGCGGCGGACGGCGACGGCAAGGCCTTGCGGATGCGATCCAGGACGGTGTTGCGTATGGCGGGGAGCGACGTCACAGCCGGCCGGTCACCGCGATCCAGCGATAGTCAGGCCCTTCGAAGCCGTACTGGCGCACCGCGATCAGCACGGCATAGGCGCTGAGGCCCTGCATGGAAAATGTCTGCACCGCGCCGATCCGATAGCCGTTCGGGCAGCCTCTGCTTTTGGGGATCGACTTGTCCTCGTGCAGGAGTTCAGTCTTGCCGCCGTCTTTCGCCTCGATGCGCAACAGGCGAAAGCCGTTGATCTCGCCAAGGTTTTGGCAGGTTTCGGTATCGTTCATGCCGATCTCGTCGAGCCGGAACTCGAGCGGATCATCGACCGGCGAAAAGATCGGCCGCGGGTTGACCACCATGCGGAACGGATCGGCCGAAAGCTCGGTCACAGGGTTGGAGCCGGCGGTGATGCCGCGATTCGCCGTCAATTCCGCCTGTTTGATGATAGCTTCACCTTTCTGCCGGGCTGCAAGGCGCGCCGCGTCGAGCGTTGCGTTCTCGTCGTCAAGCCGCACCCTGATCGGCGTGCCCTTGAGAAAACTGTCGTCGGCGGTGTTGATGTAATAGCGATTGGCATAGGGAAACCCCGACCCGTCCTGGACACCGTACTCCTCGAAGGCGAAGGCGCTGCCATCCCCGGTGAAGCCGAGGATTTCAAGCTCGGCAACATCGCCGGCATGCGCGGCGAGCGAAGTTGCAAACTGGGCAAGGAGGGACACAGCAAACAGGACGAGAATTCGCATCGGATTTCCGTTTGAGCAGCCAGCGTTGTTTCGATCACTATCACGACATCGTCAAAACGTCGTGCCCTCTGAGACGCAACCCGATGCATCCAATCGTGCCGTCATTTGTTTATGTTGGCAGCTTGAAATGGAGAACCCACAATGACCGATGCAGCCAGCATTCGCGAACATATGGAAGTGATCGGCGCCGACGGCGTCCATGTCGGCACTGTCGACAAAGTTGAGGGACAACGAATCAAGCTGACCAAGCGCGACAGCGGCGAGGGCGCCCACAGGGGGCATCACCACTTCATTCCGCTCAGCCTCGTAGCCGAAGTCGAGGGCCAGAAAGTCCGGCTGTCGGCAAATTCGGATGTC
This sequence comes from Mesorhizobium sp. WSM4845, assembly GCF_055811455.1. NCBI lineage: Bacteria > Pseudomonadati > Pseudomonadota > Alphaproteobacteria > Hyphomicrobiales > Phyllobacteriaceae > Mesorhizobium > Mesorhizobium sp. WSM4845. The sequence continues at coordinate 48,126 of NZ_JBVVQA010000022.1, forward strand.
GCGGTCACGTTCGAGGAGGAAAAATCCGACCCCACCTGATGACGGGCCACGGCAGCCCGCATTCAGCGCGACGACCAGACCGGAAACAGGTCGCCATCGGCGGGCGTTGCGGCAAAGACGCCGCGGCTGATGGCGCGCGCCATGGTGGCGCCGGCCACGGCGTAAAGCTCGATGGCGTCGTTGGGCGCGAGCTCGATGCCGCTCTTGCCGGTCGCCAGCGCGAAAACCAGATCGCCGTCGGCCGGCGTATGTGTCGGCCAAATGGCGCGCACGAAGCCGTCATGCGCTGATATCGCCAGGCGTTTTGCGGCGGCCTTGGTGAGAAGGGCGTCCGTGGCGATGACGGCGATGGTCGTGTTGCCTCCGACATGCTTGTCGCGAAATTTCAGCAGGATCCTTTTCGCGTCCTCCGGCATCGGCGCGGGATAACCAAGCCCGCCGAACTCGTCGCCGATCTCAAAGGGCGCTGCCCAGAAGTGCCTGCTTCGGGCGATCGTCACCGAGCCGGTCGGATTGACGGCGACGAGTGCGCCGATGGTGACGCCGCTGTCGAGCATCGTCGAGGCCGATCCGAGGCCGCCCTTGAGGCCGGAACTCAGGGCACCGGTGCCCGCGCCGACCGTGCCGAGCGGAAAATCGATGCCGACTGCCTGTGCCGCCTCATAGCCGAGATCGCGGTAGGGCGGATAGCGGCCCCAGTCCTTGTCGCCGCCGTTGCGCAGGTCGAACAGGATCGCCGCCGGCACGATCGGCACGCGAAAGCCGCCGACCTCCACGCCGATGCCGTTCTCGCGCAGTGCCGCCTGTACGCCGGAGGCGGCATCGAGGCCGTAAGCCGAGCCACCCGAAAGCACCACGGCATGGATCGCCTCGATCGAATTGTGCGGCTCGAGCAGGTCGGTCTCGCGGGTGCCCGGGGCACCGCCCAGGATCTGCACACCGGCCACTGCCGGCTCGTCGCAGACGATGGTGGTCACCCCGGACTTCAGCCTCACATCGGAAGCGTTGCCGACACGCAGGCCGGCGACATCGGTGATGAGATTGCGCGGCCCGGTGCGAAACATCATTTGGCCTTCGCCGGCACGAAATTTGCGCCGTTGAAACGGAAGACCCGATAAACGTTTTCGGTCAAGTCGCCCTTGCCGTCAAAGCGGATCGGTCCGATCGCGGTGCTGAAGTCATGCGCGGCGAGCGCATCGGCCAGTGGCCTGCCGGGGGGGTCCGCCAGGGCTGTCGCCGCCTTGGCGATCTCGACCGCTGCATAGGCCGGCAGCGTGTAGCCCTCTGGCACGATCTTTTGTGCGGCAAAGCTTTCGAGCACCCTGGAGTCGGCGACATCGGCCCATTCGGGCGGCGCAAACATCAGCGTGCCCGTGGTATAAGGCACGTCGCCGGGCGCTGTGCGCAGCGCTTCGCCGCCGGCAAAAATGATGCCGGCATCGAGCTGGCCGGCGTCGCGGCCCATGATGGCGATGTCTTCGCCGTCGCCGCCGGCGAAGACATGCGTTGCGCCGGCCTTCCTCAGCCGCCCGATCAGCCCGATCTGGTTGTCGAGCTGCGGCCTGAATGTGTCGACGAACACCGGTTTCAGTGCCGCCTGCTCGGCTGCCGCCCGAAGCGTCTCGGCGATTTCGCGGCCGTAAATCGTGCCGTCGTCGATGATGGCGAACAGCTCGTTCTGCCATTGGCGGGTGAGGTTAGAGGCGACCGCGTTGCGCTCGTCATCGCCGCGCGGCCCAAGTCGAAAGATCGGCCAGCCGGTCTTGGCGCGCCGGTCGGTCAGGCTTTCGGTGCGCACGCCGACGGTGATGACCGGTATGTTGGCGTCCTTCAGGATCGGCAGTGCCGCCTCGATCGCCTCGGTGCAGAGGAAGCCGACGACCAAGCCGACCTTCGCCGCAACGAATTCTCTCGCCGCGGCAGCCCCGCCATCGGCCGTGCAGGCGTCGTCGACAACCTTGAGTTGAGCACCGTTTGCCGCTGCCGCCAGGCCTGCACCCGCCTCGATCTGTTTGCCAAGCATCGCCGACGGCCCGGACAGTGGTGCTGCGACGCCGACCAGCAGCGTGTCAGCGTTCGCATCACCGGCGAGAGACAGCCAGGCCAGCACCGCTATTGTCGTTGTCCTGGGTCGCATGCGAGCGAAAGAATTCCTCTGCACCGGTCGCGTGTTTGCCGGAGCCACTTCCTGCCAAGACCTAAAGGCTGGTCAGCTTTCACGCAACACGCGAAATTCAAGATGCATGTCAACCACTTCGCTTGTGGCATGCAATATGCCGCCATATATAACGGTTCGGTTCACCTCGCTTCAAACCAATGGAAATCGCCGGTGCTGAAGAAGAACGACATAGGGCCGCAGGCCTATCGCGACGCGATGAGCCATTTTGCCGGCCACGTCCATGTGGTTACCACCGACGGTCCCGCCGGCAGGCGCGGTGCGACTGTCATTGCAGCCTGTTCGGTCTCGGACACGCCGCCGACCATCCTGGTCTGCCTCAATTGCGAAAATCCCAAGAATGAGCCGTTCGTGAAGAATGGCAGGTTCGCCTTGAACACGCTGGCTTCGGACCAGGAGGCGCTGTCGGTCGGCTTTTCCGGCCTCACAGGTCTGCCCGTCGAGGAACGTTTTGCGTTGGGCGATTGGGACGTGATCTCGACCGGTGCGCCGACGCTGAAGGGCGCGCTCGCCGTGTTCGACTGCGAACTGATCGACACCAAGGATCTGGCCACCCACCGTGTGCTTTTTGGCAAGGTGACAGGCCTGCGCACCGGCGATAATTTGCGGCCGCTGATCTATCACGACCGCGGCTATCACGCTCTGTAGAGGCCCTGGATGGCTGCACCCACGGAGAAAGAATGACCGAGTTGAAACCGCGTCCCGCACCGCGGACGATCGATGAGACGCTCGATCTGCTGACCGGTGCGGACTATGTGGCAGACCGGTCGCTGGCGACCGTGCTGTTTCTATCGCTGCGCATGAAGCGGCCGCTGTTCCTTGAGGGCGAGGCCGGCGTCGGCAAGACCGAGATCGCCAAGGTGCTGGCGCAAGCGCTCGGCCGCCGGCTGATCCGCCTGCAATGCTATGAAGGCCTCGACGTCTCGTCCGCCGTCTACGAGTGGAACTACGCCGCGCAGATGATCGAGATCCGCATGGAAGAGGCGGCCGGCAAGGTCGACCGCTCCGACATGGAGCGCAACGTCTTTTCCGAAAAATACCTGATCCGCCGCCCGGTGCTCGACGCACTGACCGGCAAGGCGGGCGCCGCCCCGGTCTTTCTGATCGACGAGCTCGACCGCACCGACGAGGCCTTCGAGGCATTCCTGCTCGAAATTCTCTCCGACTTCCAGGTCACGGTGCCCGAGCTCGGCACGATCAAGGCGGAGGAGCCGCCGATCGTCATCATCACCACCAACCGCACCCGCGAGATCCATGACGCGCTGAAGCGCCGCTGCCTCTATCACTGGGTAGACTACCCGAATGCCGAGCGCGAGCTGGAGATCGTGCGCAGAAAAGTACCGCAGGCCAACAGCCGGCTGTCGGCAGAGGTGGTTTCGTTCATACAGAAGCTGCGCCAGATCGAGCTGTTCAAGGTGCCGGGGGTTGCCGAGACCATCGACTGGGCCAGCGCGCTGACCGAACTCGACAAGGTGGCGCTCGATCCGGAAACCGTTTCCGACACGATCGGCGTGCTGCTGAAATACCAAGACGACATTGCCCGTATAGAACAGGGCGAAGGCCGGCGCATCCTCAACGAGGTGAAGGCCGAGCTTTCGGCGGCGGAGTAGGCGATGGCAACGCCGCATCCCGAACCGAAAGAGGCCACGCCCGATGGGAGGATCGCCGATAACATCGTCTATTTCGCCCGCACCCTACGCAAGGCCGGCATGCGGGTCGGCCCGGCCTCGGTAAAGGATGCGATCGAGGCGGTGCTTGCCGCCGGTATCGGCTCTCGCGACGATTTCTACTGGACGCTGCACGCCGTACTGGTGTCGCGGCACGAAGATCACCCTACCTTCGACGAGACTTTCCGGCTGTTCTGGAAATCGCACGAGCTGATCGAAAAGATGCTGGCGATGTTTTCGCCGGTGGCGCCTGATATCAGAGAGAAGCAAAAGCCGCGGGCTGCGGAAAACCGCGTCAGCCAGGCAATGTTCGAGGGCCACCAGAAGAACCAGCCGGCGCAGGAAATCCCCGAGATCGAGGTCGACGCTCGCTTCACGTTTTCCGGCAACGAGGTGCTGAGGGGCAAGGATTTTGCCCAGATGAACGCCGCCGAGATGACTGACGCCAAGAAGGCGATCGCCGAGTTGCGGCTGCCCTTCGACATGGTCAGGACACGGCGTTTCAAATCCAACGCGCATGGCCGACGTATCGATCCGCGCGCCATGATGCGTTCGGCCGCGCGGACAGGCGGCGAACTGATCCTGCCGAAATTCCGGTCGCCGCGCGAGGTTCACCCGCCGCTGGTCGTGCTTGCCGATATTTCCGGTTCGATGAGCCAGTACACGCGCATTTTCCTGCATTTCCTGCATGCGCTGACGGAAAAGCGCCGGCGCGTGCACGCCTTCGTCTTCGGCACCAGGCTGACAAATCTGACGCGGCAGATGCGCCATCGCGATCCTGACGCGGCACTCGCCGATTGTTCGGCGGCGGTGATGGACTGGTCGGGCGGCACCCGCATCGGCGATACGCTGGCCGAATTCAACCGGTTGTGGTCGCGGCGTGTGCTGGGGCAGGGTGCGGTGGTTCTCCTGATCACCGACGGGCTGGAGCGCGACGACGTTGCCGGCCTGTCGGAGGAAATGGAGCGCCTGCGCAAATCCTGCCGGCGGCTGATCTGGCTGAACCCGCTGCTGCGCTTCGACGGCTTCGAGGCGCGCGCCCGCGGCGTCAAGGCGATGCTGCCGCATGTCGACGAATTCCGCTCGGTGCACAATCTCGATGCGCTCGCCGACCTGTGCGCGTCGCTGGACAAGACTTCGGCGCGCTCCGTCGACCCACGCAGATGGATTGAGGGTGGCGCGAGAGACGCCGCATAGTCATATGTTTTCTCCGGGAGAAACGGTGATGGAAAACAGCATTTATCTCGATGAGGCCCGCGATCCGCTGATCATCGCGGAAGGCTGGATGAAAGACGGCAAGGATGTCGCCATTGCCACCGTGGTCGAGACCTGGGGCTCGGCGCCGCGCCCGGTCGGCAGCCACCTTGTCATCGACGCGGACGGCAATTTCCACGGCTCCGTCTCTGGTGGCTGCGTCGAAGGCGCGGTGGTCACCGAGGCGGTCGACGTCATCGACAGCGGCAAGGCCAAGATGCTGGAGTTCGGCGTCGCCGACGAGACCGCCTGGCAGGTCGGCCTGTCCTGCGGTGGCCGCATCAAGGTCTATGTCGAGCGGTTGGGTTAGAAGCATGATCCCGCAAAGTGGGAACCGGTTTGCCGACAAGAATCATGCTTAAACAAGAGATATTTCGATGGATCCCTACGCGCTGAAAACGCTGAACGCCGAACGCCGCGCCCGCCGCGCGGTGATCCTGGTCACCGATCTCGGCGATGGCCGCGATCGCATCGTGAGGGAGGGCGATCAGGTCGCCGGCGAATTGGGCGCTGCGATCGCCAAGGCGTTTCGATCAGGCAATTCCGGGTCGGTCGAGGCGGAAGGGCAAACCTTCTTCCTCAACGCCTACCTGCCGCAGCCGCGCCTGGTGGTGATCGGCGCAGTCCATATCAGCCAGGCACTGGCGCCGATGGCCAGGATCGCCGGCTACCCCGTGGAGATCGTCGATCCGCGCACGGCCTTTGCCACCGCAGACCGCTTTCCCGATGTCGCGCTGCATGCCGAATGGCCGGAGGATATCCTGAAGCGCCAGCCGCTCGACAGCTATACGGCGCTGGCCGCCGTCACCCATGATCCGAAGATCGACGATTTCGCGCTGAAGGCGGCGCTCGACGCCAACTGCTTCTATGTCGGTGCGCTCGGCAGCCGCAAGACCCATGCGAAGCGGGTTGAGCGCCTGCTGGCATTGGGCGCGACCGCCGACCAGATCGCCCGCATCCACGCGCCGATCGGTCTCGACATCGGTGCGGCGAGCCCGGCCGAAATAGCTGTGGCGGTGTTGGCGCAAGCGATCCAGGCGTTTCGTTCGCGCGGCCACGAATCCAAGGACGCGGTGGCGTGAAGTTTGGGCCAATCCCCGTAGATACGGCCGAAGGCGCAGTGCTGGCGCATGCCACCACGGCCGGAGAACGGCGCTTGCGCAAGGCACGCAGGCTGAGCGCCGAGGATGTGACTTTGCTCAAGTCAGCAGGGATTTCGCAGGTCGTCGCGGCCGTTCTTGCTCCCGATGATTTGAGCGAGGACGCTGCCGCCGAAAAGATCGCCGAAAGCATGATCCATCGCAATGTCGAGGCGAAGCCCGCCGCGACCGGCCGGGTTAATCTGCACGCCCGGGCGGCCGGTATCTTCACGGTCGATGCCGCGATGATCAACGCCATCAACGCCGTCGATCCGACCATCACCATCGCCACGCTGGCGCAGCACGCACCGGTCGAAAATGGCCAGATGGTCGCAACCGTGAAGATCATTCCCTTCGCCGTTGCTTCCGCCCTGGTCGATGCGGTGGCAAGGATCTGCGCCAGCGGCGAGATCTTTGCCGTCAATGCCTATCAGCCGGTGCGTGTCGGCGTCATTCAGACGGTTCTGCCCGGCATCAAGCCGAGTGTGCTCGACAAGACATTGCGGGTCACCGAAGCCCGTCTTGCGCGCTCAGGTGGCCGGCTGACGGCCGAGCGCCGCACGCCGCACGAAATTGGCGCCGTTGCGGAGGCTGCGGGCTCGCTGGCGCGTGACAACGATATTGTGGTGATCTTCGGCGCCTCGGCGATGAGCGATTTTGGCGACGTCGTCCCGGCAGCGATCGAGAAGGCCGGCGGCACCGTCATCCGCGCCGGCATGCCGGTCGATCCCGGAAATCTCCTGGTGCTCGGCGCGCTTGCCGGCAAGCGCGTCATCGGCGCGCCGGGCTGCGCCCGCAGCCCCAAGGAGAACGGCTTCGACTGGGTTCTCGACAGGTTGATCGCCGGTCTCGACGTGACGGCCAAGGATATTGCCGGCATGGGTGTCGGCGGTCTGTTGATGGAAATCCCGACCCGGCCACAGCCGCGCGAGCCGCTGCCGGCGCCAAAGTCTGAGAGTGCCGAGTTGAAGGTCGATATCGTGCTGCTGGCCGCCGGCCGCTCCAGCCGCATGGGCGGCCCGAACAAGCTGCTGGCGCTGTTCGACGGCCAGCCGCTGGTGCGCCGCAGCGCCGAGCGCGCGCTCGGCTCCAAAGCTTCGGGCACCGTCATCGTCACCGGCCATCAGCGTGAGCGTGTGCGCGCCGCGTTGTCGGGACTGGATGTGACTTTCGCCGATAATCCGGATTTCGCCGAGGGCCTGTCTTCATCGCTGAAGGCCGGCATCGCGCGGGTCAGAGCCGATGCTGCCGGCGCCATGATCGTGCTTGGCGACATGCCTGGCATCGCGTCAGCCGACCTCGACAGGCTGATCGATGCATTCCGCAAATCCGAGGGCCGATCGGTGGTGCGGGCCTCGCATGAGGGAAAGCGAGGCAATCCTGTGTTGCTGCCGCGTTCGCTGTTTGCGGCGATCGCTCATCTGGAAGGCGATACCGGCGCGCGCCATTTGGTCGAGGCCGAAGGGCTCGATGTCATCGATGTCGAGATCGGCAAGGCAGCGTCCATCGATGTCGACACCCCCGAGACGCTGGCAGGCGCCGGCGGCGTGCTGCAGGATTGACAAACCGAGGCCGAAAAACGATGCCTGTGGGATGGCTGTTCGTACCGTCCTATCCCCCTGCGCCCTTCTGACTTCAATATTTTTCTTGTTTTCTTGCGCCGCTTACGCCGACGTCCTCACGCTAAAGCCCTTCAAAGACGATCTGTTCGCCTATCCGGCCATCCTCTCGTCCGAGGGCGCCTATACAGTCGTCGACTATCGCGAGCTGCGCGATATCAACGCCCGCGACCAAGTGCCGGAGCGCCGCGCGCAGGCGCAGTATGTCGACACCGGTGTGCGCAAGGTGCAGCAGGATCTGCTGCTGAAGACCGACGCCGGCAATATCCGCCACGTCGCCGTCGGTCGCACGCAAGGCGCCGGCATCATCGTGCTCTATCTCCACGGGCAGGGCGGCAGCCGTAAGCAGGGCGTCGACGATTTCACCTTCGGCGGCAATTTCAACCGCATCAAGAACCTGATGGCCGGCAATGGCGGCCTCTATCTGTCACCGGACTTTTCCGATTTCGGCGACACAGGTGCTGCCCAGATCGCCGCGCTGATCGGCCACTATGCCGAACGGTCGCCGGACGCGAAGATCTTTGTTGCCTGCGGCTCAATGGGCGGCGCACTGTGCTGGAAGCTGGCCGCCCGCAAGAATACTGGCGGCCGCATCGGCGGGCTGCTGCTGCTCGGTTCGCTGTGGGATGAAAGTTTCCTCTCGAGCCCGGCCTTCAGCCGCCAGGTTCCGGTCTTCTTTGGCCAGGGCAGCAAGGACCCGGTGTTTCCAGTCGAGAAACAGGAAGCCTTCTTCCGTTCGATCCTGGCCAAATCGAAAACCTATCCGGCTCGCTTTGTCCGCTTCGAGACCGGCACGCACGGCACGCCGATCCGCATGACCGACTGGCGCGGCACGCTCAACTGGATGCTGTCGAAGGCCCCTTAAGGCGGTGTGTTGTAGTCCACCACTGTCTGCGGATTGATCTCGCCGTCATAGGAGGCGTCGACATCGTACTGCACCAGCGAGAAATTGCCGTTGCGAAATAGATAGGTGCCGGCCGATGCGGCATCGCCGAGGCCGCGCCACTTGTTGAGCGACGAGATCGTCTTGGTGGCGTCGTCATACTCGGAATTGACCAGCTGGTCGTCGGTCTGGAAGCCGGTGACGTTGATCGCCTCGACCTTGCCTTCGCTATCGTTGTTCTCATAGTGGATATCGAGTTCCGGCGAGGCGAACTGCAGCTGCCGGACGCCTGACACATCGTCGTAGACATAGTAGACGGCACTCTCATTGTAGGCAGCCATCGAGCAGAAGAAGCGAAACAGCCGCGTCTCGCGTTCGGGCTGATCGGCCTCGGCGCCGGCATCCTTGTAGCGCAGGGAGTAGGCGTCCGGCTCTGCCAAGGGCTCGCCGCCAGGCATTTCCTTGTCGCACTGGTCGCCATAAGTGGCCGCAAACGCCTTCTTGGCTTGCTCCAGCGCGGCATCCTTCTTCGGCGGCGGCGGTGCGTCGCCGCAGCTTGCCGGCACGGCGTCCTCGAATTCGGCCTTGGACGGTTTCAGCGCGCCCTTGTCGATGAAGATCGGGCGGAATGGCGGTTCCTGGATCGAGGCGTTGACCTGGCGCAGCGTGTAGCAGCCGGCAAAGACATTTTCGCTGCCGTCCTTGGCTGTCGCCCGGATGGCGACCGGAACATTGTAATAGATGCTGCCGGCCGCACCGTCTTCGGACACGCCACCGGTTTTGACCTCGACGCTTTCGGTGCCGTCATAGCCCTTGACGAAGGCGTCGAAATCCTGGACCGGCTTGGTTTCGCCGAAATAGTCCCAGGCGCGCGCGAATTCTTGCCGGTTGATGGCGCTGTAGAACGAGCGGATGACCGCTTCGGCGTCCGACCTGTCGTCGACATAAGGCGCTTCGGCGGCGAGCACCGGTTGGCCTGTCACGGCAAGGGAGAAAAAAGCGGTCGCTGCAAAAAGTGCGCTTCTCATCGGGAATCTCCACCGGATGGGAAATCCTATCATAGCGATTGCGGCGACGCGGTGACGCTTGAAGAATCGCCCACGGAGGCGCTAGGTCAGCGCCGTCGGCGTTCCCGCCGGGATAGGAGAGTCTCGTGACCATATCGATGTACGAAGCGTCCGTGCCGGTGTTTTCGGCCAGGTTGAAGGCGCTATCCGACGTGCTGAACATCGCCGAGCAGAATGCGCTCGACCGCAAGATCGATCCGCAGGTGTTTTTGACGTCGAGGCTGGCGCCGGACATGTATGCGTTGACCAGACAGGTGCAGATCGCCACCGACCACGCCAAGGGCGCGCCGTCGCGGCTTGCCGGTCGCGAGGTGCCGAAATACGAAGACAACGAGGCGAGCTTTGCCGATCTCCAGGCGCGCATCGCCAAGACCGTCGACCTTCTGGCGACATTCGCGGCTGCCGATATGGACGGCTCCGATGACAGAATGATCGAGCTGAAGCTTGGCCAGCGCGAATTCTCGATGGCCGGCATGCAGTATCTGCTGCATCTCGCCATGCCCAATTTCTATTTCCACGTGACCACGGCCTACGACATCCTGCGCCACAATGGCGTGCCGCTGAGCAAGGCGATTTTCATGGGATCGCGTTGAAGAATGGCGAGGAGATATCCCGGTCGAGCCGGGATATCCGTGACTAACGTGAGGACATTTCGCGGGCGACGCGCGGAAAATCGGCCGGTTTGATGCCGATGTCGGCACGGTCGGCATTGCTCATCGAATGAAGCAGCGCCAGAGCCGCGCGGTAGCGCAGATGTTCCTGCGGACGCGGACGGGCGAACATTTCAGTGAGGAAACCCATGATTCAAGCCCCTGGTTGGTCCTCCCAAGCCCCAATATAGGCAAACCGTGACAATTGTGCAGTGCAGCATTAGCATGGCAGCCATGCCGCACTGATTTTTTGACGTCGCCGAGCGCCCCTGCTTCGGCCTCTCGAAAAAGTCGCTGGCCACTGGCCGGAGGGTTGGAGACAGCCGGTGCATTCCTGTATGCTGCGGCTTCCTTCCCGCGCAGCCGCGCAAAAGAGTTCCCGCCGGAGAAATTACCATGCAAAAACGCCGCCTGGGTCGGACCGATCTTCTTGTTTCCCAGATTTGCCTGGGATCGATGACCTGGGGCCAGCAGAACACCCAAGCGGATGGCCACGCCCAAATGGATCTGGCATTTTCGCGCGGCGTCAACTTCATCGACACCGCCGAGCTCTACCCGATCCCGCCCAAGGCGGAGACGCAAGGCTGGACCGAGAAGATCATCGGCAGCTGGATGAAAGCGAAGGGTAACCGCGATCAAGTGATCATCGCCTCGAAGGTGGTTGGCCGCACCGGCAACACATGGTTTCGCGGCAACCGCCCGTCGAAGCTGGTGCGCGCCGACATCTTCGATGCCGTCGAAAAATCGCTGACCAGGCTCAACACCGATTATCTCGACCTTTACCAGATCCATTGGCCGGAACGGGACGTGCCATGGGGCGCCAATCCGAACCGCGTCGGTGCCGTGCCGCTGCGGACAGATTCCGCCGGTGCACCGGGCGGCGAGACGCCGATCACCGAAACGCTCGCCGTCTTCGACGAATTGGTGAAGGCCGGAAAAATCCGCCATTTCGGCCTGTCGAACGAGAGTTCCTGGGGCGTCATGCGGTTTATCGGCGAAGCCGACAAAGGCGTCGGCCCGCGCCTGGCGTCGCTGCAGAACGCCTATAATTTCGTCAACCGCGGCTTCGAGGTGAACCTTGCCGAGGTCTGCGAGCGCGAACAGGTTTCCCTGCTCGCCTATTCGCCGCTGGCGCAAGGCTACCTGACCGGCAAATACGATCATGGCGCGCGGCCGCAAGGCTCGCGTTCTCAGCTTTTCAACCGTGGCCAGCGCTACGAGACGCCCAATGCCGCGGAGGCGCAGCTCCAGTATAACGAACTGGCGCGCTCTTTCGGCATGGAGCCGGCATTGTTTGCCAGCGCTTATGTCACGAGCCGGCCCTTCGTCACTTCGAGCATCATCGGCGCGACGACCCTTCCGCAGCTCGAAATGGCGCTGTCTTCCGCTGATGTCGTCTGGACCGAGGATATGCAGAAGGCGGTCGATGCAATCCACCAGCGTGTCGGCAACCCGTGTCCGTGAGCTGCTTTCCGGCTCTGTAGGTGTGACTGCCAAACGATTTCAGTAGGGAGGGGGAAAAGTGAATTTTCCGATTGAGGTCGTGCGCGAGAAATTTCCGGCACTGTCGCTGACCGACAAGGGCCGTCGCCGCATCTATCTCGACAACCCTGCCGGCACGCAGGTGCCGCAGGCGGTCGCAGACGCGGTGTCACGTTGCCTGCTGACAACAAACGCCAATCTCGGCGGCTTCTTCGAAACCACGATCGCGGCGCAACAGATCGTCGATGACGCCCATGCGGCGATGGCCGATTTCCTCGGTGCTGCAAGCCCGCAGGAAATCATCATCGGCGCCAACATGACGACGCTGACTTACCACATGTCGCGCACCCTCGGCCGCACGATGAAACCCGGTGACGAGATCATCCTCACCCGTATGGACCACGAGGGCAACGTTTCGCCGTGGCTGCAGCTCGCCGAAGATCTTGGCCTTGTCGTGCGCTGGCTGGCTTTCGATGAGCAGAGCTGGCAGATCGAGGAGGCGGCGCTTGCTGCGCTGCTCACCGACAGGACGCGGCTTGTCGCCTTGAACTACGCCAGCAATCTGACCGGCTCGGTCAACCGGGTGAAGGCGCTGACCGGCATCGCCAAGCAGGCTGGCGCGCTGGTCTATGTCGACGCCGTGCAGTTCGCGCCGCACGGCCTGATCGACGTCAGGGACCTCGGCTGCGATTTCCTGGTCTGTTCGGCCTATAAATTCTTCGGGCCGCATTTGGGCATAGTGTGGGGCAGGCTGGATGTCATCGACGCGCTGACACCGTACAAATGCCGCTGTTCGTCCAACGCTCTGCCGGAGCGGTTCGAACTCGGCACGCCGCAGATCGAGCTGATGGCCGGCCTGAGCGCCGCGGTCGATTATTTTGCGGAACTGGGCGCCGCTGCCGGTGAGGATGGTTCGCGACGTGCCAGGATAGGCAAGGCGTTTGAAAGTTCAATTGCTTACGAGAACAGGCTGACGCAAAGATTGATCGACGGCCTGTCGGCCATTTCAGGCCTGACCATCCACGGCATCACCGATCCGGCGCGTGTCGGCGAGCGCGTGCCGACGGTCTCGTTCACTGTCGACGGCATCGTGCCGGGGACGATCGTGCGGCAGATGAATGCGGAAAACATCTTCCTGTGGTCCGGCCACAACTACGCCTGGGAGATCGTCCACCAGCTTGGCATTCCGGCCGAGCAGGGTGTCGTGCGCATCGGCATCGCCCATTACAACACGGCGGCCGAGATCGATGAAACGCTGGAGAGCGTGCACCGCGTATCGCGATGCTGCGACAGGAGCGATCCTGACGCGGCATCCGGCTGATGTTAGCGTTTCTTGCCGCCGCCGAACCCGGTGAGGAAGGCAGTAAGATTGTCGCCGAGTTCGTCGCAGAGATAGCCGCCTTCCTGGACGATGACCGTCGGCAGGCCACAACCGGCGATGGCTTCGCCGATGCGCGAGAAGCCTGGCGTCGTCACCGACAGACCGCCGAACGGATCGCCTTCGAAGGCGTCGAGGCCGAGCGCCACCACAAGCGCTTCCGGTGCAAAGGCGCGGATGCGCTGGAACGCCACGTCGAGTGCTTCGAGGAACGCGGCATCGCCGGATTTGCGCGCCAGCGGCAGGTTAAGATTGTAGCCGAGACCAGGCCCTTCGCCGCGTTCGTCGGCATGACCCCAGAAGAACGGATAGAAGCGCACCGGATCGGCATGCAGCGAGACGGTGAGCACGTCCGGCCGGGCATAGAAAATGCCTTGCGTGCCGTTGCCGTGATGCAGGTCGACGTCGAGGATCGCCACCCGCGCAGCTTGCCTGCGCAGCACCTGCGTCGCGACCGCCGAATTGTTGATGAAGCAGAAGCCGCCGGCGACGTCGGCAAAGGCGTGATGGCCGGGCGGACGGCACAGCGCATAGGCAGCCGGCGCGCCCGCCATTACCGCGTCGGCGGCCTCGACCGCGCTCCAGGCGCTCCACAGCGCGCTCCGCCAGGTCTCGCCGGAGATCGGGCAAGCGGTATCGGCCATGTGGTAGCCGGCCTGGCCGACCGCCGAGGCCGGATAAGAGCCGCCCCGCGCGATCGGATGGATGTTGGGGATCACTTCGGCCGAAGCGCCTTCGATTCGCTGCCAGCGCGCGAAGATGTGCTCGAGAAAATCGAGATATTCGGGCGTATGCACAGCGGCAACCGGACCAAGCCCGTGATCTCTCGGCCGTTCGATCGTGCAGCCGGCAGCCTCGGCGCCGGCGAGCAGCCGTTCGACGCGCTCCGGCTTTTCCGGATTGGGCTTTTGGGCGCCGCTGGAGAGGAACGCCTTGGGATCGTGGCGCTTCTGCTCTTCGGCATAAAAGGCTTTCATGATTTCCCTCATTCCTCTGGTGCATCGGCGAAGGCAAAGAACGCGTCGCCGACGATCTTCTGCACCTGCTCGTAGCTCGACCAGGCAATGCCCAGCCTTTCGTAAAAGGCCTTGGCGGTTTCATTATCGCTGTCGACGGACAGTCTGAGATAGGCGCCGCCGTCCTTCCGGCATTCTCGGGCGACACGCCGCAGCAGGCGTTCGCCGATCCTGCGGCCGCGAAACCGATCTTCGACATAGAGATCCTGCACATAGACGCCGGGCCGCCCCATCCAGGTCGAGAAGATCGGGAAATGCAGGCAGAGGCCGGCAAACTCGCCGTCGACTTCGGCGATCAGAGTCGAGAAGGCAGGTTTTTCGCCAAAGCCACAGGTGCGCAGGTCTTCGGGCGTAGAAGTGATTTCCTGGTGTGCGCCGGTATGCGCGCCAAGCCGCAGGATCGCGGCATGGATGATTTCGACGTCCTCGATGGTGCCGGGCCGGATGATGATTTTGGGCAAATCGGCAGTCACTGGAGGTTCGGCGCCCAGGCACCCCCCTCTGGCCTGCCGGCCATCTCCCCCTCAAGGGGGGAGATTGGCAGCTTCGGTCTTGTCGCCAATACTGCAACGTCGGTAATTGGCGAAAGCCGCAGTGATGTCCAATCTCCCCCCTTGAGGGGGAGATGTCCGGCAGGACAGAGGGGGGTGGGACGGAACGCAAGCATCTCAGGCCATAACCATCTCAGAACGCCACCCGGTCACCGCCCTTGAGCGCCAGCATCTCGCGCGCCTCGGTGGGCGTGGCGACGTCCAGCGACAGCCCGTCGAGCACGCTGCGGATGCGGCGCACCTGGTCGGCATTGGACTTTGCCAGCTGGCGGCCGTCGTAAAGGCTGTCCTCCAGCCCGACGCGGACATTGCCGCCCATCGCCGCCGCAATCGCAATCATCGGCATCTGGTGGCGCCCGGCGGCCAGCACCGAAAACTGGTAGCTGTCGCCGAACAGTTTGTCGGCGATGCGCTTCATATGGACCAGATTGTCGGGATCGGCGCCGATACCGCCGAGAATGCCGAACACGAACTGGATGAACAGAGGTCCCGACACCAGACCTCGATCGCGAAAATGCGCCAGTGAATAGAGGTGGCCGACATCGTAGCATTCAA
Source organism: Mesorhizobium sp. WSM4845 (assembly GCF_055811455.1). Lineage (NCBI taxonomy): Bacteria > Pseudomonadati > Pseudomonadota > Alphaproteobacteria > Hyphomicrobiales > Phyllobacteriaceae > Mesorhizobium > Mesorhizobium sp. WSM4845. Next base: position 63,563 of record NZ_JBVVQA010000022.1, read on the forward strand.
ATTCGAAGCGTGTGCCGCAGCCCTTTCCAAGTCTTTCGAGCACGGTCTCCATATCGGCAAAGGTGTTTTTGAAGATCGTGTCGCGGGTCGCTTCCAGCAGTTTCGGCTCCCACTCGTGCTGCCACTCCCTTGACCGGTCGAGCATCGGGAACAGCGCGAAATTCATCGAGCCCATGTTGAGCGAGCACATTTCGGGCTCGGCCCTGAGCGGTGCGGCCAGCCGCTGGTCGAGCGTCATCAGCGAGGAGCCGCCGGTGGTGATGTTGATCACCGCTGATGTCGCCTGCTTGATGCGCGGCAGGAAATGCATGAACACATCAGGATCGGCGGTCGGCCGCCCGTCCTTCGGATCACGGGCGTGAAGATGCAGGATCGAGGCGCCGGCTTCGGCAGCCGCGATCGCCTCTGCGGCGATCTGGTCCGGCGTCACCGGCAGATGCGGCGACATCGACGGCGTGTGCACCGACCCGGTGACGGCGCAGGTGATGATGACTTTTCGCGGCGCCATGGCTCAGCCTTCGACCGGCAGGTCGAGTTCGCCGGCCAGCACCTGCAGCGAGTCACCGATGATGGCGACGATCTCGCCGATCTGCTCGGCCGTGACGATCATCGGCGGCGCCACCATGAAATTGTCGCCGTCGACCCCGCCCTTGACCTTTCGCCCATAGATGATCAGGCCGCGCTCATAGGCGAGGTCGAGCAGGCGCTGGGTGGCCTTCTTCGCCGGTGCGATCGGCCGCAGCGTATCGGGGTCGGCGACCATCTCGGCGCCTAGCAGCAGTCCCTTGCCGCGCACGTCGGCGACGAACGGAAACCGCTTGGCCAGGCCCTTCAACTCAGCCATCAAAAGATCGCCCATGCCAGCCGCATTGGCGATCAGGTCGAGACGGTCCATTTCGCCAAGCACGGCGAGCCCGGCGGCGCAGGCGAGCGGATTGCCGGCATAGGTATGGCCATGCTGGAAGCCGCCGGAGGCGAGCAGCGGCTGCACCAGCCGGATGGATGCCGCCAGCGCGCCGAGCGGCGCATAGCCCGAGCCCAGCCCCTTCGACAGCGCGACGATGTCGGGCTTGCAGTCAAAATGGTCGCCGCCGAGGAATTTGCCGGTGCGGCCCGCACCGCTCATCACTTCGTCATGGATGAGCAGGATGCCGTAGCGGTCGCAGATTTCGCGGATGCGCGGATAATAGCTGTCCGGCGCCACCAGCGCGGCGGTGGCAGCGCCGCCGACCGGCTCCATGATGAAGGCGAGCACGCTTTGCGGCCCCTCGGCGAGGATCTTCTCCTCCAGCATGTCGGCGTAGCGGACGCCGCGCTGTTCCATCGAGAGATTGTCGCGGTCGCGCCAGGCGGCCGGCGCCGGCACGGTCGGCATGACCTGCATCATCGGCGCAAAGGTTTCGGCCAGCGCATCGTCGCCGGTGACGGCGAGCGCCCCGAGCGTGCCGCCATGATAGGAGGGAAAGCGCGTGATCACCTTCCAGCGGCTGGCCTGTCCGGTGGCGACAGCCCATTGCCGCGCCAGCTTGACGCAGGATTCCGTCGCTTCCGAACCGCCCGAGACAAAGAAGATGCGGTCCAGGCCTTCGGGCAGTTTTCCGGCCAATTCCCGTGCCAGGTCCTCGGCCGGCTCGTTCTCGAAATGCAGCCGGTAGGCGAAGGTGGCGCGATCCATCTGCCGCTTCATCGCTTCGAGCACGTTGCGGTTGGAATGACCGATATTGGCGACCATCGGTCCGCTCGACCCGTCGATGAAGCGACGGCCGTCCTGCGTCCAGATGTAGATGCCTTCGGCGCGGTCGACCAGCGGCCGGCGCAGGCTGGACAGATAGAACAGATGCGACGGCAGGCGCGTCTCGGTATCCGGGGCAGGGGTCTGGGACTTCAGCATGTCAGGACCTTTCCGAGATAGCGGTCGAGTACATTCCTGGTGACGCGCTCGACCATCGCGTCCTGCCTTAGCAGGCCGGCGACCCATTCGCAGCTTCCGGCGTGGAACACCTCGCCCTTGCCGCGCCGGAAATTGACGATCATGCCGTTGCCGCGCTTGACCTTGTCGAGATTGGCGTCGCTCGCCTCGCCGAACAGCGTTTCGGCGGTGAAGCGTCCATCCTCGTCGCCGAGAAACTGGTGTTCGAACGGGATGTCGGCGCTCTCCTCGACTTGCGCAGCCATGCCGACCGCAAGGATTTCCAGCCCATCCGGCGCGCCGCTGTCGGGCGTCGGGTAGGGCAAGCCGCCGTGGATCTCGTGGTCGAGCCCGTCGACCTCGTAGCCATAGACATGGCTGTCGGCGCCGAGCAGGTCGCCGTAATAGATGCCTGTGCCGGCGAACGCCCAATGCTCAGGCCGGTAGACCGGAAAGCCGCGCACGCCGCGCGGCGCGCAACCGCCCCAGCCGGCGTAGATGCCCCTGGTCGCATTGAGCCCGAAGGTCGTCGCACCCGGCCGGCCGATTTCCGGTGCTTCCCAGGAGTTGGTGGCGCGGGTCACGTCGCCGCCGCGATAGACCGGATCCTCGGCGCGGGCGCGGTATTTGTAGCAGACCTGACGGCGGCCCTCGTCCTCCAGTCTGGTCTGCCACATGAAATTGCCGGCGAAGCGCGCCGCATGGCCGCCGCGCTCGACATAGGCGTCGACAGCGTCGCGCATCTCCCAGGTCCAGTATTCGTCATGGCCGACGAAGACGACGCAGTCATAGCCGTCGAGGATTTCGGGCGAGAAATGCAATTCGTGCTGGCTGGCAAGGTCGACCGCATAGGCGGCACGCTCTGCAAAACGAAAGAAGTGGCTGTCATAGCTTGCCCAGCCCGACGAGGCGTATTTCTTCGAATGGCCGGTGGCGAAGGCCCATTCCATATGCGGATAGCGCGGCACGGTTTTGGGCGCCACGGCGACCTCGAGCGGCACGCGCGGCGCCTCCTTCGGCAGGACAACAAAGCCGCGGCACCATGGCCGCTGCGTCGACACCATTGGGGCATACTGGTCGCGGTTCGGGCCGGTGATGCCTTCGTAATGATTGGAGCCGCCCCAGGTGTTGTAGGCAAGCCAGGTGCCGGTGGCGGCGACCTGCAGCACACGACCCCGTTTCTTGCCGGGCTGCGGGGTAACGATGAAAAGATGGTGGCAGCGGACCGGCTTGCCATCGCGGCCATCCGCCGTCAGCATGACGCGATAGGCCCCGGACGGCCAGTCGTCGCCGACGCGGAATTCAAACGACGCGTCCCAGCTGCAGCCTAGGACCGAACATTGGTCGGGTGTATCCTGCCAGCGTGCCGCGATCCCGGCCTTCTCGAACATTTTCGTCTCGATGCCGCCGTCGCGGACGATCGCCATGCTGAAGCTGGAGGCCGTCGAGCTGACATGCAGCGTCACCGTCTCGCCCCGACGGTATGAGAAACGGTCGCTGTAGCACCAGATCTCGCCATGTTCGCCGTCCATGCCCGGCCACTCCCAGTAGTGGCCGCGCACCGCTTGCCGGCGCTGGTGGGGCGTCAGTCCGAAATCGGGGAATTCGGTCGGCAAGTCAGTCATGGCTACCGGCATGATCGAAGATCGCCATTTCGGCCATCTGCTCGGCAAGCGTCAATCGGAAACGATCGGGCCAGCGATAGCTGACAGCCGGCCTTGGCCTTGCCTGTCAAACCGACTATCTCTCAAAAGGCGGCCTTTTCCGCCGCGGGAGCCGACATGCTGAGAGTGCAAAAGGTCAGGGTGGACGACATCTACGTGCCGACCGCGCGCAGGAAGACGCTGCATCCCGAGACCGTTCGGCATCTGGCCGAGGACATTCTGGAAAACGGCATGAAGACGCCGATCCAGGTGCGCCACGACGGCAAGCGCCATATCCTGGTTGAAGGCCTGCACCGGCTGGAAGCGGCAAAGTGGCTCGGCGAGACCGAGATCGACGCCTATCTGGTGCAAGCCAAGCGCCACTAGGTTTACGCGGCCGCCCGCCTAAATCGGTCTAGCGAGATTTTTCGCGAGACCGTGTCGGGCTGCGCGTTGCCCGCTCGTCCTTGAGACGGAAACCGGCATTCAAGCAACCCTTTTGCAAGCAAGTGAGGAGACCATCATGACGACCAAGCTCGACATCGCCCCCAGCTCCGACCGTGAACTGGTTCTCGCCCGCATCATCGACGCGCCGCGCGAGAACGTCTATCGCTGCTGGACCGAGCCGAAGCTCGTGACGCAATGGTTCGCGCCAAAGCCGTGGACGACGCCGCGCGCCGAAATGGACGTACGCACCGGCGGCTCCAGCCTGGTTGTGATGGCCGGTCCCGACGGCAACGAATTCCCGAAGCCCGGGGTCTTCCTCGAAGTCGTGCCGGGCAAAAAGATCGTTCTCACCGACGCCTACACAAAGGCCTGGGAGCCGTCCGAAAAGCCGTTCATGACGGTCGTGCTGACCTTTGAGGATGAGGGCGAGGGCAAGACCCGCTACATCGCCCGGGTTGCGCATTGGTCGGTCCCTGACCGCGAAGAGCACGAGAAGATGGGCTTTCACGAGGGCTGGGGCCAGTGCGCCGACCAGCTCGAAGAAGTCGCCAGGCGGCTTTGATATCGGCGGGACGCAAGGAGACCGACATGTCCCGATCGATGTTTTTCGCCATTTTCGCCTCGGCCGCGGCGCTCTTCGCCGCGCCGGGCGCCAGCAATGCCGAGGACGTAAAGCCGTCCATGACCAGCGAAACGAAAGCCATGCCCAAGCCGGCGAAATCCGGCCTGCTGCCGATCAACGGCCTGAATTATTATTACGCCGTCTATGGCCGGGGCGAGCCGCTGCTTCTGCTGCATGGTGGTCTCGGCACCACAGACATGTTCGCGCCGATCCTGCCGAAGCTTGCCGAAAGCCGCACCGTCATCGGCGTCGACCTGCATGGTCACGGCCGCACCGCGCTCGGCGATCGGCCGTTGAGCCTTGAGGCGATGGGCGACGACATGGCGGCGATCGTCAAGGCGCTCGGCTACGACAAAGTCGACGTCATGGGTTACTCGCTGGGCGGCGGCGTCGCCTTCCGCATGGCCGTCCAGCATCCCGAGACAGTGCGCCGGCTGGTGCTGGTCTCGACCGGCTATGCCTCGGACGGCTTCTATGCCGACATGCGTACTCAGCAGGCACAGGTCGGCGCGGCGATGGCCGACATGATGAAGGACACGCCGATGTACAAATCCTACGTGGCGGTCGCGCCGCACCCGCAGGATTTTCCAAAACTGCTCGACCAGCTGGGCACCCATATGCGCAAGGACTACGACTACTCCGCCGACGTGGCGAAGCTGAAGATGCCGGTCATGCTGATATTTGGCGACAGCGACATGTACCGGCCCGAGCATGAGATCAAGTTCTATCAGATGCTCGGCGGCGGGTTGAAGGACGCCGGCTGGATGCGCGAGAACCTGTCGCAGAACCGCTTGGCCATCCTGCCGAACCGCACCCACTACGACGTGTTTTTCGCGCCGGAACTGGTGGCCGCCGCACTGCCCTTCCTCAATGACGAGACCAAGGTCAAGACCTGGGACGAGGTCATCAGCGAAACGGAATAACCACCTGACAACGGCCTGTCCGGCCCATATCCCGCGAGATGGCCGGCGACGCTCGTTGCGCATCGCGCCTGATCGTACATTCGGCCTGCCGCATCACGCCAACAGATGGCGCCATCAAAGCTTTTCAATTGACGCTCCTATCCCGGCAGCTACCTTCCTGCCAATCTTCAGAAAGACGGGCTAAGGCAATGGCGAGATATCAGGGTGGCTGCCTGTGCGGGGCAGTGCGCTACCGCACTGAGGCCGCGCCGATCAACGAGCGCGTCTGCCATTGCCGGCTTTGCCAGAAGGCGCTGGGCGCGGCCTTCAACGCCCGCGTGCTGTTCCGTATCGACGATGTGACCATTGACGGGCCGGTGGCGACGGTGAATTCCTCGCCCGATCTCAAGCGCGGCTTCTGCCCGGGCTGCGGCACGACGATGTTTTCCCGGCGCGACTCCGCCGGCATCATCGGCATCACCTCCGGCTCGCTCGACGATCCTTCCATGTTCAAACCGCAGATGCATATCTGGACCGCCTCGAAGCAGCCTTGGGTGCAACTCGACGACGAACTGCCGCAATATGAAGGCGCCCCCCCGCCCAACTGAGGCGCAGGGCGTGCCCAAATTTTTTTCGTCCGGGACACGAGATAGTCGGCAAAGCGTCATTGGCGAGCCATCATTGCCGCCTATCTATTGCCTGCGGGTCGGCAGTCGAAGGAGGCGACGGATGAATGACAGAATTAACACCCTGGATGAGCTTTTGAGCGATCCGATGGTCAAGCTGGTGATGGAGCGTGACCGCGTGCAGCCGGCCGAGCTTCGCTCGCTGCTTGAAGAAAAGGTTCGCCGGGATGACGATGCGTCGGTCAATCCCGTCACCGATCGCCCAAACTCCAATCGCCTTGGCACCGACCGCTCCGTCCCGCCCGCTCATATGGTAGCCGAGAGCTGCCACAAGCTATGGTTGTGCGGCTAAGCAGCGGCCTGTAGGCGTCGGCGATCCTTCGCGCGCCTTCGGTCCTGCGGCGTTTCCAGGCTCTCACCGCTACGGTGATAGAGCGAGCGCCTTACCCAGCCCCTCTGCCCTAACAATTTGATTCAAACTTTGTTGGTAATTTCTTGTTAGTAATCCGGACTGGTTTGTCCGGCGGCGTTGTCTTGCCCTCGGTCTGTTGTGTTCTGCGTACAGGTCCAGATGCGGTTATCAGGCGTCGTCATCTTCTCGATCGCGTCACTTTGCCTTGCCGGCTGCACGTCCACGTCCGGCGTCGACGCGCTGCAAGTGCCGTCCAGCGAGACGACCAGTTCGGTTGTGCGGCCGGTGGCGTCGGTCGGCGCTGCCGATGTCGAACCCGACTTCGTGCAGGAGGAGGCGACGGAGCAGACTGTGGCGATGGCCACTCCGGAGCCTGCCGAAAGCATCGAGCCACCCCTCGAGCCGATTGCCCTGGTGGCGCCGAAGCGGCTGGCACGGGCAGCACCGATGCTCGCCGAGCCGGTCCAGCGCTATCGTTTCCGCGACGCCAAGCCGATCAATTTCGGCAGGGCATCGCCCAGGCACCTCGCCGTTCACGGCGTCGACGTCTCGCGCTGGCAAGGCAACGTGAACTGGGCGAAGCTGCGCGCGCAGGGCGCGAACTTCGCCTACATCAAGGCGACCGACGGCGGCGATCACCTCGACCCGATGTTCAGGAAGAACTGGCGCAATGCCGACGCCGCCGGCCTCAAGCGCGGCGCCTATCACTTCTTCTACTGGTGCCGCACCGCTAGTGAGCAGGCTGACTGGTTCATCCGCAACGTGCCGAGGGTCGAGGGCGCCTTGCCGCCGGTGATCGATGTCGAGTGGAACGGCGAATCCAGCTGCAAGCGGCGGCCGTCGCGGCAAAAGGTGCTGGAGAAGATGCAGGTCTTCATGGACAAGCTCGAGCGCCACTACGGCCAGCGGCCCATCATCTACACCGCGCCTGATTTCTACCGCGACAATCTCAAAGGCGCATTTCTGGACTATCCATTCTGGCTGCGCGCGGTGGCACAGCACCCGTCAAAGGTCTATCCCGGCCGCAAATGGGTGTTCTGGCAGTATTCCGGCTCCGGCCTGTCGCATGGGGTGAGGGGCCGCATCGACCTCAACGTCTTCCACGGCGACGAGAGAGCCTGGCGGAACTGGGCTGGCGGGCGGCAGATGGTGGCCGAGGCGGAGTAGGCGGCCGAGGAAAGCGCCCATTCGCAGGCCAGCATGAGGTGAATATTGACGGACCTGGCCGCCTGTCGCGGAAGTGTCATCGATCCGTCATCGCATTGAAATGTCGTTCCCGCAATCAGGTGGCTTCCATTCGAACAGGAGACGCCACCCGTGCCCCGCCATTCCGCGCTTTTCGTCCTGACGGCAGCGCTTGCTGCCTCGGTTTCGCTGCCGGCCCATGCCGACATGATGTTCAACCGGGTCGCGAGCTTCGCAGTCGCCGGTAACCTGCCGGGAATCGTCGAGAACACCACGCCGACTTCGTCCGAGATCATCACGGTGAGCGAAGACGGCATGACGCTGGTTTATTCCGATAGCCCGCTCGGTGCTGTCGGCTTCATCGACATCGCCGATCCCAAGGCGCCCAAGGCCGGCGGCATCGTCAAGATAGCAGGCGAGCCGACCTCGGTTGTGGTCATCGGCGGCAAGGTGCTGGCCGGCGTCAACACGTCGGAAAGCAAAGCCAGGCCTTCGGGCAACCTCACCGTTATCGACCTTGCCTCCAAGGCGATCGAAAGCACTTGCGACCTCGGCGGCCAACCGGACTCGCTGGCGTTCAGCAAGGACGGCAAGTTTTTGGCCATCGCCATCGAGAACGAGCGCGACGAGGATCTGAACGACGGAGAAATTCCGCAGATGCCGGCGGGCGACCTCAGGATTTTCACGCTTGCCGAAGGCCAGCCTGATTGCGCGACGATGAAGACCGTCAACCTGGCGGGCATTGCCGAAGTCGCTGGGGAAGATCCGGAGCCGGAATTCGTCGCCTTCAACGAGGCCGGCGAGATAGCGGTCACGCTGCAGGAAAACAACCACATCGCCATCGTCAACGCCGAAACCGTCGCAATCGTCACGCACTTTTCCGCAGGCTCTGCCACGCTGGACAAGATCGACACCAAGAAGAACGGTGCCTCGTCGTTCGATGGCAAGATCGAAAACGTCGCGCGCGAGCCCGACGCCGTGAAATGGCTCGACAACGACCGCCTCGTCGTTGCCAACGAAGGCGACTACAAGGGCGGCTCGCGCGGCTTCACGATCTTCAGCAAGAAGGGCGAGGTCCTCTACGAATCCGGTCCGTCGTTCGAGTACCAGGTCGCCAATGCCGGCCATTATCCCGACGACCGCAACAAGAAGGGCGTCGAGCCGGAAGGTCTCGAGACCGGCACGTTCGGCGAGGACAGGCTGATTTTCGTCGCTTCGGAGCGTGGCTCCGTTGTCGGCGTCTACAAGGACACGGGTGCGGAGCCAGGGTTCGTCCAGATCCTGCCGTCCGGCATCGGCCCCGAAGGCCTGGTCGCGATCCCGTCGCGCAATCTCTTGGTCACCGCCAACGAGGCAGACCTGGTCGAGGACGGGCTCGCCCGCTCGCACGTGATGATCTACGAGCGCTCCGAAGGCCCCGCCACTTACCCGATGATCACGGCAAAGCCCATGGCAGACGGCACGCCGCTCGGCTGGGGCGCGCTTTCGGCGCTCGCGGCCAGCGACGCTGCCGGCAAGCTGTTCGCTGCCTCGGACTCTTTCTACGCCAACGCGCCTTCGATCTTCGCGATCGATGCCACCCAGACGCCGGCGCTGATCAGCGGCAAGACCATCGTCACGCGTGATGGCCATCCTGCACAGAAGCTCGACATCGAGGGTCTTGTCGCCGACGGTGAAGGCGGCTTCTGGCTGGCCAATGAAGGCGATCCGGCAAAGCTCGTCCCGCACGCCATCCTGCGCGTCGACGACAAGGGCGTGATCAAGCAGGAAATCGGCTTCCCGACGGAACTGCTCGCCCACCAGAGCCGCTTCGGTCTCGAAGGCATCACCGCGATCGGCGAAGGCGACGACCTGACGCTGGTGATGGCTGTCCAGCGCGAATGGGCCGACGACCCCAAGGGCCAGGTCAAGCTCTTGGCCTACAAGCCCAAGGCCAAGGAATGGTCGGCGGTGCGCTACCCGCTCGAAGCGACCGAAGCTGGCTGGATGGGCCTGTCGGAGATCACCACGCATGACGGCAAGCTCTACATCCTCGAACGCGACAACCAGATCGGCGACCTGGCCAAGGTGAAGCGCATCTATTCGGTGGCGCTCGACGCCTTCAAACCGGCCAAGCTCGGTGGCGACCTGCCGTTGGTCGAAAAGACGCTGGTGCGCGACATCGTCGGCGACCTGAAATCAGCCAGCAACGGCTATGTCGCCGACAAGGTCGAAGGTTTCACCATCGACAAGAACGGCGACATCTTCGTCGCCACCGACAATGACGGCGTCGACGATTCTTCCGGCGAAACCCTGTTTTTACGCCTGGGCAACATCAGCGCCGTGAACTGAATGTTTCCCTCCCCCTTGAGGGAGGGTCGATCCGCGAAGCGGATCGGGGTGGGGTCGCTTCGGCTACGCGACTTTTCTCTGACGGGCAATTCGACCAACGACCGCAGCGTCTCTTCGCTGCGGCTGTTTTCGTTGACTACATGCGCGGCGCTTCCGCGAAAGCCAAGCCGCCAGCATGTCAGTCGCGCGGTGGTGGCACACCCGTCAAAAGTCTATCCCGGCCGCAAATGGGTGTTCTGGCAGTGTTCCGATTCTGACCTGTCGCACGGCGTGAAGGGCCGCATCGACGTCGACGTGTTCAACGACCACGAGGGCTTGGCGCTTTTGGGTCGGCGCACGGCAGATGGGGCCGACGCAGTAGGGGGTGCCTCCCTCAACAAGGAAAAAGGAAACGTTCTCACTCCGCCATTGGCAGTCTCGCGCGCGGGTAATGAGTAACTTCCTGCACCTGGACGGCAAGCAATATCATCGAACAATTGGGTCGAGGACTGATCCTGCAGACAGACCACGAAGCCTCTGGTAGAGGCCTGTGGCTTCACTTTCCGTAAGGCTGGAAATTAGATCCGCAACTGCGCGTGGGATGCCGACATCTGTTTGCTCAAACAGGTGCTGGAAGCGAACTGGGACAATGCTTTTCTTTTCGTCATTCATGAAATCTCGGAATAGGGATTCAATAATCAATTTTTGCCCATGTTGTTGCGCGGAGAGGGCAGGGTTCAAAATGAGATAGCTTCTTGTCATCTGCTTCAAAAGAATAACTTCGTCTACTTTTTCCTCGTCCAAATGAAGGCCATCACCTGAGTTCGTAGACAGAGATGTCGAGTTGATGTACCGGCCAATTAGCTGTGAAGTAAAAAATCTAAGCTGTTGGCGATGTTCTATTCTTCCGTCGTATGATTCCGTAAGAATATGCGGAGCCAGAGGTGCGGCAATTTCTTCGAAGATTCTTCCATATGCAAGTCTCAGGCGGCCTTCCGCGTCAGAAGGGGCATTGTGCCACCCTTCAGCCGCGGCTTTGACAAGAAATTCGCGACCATCTCTCGTTTTGAGAAACGTCCAAGGTATCAAGCGGCCGCGATGCAAATCTTCCATATCGTGAACAGAGTATGCAATATCGTCAGACCAGTCCATGATAGCGGCTTCGACAGTTTTTTCATTCCCGTATCCGCTCAATTTTCTAGCGAAATCGAAATCGTTCTTGTCTAATTGGTATGCCCCCCATTTTTTTGAACGGTCGGGGTTAGTCTTGTCACGAAGCCAAGGATATTTGCATGCAGCTGCCAGCGTGGCAGCTGTCAAGTCGAGCCCCGCCGCCTCTTCGAATCTTACACAAAGCTTTGTTACGACGCGAAAGGACTGCGCATTTCCTTCGAATCCATCATTGTCGTCAGCGCTTTGCACAAGGTGGTCAAGGGTTTTTTCCCCCAAGTGTCCAAATGGCGGGTGTCCTAAGTCATGTATCAGACATGCTGCTTCCACAACTTCGGCATCCAAACCTAGATCGGCCGCCTCGGTTGGCTGCCGTTCCAGCAACATCTCAGCAAGGCGCCTTCCAATTTGGGCGACTTTGAGGGTGTGGGAAAGGCGATTGTGAAATATGTCAACTTCGCCAGCGCGTACAATCTGTGTTACGCCACTCAAGCGTCGAAAGGCTGAGCTATATAGCACCCTATCGCGGTCACGTTGAAACGGTTGCCGCTGGTCTCGCTTTCCGAGTTGATGGCGTCTTTTTATGCGCGCGTTATTGAGCCACCTCGGCAACCGGCAAATCCCCCCGATCTGGCACCCGCAGTTTCATGTTGTCCAAAATCTCTACGTCACCGCGTTCGATCGCAACACGAAGCGCTTTCGCAATTGCCTCTCGTGAACCCTCAGAATCAAGCTTTTGCTGCACTTCACGTGCCGTTAAAAGCGATTCGGCGTGAACTATCAACTTGCTGATTTCTTGCACTAATTTCTGAACTTCCGTCGGGTCAACGTGCGTACTTTTGATCGCATACATCGTGATCTCCCTCAGTCTTGTATACCACAGATTACATGATTCCATGAATCTGTGACCTAATTCTTATGAAGTAGGATACCGAGGTGACGATATCAAATCGCGAATTGTCGCGCAAAAAGTTAAGGCCCGGATAGCACCGGGCCTTTGGCACATGAAGTCTATTTCAAGCGGCGTCCTCAACTGCACCCGCTCGTCGAGCCACAGGTGTCGCACTTTTCGCAGGTGCCGTTCCGCACCATCGTAAAATTGTGGCATTCCGAGCATTCGTTGCCGGTGTAGCCCTGCATCAAGGATTGCTGACGCCTTGTAGCGGCAAGCGCCTTGGCCTCGGCCGCTTCTTTTGCGGCATCGTCGGTGAACAACCCAGTCGGGTCGGTTGCCTCCTCGTAGACGATGTCCTCGACCAGTTCCTTCGCCCGCTCTTCGTAGTCTCGCTTATAGGCGATCGCTTCGTCGCTGGCCGGCTTCAGCGCCAGCACGTTGGAGCCTGAGAACGCCGTCGGCGCCGAGCGAGTGGGGACGGTAGCGGGAGAGGCACTTGAACCGCCAAAGCCCTTGGGGTCGGCACCCATGCCCGACACCAGCTTGACCGGCGAGACGCCGCGGGTCAGCCCCTTCGAGAACGGCGTCGCCTTGCCTTCGTTGATGCCGCGGCCGAGTGCGGTCTTGTCGAAGTCCGACTGGTCGACATGGGCGAGGTCGTGGCGGGCAAGATAGGACACGGCAAGCTCGCGGAACACGTAGTCGAGGATCGACGTGGCGTTCTTGATCGCGTCATTGCCCTGCACCATGCCGGCCGGCTCGAATTTGGTGAAGGTGAAGGCTTCGACATATTCCTCGAGCGGCACGCCATATTGCAGGCCGAGCGAGATGGCGATGGCGAAGTTGTTCATCATCGCCCGGAAGGCCGCACCTTCCTTGTGCATGTCGATGAAGATCTCGCCAAGGCGACCGTCGTCGAATTCGCCGGTGCGCAGATAGACCTTGTGGCCGCCGACGACCGCTTTCTGGGTATAGCCCTTGCGGCGGTTCGGCAGCTTTTCGCGGTCGCGATAAAGGCGTTCGACAACGCGTTCGACGATCTTTTCGGTCACCTGCACGGCGCGCTGTGAAGCAGGTGCTGCGATCAGCAGCTCGACGGCATCGTCCTCGTCGTCTTCGACGTCGGCAAGCAGCGAGGCATTGAGCGGCTGCGAGAGTTTCGAGCCGTCGCGATAGAGCGCGTTGGCCTTCAGCGCCAGCTTCCACGACAGCATGTAGGCGCCCTTGGCGTCTTCCACCGTCGCGTCGTTCGGCATGTTGATGGTCTTGGAAATGGCGCCGGAGATGAAGGGCTGGGCTGCCGCCATCATCTGGATGTGGCTGTTGATCGACAGTGAACGCTTGCCGATCTTGCCGCACGGGCTGGCGCAGTCGAACACCGGCAGATGCTGGTCTTTCAGAAATGGAGCTCCCTCGAGGGTCATCGCCCCGCAGACATGGATGTTGGCGGCCTCGATGTCCTTCTTCGAGAAGCCGAGCGCCGGCAGCATCTCGAACGAGAAATCGTTGAGCTGCTCGTCGGTGAAGCCAAACGTCTCCTTTACCCAGTCGGCACCCAGCGTCCACTGGTTGAAGACGAACTTGATGTCGAAGGCCGACTTCAACGCTGCGTTAAGCGCCGCGATCTTGTCGTCGGTAAAACCCTTGGCCCTAAGCGAGCCGGGGTTGATGGCAGGCGCCTGGTTGAGGTTGCCGTGGCCGACCGCATAGGCCTCGATCTCGGCGATCTGGCTTTCCGAATAGCCGAGCGTGCGCAGCGCTTCAGGGACGGCGCGGTTGATGATCTTGAAATAGCCGCCGCCGGCCAGCTTCTTGAATTTCACCAGTGCGAAATCGGGCTCGATGCCGGTGGTATCGCAATCCATGACCAGGCCGATCGTGCCGGTCGGCGCGATCACGGTCGCCTGCGCATTGCGGTAGCCATGCTCCTCGCCGAGCTCGATGGCGCGGTCCCAGGCAGCCTTGGCATGGGCGGCAAGCTCCGGCTGCTTCAGGTCGGAGGCGACCAGCGGCACCGGGTTGACGGCGAGTTTCTCGTAGCCGTCCTTGTCGCCATAGGCAGCGCGGCGATGGTTGCGCATGACGCGCAGCATGTTCTGGGCATTGCGGTCGTAGTCGGGGAAGGCGCCGAGCTCGGCGGCCATTTCGGCCGAGGTGGCATAGGCCGTGCCGGTCATGATTGCGGTGAGTGCTGCGCAGATGGCGCGGCCCTCGTCGGAATCATAGGGAATGCCTGATGTCATCAGCAGGCCGCCAATATTGGCGTAGCCGAGGCCGAGCGTGCGGTATTCGTAGGAGAGCTTGGCGATCTCCTTCGACGGGAACTGCGCCATCATGACGGAAATTTCCAGCACCATGGTCCACAGCCGAACCGTGTGCTCGTAGGCAGCGATGTCGATGGTGCCGTCGGCGTTGCGATAGGGCAGCAGGTTGATCGAGGCCAGGTTGCAGGCGGTGTCGTCGAGGAACATGTATTCCGAGCACGGGTTGGACGCCCGGATCGCACCGGCCGCGGCGCAGGTGTGCCAGTCGTTCATCGTCGTGTTGAAGTGCAGGCCCGGGTCGGCCGACGCCCAGGCGGCATAGCCGATCTTCTCCCACAGATCCCTGGCCTTCAGCGTCTTCATCACCTTGCCGTCCTTGCGGGCGGTGAGATGCCAGTCGCCGTCCTGCTCTACGGCGCGCAGGAAATCGTCCTTCAGCGAGACCGAATTGTTGGAGTTCTGACCCGAAACGGTGAGGTAGGCGTCCGAATCCCAGTCGGTGTCGTAGGTCTTGAACGACATCGAGGTGTAGCCCTGTCTGGCGAACTGGATGACGCGGTAGATATAGTTCTCCGGCACCCCGTCCTTCTTGGCCAGCTTGATCTCACGCTTCAGCGCGGTGTTGATCGCCGGGTCGAAGCAATCGTCGTCCTGGCCTTCGCAGTTGATGCAGGCCTTCATGATCGCTTCGAGGTGCTTCTTGACGATCTTCGAGCCGGTGACCAGCGAGGCGACCTTCTGCTCCTCATTGACCTTCCAGTCGATGAATTCCTCGATATCGGGATGGTCGGCGTCGACGATGACCATCTTTGCGGCGCGGCGCGTCGTGCCGCCCGACTTGATAGCGCCCGCCGCGCGGTCGCCGATCTTGAGGAAGCTCATCAGGCCGGACGAGCGGCCGCCGCCGGACAGTTTTTCGCCTTCGCCGCGCAGGAACGAGAAGTTGGAGCCGGTGCCGGAGCCGTATTTGAACAGGCGTGCTTCACGCACCCACAAATCCATGATGCCGCCTTCGTTGACGAGATCGTCCTGCACGCCCTGGATGAAGCAGGCATGCGGCTGCGGATGCTCGTAGGAAGACTTCGACTTGGTCAGCTTGCCGGTGAACGGGTCGACATAGAAGTGGCCCTGGCTCGGGCCGTCGATGCCGTAGGCCCAGTGCAGGCCGGTGTTGAACCATTGCGGCGAGTTCGGCGCAACGCGCTGGGTGGCCAGCATATAGGCGAGCTCGTCGCGGAAGGCGCGCGCGTCTTCCTCCGACTTGAAGTAGCCGCCCTTCCAGCCCCAATAGGTCCAGGTGCCGGCGAGGCGGTCGAAAACCTGGCGGGCGTCGATCTCGGAGCCGTAGCGCTCAGCCTCGGGCAGTTTTGCCAACTCGGCCTCGTCGGCGACGGAGCGCCACAGGAAGGAGGGGACGTCATTCTCCTCGACCTTCTTCAGCCGTGCCGGCACGCCGGCCTTGCGGAAATATTTCTGCGCCAGGATGTCGGCGGCAACCTGGCTGAACTGTGCCGGCACATCGATATTGTCCAAGCGGAACACCACCGAGCCATCCGGATTCTTGATCTCCGAAAGCGCCTTGCGGAATTCGATCTCCGCATAAGCAGACTGCCCTTGCTTGGTGAAACGACGCTCGATGCGCATTTGGTCCTATCCCTTTGTGTCTAGATATAGCGCCTTTCCCAGGGGATTTCTGCCCCCATTGCGAAACGCGCATGTCCGCCGTCTGCCGGCGTTCCAAAACGGCCGGCTCCTTTTCACGAGGCTCCGCCCGCCCTGCTGGTCGAACTCCTTGCGAAGTAGTCGTCCAACGCGCCGACGGACCCTGCGGGTCCCTCAAGACTGAAACTTTTTTGCGACTCCCTCAATCGAGGGAACTTCACACTATCTAGCGTCGAACCTACCTGCAAACACTAAATATAGTATTAACAGACAATTTATTCCAGTCCGACATTTTTCCCTTTCGTCCCCAAAAAACCCCACAATCCCGACGCCTCCGCCGGCCCCTAGCCAGGCGGAAATGCGGCCAAACGCACATAATCCGGGAAAAAAGACCGGGCTCAAAACTTTCCGGTCGCACTCTCAACAGGAGCGCATGACCTATAAAAGGCGACTCGTTTTGCGCCGTCAAGGATTCGTTTGCGTAGCTTTTGTGACCCCAACATCTTGTGTGTCACATATGTGGATAACGGGGATAGAAGTGGCCCGCAGGATTTTCGATTTTACCCACGTGCAGGCCATCAGCCGGACAACGCATGCCAAAGCTGGAGTGGCCAAATCGATTCCCTTTGCCAAAGAACATCGCCGGTGATGCGGCTTTGGCCGGTGAGTCTATGCTTGCTCAGGAGAACTGGTGCGGGTCGGCACAGAAATAGGCGATGATCTGGCCAAGGTCCGGCTCGTTGACCATGCGCGCGGCCTCGGCTGGGCTGACCCATTTGCGGATGCGCGACCGCTTTTCCTTCCACCGGTCGGCGATCTTGTCGACCCGCAGCGGAAACACCAGGACTTCGCAAGGCACTTCCTCGCCGGAAGCCAAAGCCTTGGCATAGAAGTAGCGGCCGGCTTCGTGGTGGGAGACCGTGCCGCGCAGCCCGGCTTCCTCGCCGGCCTCGCGCGCCGCCGCTTCGCAAAGCAGTTCCTTGGCCTCAGGCCAGCCCTTGGGAAGCACCCAGCGGCCGGTATCGCGGCTGGTGATCAGCATGATCTCGATGCCATGCCCGGTATCGCGCCAGGGCAATGCTGCAACCTGCAGGCGGCACGGCGCTGCGCCGAAGAGCCGCTGGACCCTTTCGGCCAAATGGTTGTGCGTTACTGGCCTCGTCAACATCGTAGAAGCTTGCCCCAGCCTCCAGAATCACTTGTCGTCTCGTGAATCTTACGGCTAATCATAAGCAATAAAAGTAAAAAACCTCATACGCACGAGTTAACCACACACGAGACGTCGCTTCAGGAATATCGTGTGCCGCGGCACTCTTTCAAGAAGTGCTCGCCGGCAAGCAGTGCCCGCCGGCATGTCCCGGAAGAAAAAGCAGCTGCCGCGAATCAGCCGGCGTGGTCGTCGGCGATCGGCTTCTGATAGGTGAAGCCCATATCCCACGGGAAATAGATCCAGGTGTCCTGGCTGACCTCGGTGACGAAGGTGTCGACCAGCGGCCTGCTTTTCGGCTTGGCGTAGACGGTGGCGAAATGCGCCTTGGGCATCATGGCGCGGACGATGCCCGCGGTCTTGCCGGTGTCGGTGAGGTCGTCGATGATCAATACGCCGGCGCCGTCATCGGCGAGCAGTGCCGGCGTGACCTCCTTCAGCACCTGCAACTGCCCCTGGCTGGCATAGTCGTGATAGGAGGCGACGCAAACCGTCTCGATGACCCGGATGCCGAGTTCACGCGAGATGATGGCGGCCGGCACCAGGCCGCCGCGCGTGATGCAGACGATCGCCTTCCATTGGCCTTTGTTGGCGCCGGCAAGCCGCCAGGCGAGCGCACGCGCGTCGCGGTGGAACTGATCCCACGAGACGGGAAAGGCCTTTTCGGGAAGGGACATTTTTCGCGCACTCCGCAGCGCGCGAAAACGCGCGCAGACACTTGAAGGAACGCGCGGAATTAACTGGAAAGCCTTGGCCCTGGCAAGGGCGGCGGCAGGCGATCCCTGTGGACTTGCCGCCTGTGGACTTGCCGCTTGTCGATTTACCGCGACAGGAAAGCTGCCACCGGCAGGGTGCGCAGCACCGTGCGGGTGACACCGCCGAACAGAAGCTGGCGCAGCCAGGAATGGCTGTAGGCGCCGAGCACGAGCAGGTCGGCGCCAGTTTCGGCAACCCTGGTCTGGATCACCTCGTCGACCGAGTGGCCGGCCGATTGCAGCACCGAGACGCTGACCGTGGCGCCATGCCTGGACAGGGCGGCGGCGATTTCGGCGCCGGCCGCCTCCGGGGCCTCGTCGAGCGTATCCGGTGGGTCGATGACGACAATATCGGTTTTTTCGGCCTCGATGATGAAGGGCAGGGCGTCGAAGGCGGCGCGCGCCGCTTCCTTGCTGCCGTTCCAGGCGAGCAGCACATGCTTAAAACTGGTGACGAGCGGTCCTGAGTGCGGCACGACCAGCACCGGCCGGCCGGCGTCGTAGACCAGCGTGTCGACGTCGGCGCTCGGATCGCCGCCCGTCTCGCGCTGCGCGGCGATGATCAGGTCCGCGGTGCGAACGGTCGGGATGCCGGTCAGCGCGCTGTCTCCTGAAAAGCTCTCGAGGCTGCGCCACTCGAAGGACAGGCCGGACTCCTCGACATGCCGGAGGAAAACCGCCCGCAATTTTTCAGCGCGCTCCTTGTTCATGTCGGCCGAGACTTGCAGGAACTCGGTGTCGGGAAAGCCGGTGGCCGAGGTGTAGGGGACGGGAAGCGCTTCGGCATGAATGCCGATGAGATGGCTCTCGAACTTATCGGCAAGCGGAATGGCGCATTCGAGCACGCGCTCCGCGTCCTGTTCGTTTTGCAGTATGGCGACGATGGTCTTGAATCGCATGGCAACCCCTCAATTTGCGGCGAGCGAAACTCGCCCGCATGAAACGTTACAGCACCATGCTTGGTTCCGGCTAATGCATGTAGCCCAAAAGCATACAATCGGGCACGAGGGTGGCGGTTTTGGATAACATACGCGACGTGCTTTAGATCAGCTGGCTGCGCTGGTGAGGCCTGCGACCATCGCTTCGACCTCGGCGCGGGCGTCGTCCAGCGCTTCCTGGCTGCGGGCACGGACGACCAGCTCGGTCCAGAACTTGCCGTCGCCATATTTTGGATAGGAGCCGATGATCGTGTCCGGGTGCGCCTTCTGGATGTCGCCCAGCGGTCCGCCGACCAGGCCTTCGCCGAACGGACAGTGCACCGTGGCCGACAGCATTTTGGTGCCGGCCTTCAGCGTGGGCACCACATTGTCGAGCATTGCCTGGAAAATCGCCGGCACGCCGGCCATGACATGGACGTTGCCGATGCGAAAACCCGGCGCGATCGACACCGGATTGTCGATATGGTCGGCACCGCGCGGCATCCGCGCCATGCGCTTGCGCGCCTCGGTATATTCGATGCCGCGCGCCGCGTAGCTCGCTTCCAGCATGGCATAGGCTTTGGAGTCGTAGTCGCAGGGCACGCCGAACGCCTTGGCAATGGCATCCGCGGTGATGTCGTCATGCGTCGGACCGATGCCGCCGGTGGTGAAGACATAGGTGTAGCGGGCCCGCAGAGCGTTCACTGCGGCGACGATCTCGTCTTCCTCGTCGGCAACGATGCGCACCTCCTTCAGGTCGATGCCGATCGCCGTCATGATGTCGGCGAGGTGGCCGATATTCTTGTCCTTGGTGCGGCCGGACAGAATCTCGTCGCCGATGACGAGCATGGCGGCGGTGACGATTTCGGGCATTGGCAGGCTCCGGCATAAGGTCAGTTGAGGCAGACAAGGTCGCCCGAGGCAGACAAGGTCGCCCGAGGCAGACAAGGTCGCCTGGGCAGACAGGGTCGCCTGAGATAACGCGGCGGATGGTTGGCGGCAATGCGCCTCTTCTTCCTTCTCCCCTTGTGGGAGAAGGTGGATTGGCGCGCAGCGCCAAGACGGTTGAGGGGTGTTGGACGGAACGCTGTTGGTGCCAAGCTGGAACACCCCTCATCCGACCTCGCTTCGCGAGGCCACCTTCTCCCACAAGGGGAGAAGGGAGAAGGCGCCCCGCAGGGCGCTATTCCTTCACCGCACCGGTCATCGAGGAAACGTAGTGCTCGACGAAGAACGAATAAAGCACCACCACCGGCAGCGAGCCGATCAGGGCTCCGGCCATCAGCGCTCCCCATTCATAGACGTCGGAGCGGACAAGCTCCGTCAGCACCCCGACCGGCACCGTCTTGTTTTCGGACGACTGGATGAACGTCAGCGCATAGATGAATTCGTTCCATGACAGGGTGAATGCGAAGATGCCGGCCGAAATCAGGCCTGGCACCGACAGCGGCAGCACGATCTTCATGAGGATCTGCCAGCGGCTCGCCCCGTCGATGAGCGCGCATTCTTCCAGTTCGAAAGGGATCGAGCGGAAGTAACCCATCAGCAGCCAGGTGCAGAAAGGGATCAGGAAGGTCGGGTAGGTCAGGATGAGCGCGAACGGGGTGTCGAAAAGCCCAAGGTTGAACACCATCACCGACAGCGGGATGAACAGGATCGAGGGCGGCACGAGATAGGCGAGGAAGATCGCGAGCCCGACGTGCCGCGCTCCCGAAAACCGCAGCCGTTCGATCGCATAGGCCGCGAACACCGCAGCCAGCAGCGACAGGAACGTGGCGGCGGTGGAGATGATGATCGTGTTGAGCAGCCAGCCCGGATAGGACGTGTCGAACAAGAGATAGCGGATGTGCTCGAATGTCGGATGCACGACCCAGAACGGATTGAAATTGGCGTAGTCGGTCATCTCGTGATTGGGCTTGATCGCCGTGATCGTCATCCAGTAGAACGGGAACAACAGCACGATGACGAACACCAGCAACGGCAGATAGACCGTCACCACGCGCCGCGGCAGGCTCTGAAGATAGCCCATGCCGCCTTCGTCGAGTTCCTGCCGTTTCATTTTCTTGATCGCGGCCTCAGCCATGTCAGTCTCCTCCGCCCTGCTGCCATTTGCGGCGTTGCAGGCCGAAATAGCTGAACAGGATCGCCGCAAGCAGGAACGGGATCATGGCGACCGCGATGGCGGCGCCCTCGCCAAGCTGGCCTCCCGAAATGCCGCGCTGAAACGACAATGTCGCCATCAGATGGGTGGCATTGACCGGTCCGCCGCGGGTCAGCACATAGATCAGCTGGAAGTCGGTGAAGGTGAACAGCACCGAAAACGTCATGGTGATGGCAATAATCGGCGTCAGCAGCGGCAGCGTCACAAAACGGAACAATTGCCAGCGACTGGCGCCGTCGAGCGTGGCGGCCTCGTAAAGCGACTGCGGTATCGTCTGCAAGCCGGCAAGCAGCGTGATGGCGACGAACGGAATGCCGCGCCAGACATTGGCGGCGATGACCGAAGCGCGCGCGTTCTCCGGATCGCCGAGGAAATTGATGCGATGGTCGATCAGGCCCATTTCCATAAGTGCCCAGGACAGGATGGAGAACTGCGAATCGTAGATCCACCAGAAGGCGATGGCCGACAGCACCGTCGGCACCACAAACGGCAGCAGGATGATCGCGCGGAAGAACGATTTGATGGGAAGGTTCTGATTGAGAATGAGCGCCAGCCAGAGGCCGAGCGCGAACTTCAGGATCGAGGCGCTTATCGTGTAGAGCAAGGTGTTGAAGACGGAGAGCCAGAAGACGGCGTCATCCGATAGATATTGGTAGTTTTCGATGCCTATGAAGATACCGGGGCGACCGATGCGGGTATCCGTGAAGCCGAGCCAGACCCCGAGCCCGAGCGGATAGGTGAGGAAGACCAGCAGCAGCGCTGCCGCCGGCAGCATGAAGCCGAAGCTAAGCGCGTTCCGGCTGTCGGCCAGGAGCGACAGGCTCCGCGACAGGATCGACGGACGCGGCTGAACGGCAGCGGACGACACGGCCATGGGACGGCTCCTCATAGGGTCTAGTGGCATGGTGGCCTGAGTGGCGGCCACGCGATTCTGGGAAACAGACCGGGCAGCGCGGTCGCGGCTGCCCGGCTGCGCTGCGATCAAACGCGATAGTAGCGGTTGGCGCGTTTCTCCGCCTCTTCCATCGCCTCCTGCGGCGTCGCCTGGCCCGTCACCGCCTTGGCGAACATGTCGACCAGGACATAGTCGGCCATGGTCGCCGCCGAAGCGTAGCCGAGCGGCCCGGCATAACCGTTGGGACGCAGCGTCGCCGAGGCCTTGGCGTAAGCGGCATTGTTCGGGTCGGCCGTCCACACTGGATTGTTTTCGAAGGCTTTGAGTGTCTGGCAGCAATAGCCGGCCGAGGAGGTGATCCACTCCGCCATTTGCTGTTCCTCGAACATGAACTGCAGATAGGCTTTGGCCGCGTTGGGGTAGGGCGTGTAGTCGAAGATCACGGCCGTGGTCACCTGGAACAGCTCGACGGATTTTCCGACAGGACCGATCGGCAGGCTGGTCGTGCGCATGTCCTTGGCGATTTCAGCCAGTTTCGGATCGTTGTCCTTGTTGGTCTTGGCCGTGTTATACACGGAAATGCCGTTGGCGATGACGCCCAGTTCGCCGGCCAGGAAGGCGCGGTTGTTGTTCACGTCGAGCCAGCTTTCGGTGCCGGGGATGAAGGTCTTGTAGAGTTCCTGCGCGTATTCGATCGCCTTGAGCGTCTCGGGGCTGTTGATCGTCACCTTTCCGCTCTCGTCGACCATCTGGCCGCCATGGCTCCAAAGCAGCCAGTGAGCATAGTTGTTGCCGTCGCCGACGCCATGGCCGTGCGTGAAACCGGCCGGATGGCCCTTCGACTGCAAGGCCTTGCAAAGCTCGAGGAAGCCCGCCGTGTCCTTCGGAAATTCCGAGAAGCCAGCCTCCTTCACCCAGCTTTCCCGATAGACGATGGCATTGCCGATGGTGGCCAGGGGCAGGCCGAGGAATTTTCCCTCGCGCGTCGCATATTGCTTTGGTCCGTCGTGCCAGCCGCCATATTTCGTGCCGAGATATTCACCCAGCTCCGACACGTCGTGCAGCTTGTCGGGGTACTGGTGCGGGTCGTCGAACCAGACCAGCATCAGATCTGGACCGGAGCCGACATTGGCGGCAACCGCCGCCTTGGGGCGAATGTCCTCCCAGCTTTCCTTGTCGACGCGGACCTCGACGCCTGTCGCCTCGGTGAACCGCTTGGTGTTGGCCAGCCATTGGTCTTCATCGCCCTGAACGAACGGCGACCAACGCAGCATCCGCAGCTTTGCGCCGTCCTCGGGCTTGTACGTCAAGCCCTCCTGGGCAAAGGCGGGAGAGCCGACGAAGCGGCTTCCCAAGGCTCCGGCCGCCACGCCGGCAGTCGTGCGGATCACGTCACGTCTGGTGAATTTCATGTTCGTCTCCTCCTGTTTATTGTCTTGGCCTTATGGGTCTTACTGCCGGGCGCGCAGTTCGAAGCGCTGCCCGGTTTCGCCATGAAAGAGATGGATGAGGCCCGGTTCGGCCGTGAGCCGGACGGTCTCGCCCGGCGTGAAGGAATGGCGCTCGCGGAAATTGGCGACGATCTCGTCACCGCCGGCCGTCCGGCCGATAAGCTGCACTTCCGACCCGGTCGGCTCCACCACCACGACGGTGACTGGAATGCCGTCGTCCTGGGATAGCTGCAGATGCTCGGGTCGTATCCCCAGCACCACCTGCTCGCCGCTGCCGGTCGACGGTACTGCGGCCAGCGGAAGGGAAATCCCGCCGGAGCCGCGAAAAGACGGTGAGCCGCCATCAGTTGCGATTTCGCCCCTCAGCATGTTCATGGCGGGTGAGCCGATAAAGCTGGCGACAAAAAGGTTGTTGGGCCGGTCGTAGAGTTCCAATGGCGGCCCGATCTGCTCGACGATGCCGTCATGCATGACGACGATCTTGTCGGCCATGGTCATGGCCTCGATCTGGTCGTGGGTGACATAGACCGTCGTGGTCTTCAGGCGCTGGTGCAGTTCCTTGATCTCGGCGCGCATCTGCACCCTGAGCTTGGCGTCGAGATTGGACAGCGGCTCGTCGAACAGGAAGACCGCCGGATCGCGCACGATCGCCCGGCCCATGGCGACGCGCTGGCGCTGGCCGCCGGAAAGCTGCCTGGGATAGCGCTCCAGCAATGGCACCAGCCCCAGGATTTCGGCGGCGCGCTTGACGCTGGCAGCGCTTTCGGCTTTCGCAACACCCTTGAGCATCAGCGAGAACGCCATGTTCTCGGCGACGGTCATGTGCGGGTAGAGCGCGTAGTTCTGGAACACCATGGCGACGTCGCGTTCTTTTGGCGCAACGTTGTTGACGACGCGCTCGCCAATCGCGATCTGGCCGCGCGAAATCTTTTCCAGGCCGGCGATCATCCTGAGAAGGGTCGATTTTCCGCAGCCCGACGGCCCGACCAGCGTGACGAACTCGCCATCCTCTATATCGACGCTGACACCGTGGAGAATCTCGACGGTTCCGAATGATTTGTAGACATCGCCAATCGCGACAGACGCCATCGATTTCCTCCCGAATGCTTCCTGCGACGTCTTCGAAGGAAACCGCTTTCCTGACTGGCCGCGGCAGTTCCCAAAGCTCCTCCCTGGTCACGCGCGATGATGAAACGGTAGCGCTACCAGACTGCCCTGTAAAGCGGTTGCGTGGCCAGCGCCCTTCTTCGTCGCGCCTGATCGTGAGCGTTCCCAGCGGGACTGAAATTCGCCATGGCCGGGATCATAGCAAGAGCATGACTTGTCAAGCCCCAGCTCTTGAAACCGGAGGTGCGAGAAGCCATCAGTAACGACACCAGCCTAATCGGAAACTTCGGTTTGCGGCCGGTCCCGGCCGTCGGCGAGCTCGTCGTGCCATTTGCCTTCGGCGTCCTCGTACTGGATGCCGTCGGTGGTGCCGGCGACCTGCTGTTCGGCCGAAGCGATCTCGGCGGCGCGCAGCGCGTCCTCGTGAGTAGGGAACGTCTCCGAAAATGTCTCGCCGACCTTATAGGCCCAGCCCCCGTCATGCTCGACGATCTTGTAGGTCAGCTTGGCCATGAAATCCTCCAGTGGAAAAAGCTCAGGTTGCTCAATGCGGTTTGCCTTGGGGCAGTTTGCGGTCGGGCAGTTTGCCTTCGGGCAATCTCTCTTCGGGAACCAGCACGTCCGATTCCATGGCGGCCTCGACCAATGCCCGGCGCGCATCCGCTGTCGAACGATAACCTTCCAGCACTTTTAGGCAAGTGTCGAGGGCATCGCGATGCCGCGGGCCACGATTGAGCGGCCAGACCGTCATCAGGCACTCCGCAGCTTCCTGGGCGCTGCGGATCTCACGGTATTCGCCGACACGGCCAAGTTCGACCACGACCGGCTTTTCAAAAGGCTTGCTGTCCATCATCGCCGCCAACGCGGAGCCGCCGATTTGGTTGCACGCCCCTCGGCGTGCGTAATGTCTCGGGGTAACGGTCGTTGCGGCGGCGGCCCTGCAATCGGGCCGGTCAGCCGGCCGCCTTCATCCAGTGCTGCATCGTCGTCACCGAGCGGGCAAGCTGCGGCGCCGGCTGGATTTTTTCGCCGAAGGTGGCCGCGGCGCGCCACGCCCAGCGCGGATCGGCGAGGAAGGCGCGGGCCAGGGCCACCATGTCGGCACGGCCCTCGGCGACGATCGCCTCGGCCTGCTTCGGATCGTCGATCAGGCCGACGGCCCTTGTCGGGATTCCGGCGCCGTTGCGAACGGCCTCCGCCAGGTGCACCTGGTAGCCGCGACCTGCCGGCAGCTTCTGCAGGGGCGAATTGCCGCCGCTCGAGCAGCAGAGATAGGCGACGCCCGTTGCCTTCAGCGCCTTGGCCACTTCGATTGCGTCGTCGACGTCGAAGCCGCCATCGACCCATTCCTTGACCGACAGGCGCGCCCCGAGCATCAGCCTGGGCACTGCCTTTCTCACCGCCTTGGCGATCTCGACGACAAAACGCATGCGGTTTTGCAGCGAGCCGCCCCAGCGGTCGGTGCGCTGGTTGGAAAGCGGCGACAGGAACTGGAAGATCAGATAGCCGTGCGCAGCGTGCAATTCGATGAAGTCGAAGCCGGCACGTTCGGCCCGCCTTGCCGCATCAGTGAAGCGTTCGATGATCTGCAGGATCTCCTCATCCTCCAGCGCCCGCGGCACCTGCCAGCCCGTGTCGTAGGCAATTGCCGAGGCCGACACGATCGGCCATGGGTCCTGATCGGCGTTCAGCGGCCCGCCGCCTTCCCAAGGTTTCTGGTTGGAGGCCTTGCGGCCGGCATGGGCAAGCTGCGTGCCGAATTTGGTGCCGGGAGCGGCAACGCGCTTGGCGGCATCGAGCGCGCGCCGGGCGGCCGCCTCGTTGTCGTCGGAATAAAGGCCGAGGCAGCCATGCGAGATGCGGCCGCGCCGCTCGACGTCGGTCATCTCGACGGTGACCATGCCGGCGCCGGACATCGCCAGGTTCATCCAGTGGTGCAGGTGCCAGTCGCTGGCCGAGCCGTCTTCAGCGGAATACTGGCACATCGGCGCCACCGCAATGCGGTTGGGAAAGGTCAGGCCATCAAGCGTGATCGGCTGGAAGAGGGAAGGGGTCATCAGGAAACTCCGGGGAGGGGCTGTCGCTATTTAGGCAATGGTTTGCGCCTGCGCCATACACGAGGCGGTGAAGCGCTGCCCGTCTGCCCCTGCCGGGCACCTCAAACGTTCCGCAGCAGGCACCGTCGGCCAAGCTGCTGTCGGGATTGCGCGAAGGCCCGATCACCGCTACGCCTCGCCGGCAACACGGAGTTCACCATGGAAGACCGCATTCGCATCCGTTCGGAGGAAGTCCTTTCCGACGACTGGGCCGTCCTGAAAAAGACCGTCCTAGATTACCGCCGGCGCGACGGGCAATGGGAGACGCAGATCCGCCAGACCTATGATCGCGGCGACGGCGCGGTGATCCTGCCTTACGACCCGGAGCGCTCGACGGTTCTGCTGGTGCGGCAGTTCCGCTACGCCGCCTACGCCACCGGCCACCGCGAGCCGCTGATCGAGGCCTGCGCCGGCCTGCTCGATGAACATGATCCCGAAACCTGCATCCGCAAGGAGGCGGAAGAGGAACTCGGCTATAGGCTGAAGGACGTCGAACGGCTGTTTTCGCCATTCATGAGCCCTGGCAGCGTGACCGAGCGGCTCTGGTTCTTCGTCGCCCGCTATTCACCGACCGACCGCATCTCCGACGGCGGCGGCGCACCGGGAGAAGGCGAAGACATCGAGGTCCTGGAAATGCCGCTCGACGAGGCGCTGGCCGGCATCTCCGACGGCAGCATCATCGACGCCAAGACCATCATCCTGATCCAGCATCTGAAGCTGAACCCGATCCGGGTGTGATCCAAGCCCGAACCTGCATGCGCCAGCGCGGTGGCGCCGGCGTTGCTGGTGCGGACGACGGGAATCGAACCCGTACGATCAGAGATCGAGGGATTTCAAGTCCGATGTGAGGTGGTGCGAGCGACGGGGATCGAACCCGTAAGCCATTGTAGTGGCGGCAGATTTTAAGTCTGCTGAGTTTACCAGTTTCTCCACGCTCGCTGGCACAGTTGGCCCTGTTTGGCACAGCCGTGGCACTGTGTCACGAAGGTTTCTCAGCAGGATTGGCACGGGCAAACTTGGTGCGCTGCTGCGGTGCAGAACCTTTTGATGGCGGAGCGAGGCGCCCCCCTCTGTCCTGCCGGACATCTCCCCCACTTGGGGGGAGATCGGCAGCTTCGCGGACAGCGTCCTTTTTTGCCAAGTTGGTGTTGGCGAAATCAGTGATGAAGGCCGATCTCCCCCCTCGTGGGGGAGATGTCCGGCAGGACAGAGGGGGGCGCGAAGGATCACTACGAGCGCTTTATTCTGAACCGCAGCATTCTTCGGCGGATGTCACGGAATGGATCCCAGGGTCTGCGCCGCGTCGCTTTGCTCCTTGCTTGCCCTGGGATGACGAAGGCGCGGTGACTTTCGGCCAATCGCAGACGACGGAGAATTGGCGGCTGCAGGCCGTTCAGCAGCGACGGGCCATCCACTGATTCAAACTTGATCAAAATCATCCCGGAACCATTTCGCAACGGTTGAGTTTCGGGCTAAAGCTACTGGAACCCCTGACATGGCAGAGTTTGACACAGGACAAGGGAAGTCCGTTGCCAACGCGGTACGGCAATTGCTGCGTTCCGAAGACTATCGCCGGCACCTGCACGGCGTGCTGAACCTTGCCGTAGACCCACGACTGCCCAGCACCTTTGTCCCATTGCTTGAGGCGATTGATCAGGCTGGGCGGGAATCGTTTCGGCGGAGCCCAAACGAGCGATAGCCGAGTAAACGCGCCAATCTTCTTCTGCACCCGCTAATCTCCTCCTCCACTCCATGACTCAACGCTACGACATTGAGAAGACACCTGAAGGCACGTGGGACATCATCGATGTGTTCACGGGGATGCCGGTTGTCGAGGTCGGCGTCCCCTTGATCGATATGCCTCTCGAAGAGGCCGATGATCTGGTCGACCTTCTCAACTGCCGCGACAGGGAACATCGGGGCGATATTTGAGCGCCCGATTTCCTGATCGAAACTCCCGAACAAGCTGATTTGCCGCAACCGGACTCGTCTTCCGGTTGAGGCATTTTGTCGTGGATGGCGCCTCGCAGCGCCGCCGACGGCGCCTCCGGCAACGAGAGTGTGAAAACCGAGTAGCCGCACACGACCCACAAGTTCCCCGCTGGTCAAAATCCGCGCGGCTTGGCACAGTCGGGAAAACAGGAGTCTCCTCATGGCGAAGACCGCGCGTGCGACGAAACCAAAACCCTGGGCCGAGGCGGCGACGCATCTGGTCGACGTCGCCATGGGCAGGAGGCCCGCCGATCTCGTCATCCGCAACGGACGCTGGGTCAACGTTCATTCCGGCGAGATCATCGCCGGCACCGACATTGCCATTGCCGGCGGCCGTTTCGCCTATTGCGGGCCGAATGCCGGTCACGCCATCGGCCAGGGCACCAAGGTGGTCGACGCCGGCGGGCGCTATCTGGTGCCGGGCCTTTGCGACGCGCACATGCATGTCGAGAGCGGCATGGTGACGGTGACGGAGTTCTGCCGCGCGGTCATCCCGCATGGCACCACCTCGATGTTCATCGACCCGCACGAGATCGCCAACGTGCTCGGCCTGCCGGGTGTGCGGCTGATGCATGACGAGGCGGTCGCCATGCCGATCAACGTGCTGGTGCAGATGCCGTCCTGCGTGCCTTCCGCACCTGGGCTGGAGCATGCCGGCGCCGAGCTGACGGTTGCCGATGTGACCGAGGCGATGGGCTGGGAAAACATCGTCGGACTTGGCGAGGTGATGAACTTTCCCGGTGTCGCTGCCAACGATCCGGTGATGGCCGGCGAGATCGCCGCGACGGTGAGGGCGGGCAAGACCGTCGGCGGCCATTATGCCTCGCGCGATCTCGGCCTGCCGTTCCACGGCTACGTCGCCGGCGGCCCCGAGGACGACCACGAAGGCACGCGCGCCGAGGACGCCATCGCCCGCGTCCGCCAGGGCATGAAGGCAATGCTGAGGCTGGGCTCGGCATGGTACGACGTCGCCTCGCAGATCAAGGCGGTGACGGAGAGCGGGCTCGATCCGCGCAACTTCATCCTGTGCACCGACGACAGCCATTCCGGGACGCTCGTCCATGAAGGCCATATGGACCGGGTGGTCCGCCACGCCATCGGCCAGGGGGTGAAGCCGGTGACCGCGATCCAGATGGCGACGCTCAACACCGCCCAGCATTTCAGGCTGGGGCGCGAGCTGGGGTCGATCGCGCCGGGGCGGCTCGCCGATCTGCTGATCGTCTCCGATCTCGCCGCAATGACCATCGACGAGGTCTATGGCCGCGGCGTCAGGCTGGCCAAGGGCGGCAAGCTCGACATCGACATTCCGGCCTATGACTATCCGAAGACGGCAAAGAACACCGTCAAGCTCGGCAAGAAGCTCAGACCGTGGGATTTCGACATCGTGGCGCCTGTCGGCGCCAACGAAATTCGGGTGCGGGTCATCGGCGTGATCGAGAACCAGGCGCCGACGCGGGCGCTCGAGGCCGACCTTCCGGTGGAGGACAGGCTGGTCGCCATGGACCGTCGCAACGACGTCTGCCAGATCGCGCTGGTCGAGCGCCACCGCGGCACGGGCGGCGTCACCAACGCCTTCGTCTCCGGCTTCGGCTATATGAGCGACTGTGCCATGGCCTCCAGCGTGGCGCATGATGCGCACCACATCATCGTCGTCGGCACCTCCAAGCAGGACATGGCATTGGCGGTCAACCGGCTGGGCGAGGTCGGCGGCGGCGTCGTGCTGTTCTCCAGGGGCAAGGAACTGGCGCTGGTCGAAATGCCGATCGCCGGCCTGATGTCGGACGAGCGCGCCGAAATCGTCGCCGCCAAGGCCGACAAGCTGACCGAGGCAATGCGCAAGATGGGCTGTTCGCTGAACAACGCCTACATGCAGCACTCGCTGCTGGCGCTGGTCGTCATCCCGGAACTGAGGATTTCCGATGTCGGCCTGATCGATGTGACGACGTTCCAGAAGGTCGACCTGTTCGTCTGACAACGACCAAGGGCGTGTCCACTCCTCATCCGCCGGTGGCGATGGTCAGCACCTTGAACGGCGTGGTGATGACGATCTCGGCGACGGAGCCGACCGCCTTGCCGATGCCATGGCCGAGATTGTTGATCGGCTGCGCCGGATCGACCTCGTCTGATGCCAGGCCGGCCGGGGCGCGCAACCGGTCGCCGAGCAGTTGCACCAGGAACGGGTTGTCGGCGAATTTGGCGTGGTTCAGGCGGTCGCCGCCTTTGGTCTTGCTCAGGTCGACCACCGACACGCCATAGCTGGCGAGGTCGGCCGCGTCGCCATAGTCGCCGACGCGCGGCTTGTCGCCGGAGATCAGCGAGGACAGTCTCAGGGCGCGATCGTCGCCCGAAAGCAGGATCGCGAAAGGCTTGTCGGGCTTGCCGTAACGGATCATCTGCTTCTTGAATACATCGACATCGATGTCGGGCGAGGCCAGGATGACATAGCCGAGCTTGTCGCCGAGATCACGGTCGCCGGTGATGGCAAGCTGGCGCAGCGCCTCCATCGTCACCCAGGTGCCCATCGAATGAGCGATGATGTCGATGCTCTTGGCCTTCGTCTTGGCCAGCATCCGCAACGTCTCTTCGAGATCGTCGCGCGCCGCGTTGGCGCTTTCCTTGTCGTAGATATAGCCCGTTGTCTTGCCGCTCGACGCCCATGAGAACAGCACCGGCGTGCCGGAGTATTTTGTGTCGTGCGCGATCTGCGTCAGCCGGTAGATGCCGTCGTCGAAACCGTTGTTGAAGCCGTGCACGAAAACCAGCGCGCGGTCGCCGCGCATGGCGATATCGGCGCCGACCGCCTTGGCGAATTGCGGGGCGCCTTCGTAGAATTCGACCTCGGTTGCCGTGAAGTCCTTCGCCGGGTTGCTGTTGGCGGCGCCCCTGACCCGCTCGATGGCGCCGACCTGATGGGTTTTCGGGACGGTGACTTCGACACTGGCAAAACTGGTGGTCGGTGAACGGTCACCGTCGAACACCTGCCGCGGGTCCTTCGTCGCCTTTTTTCGGGTGGTGGCGACGAAGATCTCATGCGTGGCGGCGATGTCGGAGGCAGGCACCGTCACGGCCGTCGTGTTGAGAAGGTCGTGGGTCTTGCGGCCGGCGCAGCCGGTCACCGCGAGCGCAAACGCTACGACGAGAAAAGTCTTCGAACGCACCTCACTGCCCGAGCAGGCTGATGCGGTCGGTCACCTCGCGGTCGCTGGCAAATCCGTCATCCTCGCGCAGCCGCTGGCCGATCATCTTCACCAGCTCGGGGTTGTCGGCAAATTTGGTGTGGTTGAAGCGATCCGATCCCTTGACGCTGGAGAGATCGACGACGCTCACGCCATAGTCGGCGAGGTCGGCCGCGTCCTTGTAGTCGCCGACGCGCGGCCGCGAGCCGGCGATCAGGCCGGAGAGCCGCAGCGCCCGGTCGTCGTCGGACAGGAGAAGGATGAATGGCTTGTTCGGCTTGCCGTAGCGGCGCATCTGGCTCTTGAACACGTCGACATCGATGTCGGGCGAGGCCAGCACGACGTCGCCGAGCTTGCCGCTGAGATCGCGGTCGCCGTTGATGGCGAGCTGGCGCAGCGCCTCCATGGTAACCCAGGTCCCCAGCGAATGGGCGACGATGTCGATGCGCCGCGCGCCGGTCTGCGAAAGCATTCTCAGCGTCACTTCCAGTTGGTCGCGGGCCGCACTGGCGCTTTCCCTGTCATAGACATAGTCCCGGGTCTTGGCGCCCGATGCCCAGGAAAACAGCACCGGCGTGCCCGGGTAGCCGGAATCATGGGCGATCTGGGTGACGCGGTAGACGGCGGCGTCGAAGCCGGTGTTGTAGCCATGGACGAAAAGCATGACGCGGCCGCCGCGCGCGGCGATATCGGAGCTGAGCGCGCTGGAGAATTTCGGCGCGGTGTCGTAGCCGACGACGTCGGAGGCCATGAAGTATTTGGCCGGGTCGTTCGACTTGCCGCGCGAGCGCCGCTCGATCTGACCGGCTTCGTGGGTCCCCGGCACGGTGACGTTGACGCGGGCATAGTTCAGCGTGGCCGAGCGCTCGCGGTCGAAAACCTTGCTGGGATCGTCGGAGCGCTTGCGCGTCGTGGCGATGAAGATGCTGTGGTTGCCGGCGATATCGGTCACCGGCGCCGACACCATGGCGCTGCCGAGCAGTTCCTCGGTCTGCCGGCCGCCACAGCCGGCAACGAGCAAGGCAAGGACAAGGATACAAATCTTTTTCAACTCTAGAATTCCACTCCGGCCGAAAGGCTTGATCCAACCTCCCGGACAGCCGAAGTGCGGCAGAAGTAAGTCGTTTCCTGCCGAAATGCGCTCAGCGGCTTGCGACAGTCATCGCACTGTTGCGCGAAAGCCAGAACGATTGCCCTGATCAAACACGTACGGCGTGTGCTAGCTTCGCGAACACCACAGACGATCCGGGGTAATTTTTTCGATGACCAGTTTCTCTTCCCGCGTCGCGGTCGCCGCTGCCGCGATCCGCCAGATCTTCCCGGAAACACCGCTGCAGGAAAACGATTATCTGTCGAAGAAGACCGGGGCGCGCGTGCTGCTGAAGCGCGAGGACCTGTCACCGGTGCGCTCCTACAAGATCAGGGGCGCCTTCAATTTCTTCCGCAAGGCGCTCGCCGCCGGCAACGATGCCGAGCTGTTCGTCTGCGCTTCGGCCGGCAACCATGCCCAGGGCTTTGCCTTCGTCTGCCGTCATTTCGGCAAGCGAGGCGTGGTGTTCATGCCGGTGACGACGCCGCAGCAGAAGATCGACAAGACGCGGCTGTTCGGTGGCGAATTCGTCGAGATCAGGCTGGTCGGCGACTTTTTCGACGACTGCTACCGCGCCGCCTCCGAATTCACGGAAAGCGCCGGCGCGCACATGGTGCCGCCGTTCGACCACAAGGACATCATCGAGGGGCAGGCGACGGTCGCCTACGAGATATCAGGCCAGATGCCAGGCGCGCGCATGCCCGACATCATCATGCTGCCGGTCGGCGGTGGCGGTCTGGCTGCGGGTGTGACGCATTATTTCGCCGACCAGCGCCGCGACACGCGCTTCGTCTTCTGCGAGCCGGCCGGCGCGCCAAGCCTGAGCGAGAGCCTCGCCACCGGCAAGCGTATCAGGCTCGCCAGGGTCGACAATTTCGTCGATGGCGCCGCGGTGGCCGAGATCGGCCGCGAGCCGTTGCGGCATCTCAAGGCGTTTGCCACCGAGGCGGTGCGGCTGATCCCGGAAAACCGGCTTTGCGCGACGATGATCGAGATGCTGAACGTCGAAGGCGTGGTGCTGGAGCCGGCCGGCGCATTGGCGATCGACGCGCTGAAGGATTTTTCGAAGAAGGAAATCAGGGGCAAGACCATCGTCGCGGTGGTTTCGGGCGGCAATTTCGACTTCGAGCGGCTGCCGGACGTGAAGGAAAGGGCGCTGCGTTTCGAGGGGCTGAAGAAGTATTTCATCATCCGCTTTCCGCAGCGGCCGGGCGCGCTGCGCGACTTCCTCGAATTGCTCGGTCCCGACGACGATATCGCCCGCTTCGAATATCTGAAGAAATCGGCGCGCAATTTCGGTTCGGTGCTGATCGGCATCGAAACCAAGGACCGCCGCAATTTCGAGCTGCTCAACGCCAATTTCGATGCCGAGGGCGTCCAGTATCAGGACATCACAGACAACGAGACGCTGGCCGGGTTCATCATATGAGTGCCCGGGCGAAGATTTTCGTTGCGTTGTTTTCCGGCATCAATGTCGGCGGCAACCGCATCGTCAAGATGGCGGACTTGCGGTCGTTCTTCGAGGAACTCGGTTTTGGCGACGTCACCAGCTATGTGCAGAGCGGCAACATCGTGTTCCGTTCGGCAAAGGGCGACGCGGCCACGCTGACCAAACAGATGGAAACGGCCTTCGAGAAGAAATGGGGATTTCACTCGCGCATCATGGTGCGCGATCTCGGTTGGTTCGAGCGGCTGGTGGCAGAAAATCCCTATCCGGAAATTGCCGGCGAGCCAACGAAGCTTCACGCCTATGTGCTGGAGCGCTCGCCGACCGCCGACGAGGTCGCGCGGCTGGCCGAAAAATGCACCGGTCCCGAACGGTTCGAGGTCAGGGGCGATGTGCTTTACCTGCACGCACCGGAAGGCCTCGGCAAATCGGTATTTGCCAACCTCATCCCGCGCACGCTGAAAGTGCCCTGCACCGCGCGCAACTGGCGCACGGTGCTGATGCTGCTGGAAATGGCCGGCCGGAATGGCGGAGCGTAGTCGCCTACGCTGCCGAAGCGTTTTTCCAATCGAAGGTCAGCTCTTCGCGGAAAGCGAAGCGTTTGATGTGGTCGGCAACGACCGTTTCCAGCCGCTCCAGCGAGCCGGCTTCGTCGGCGGTTACCGCGATATGCAGCGCTGCCGGGTCGGCATCGAGAACCGTGCGGCCCAGTGAGAGGTCGATCGTGCCGTGGTTCGGATCGAACGCGACGGGAAACTTGTGCGCCCAGTGCTTGCAGAGCTGCTGCAGATAGCGGCTCGCATGTTCAGTGACGACATCGGCATGGCTGGTCGGCATGAATGGATTTCTCCTTGGGCAAGCGCGCATCTTTGGATGCGCCAATTTCGAAGCAGGCGCGGTGGCCGAACAGATAGGCGCGATTCCGAGAAACGCCATAAATCGTTCGGCTTGGTCGTGCCCGTTCTCGATCCTTGTGATAGGTTACCAGCTTCCGGTATTGGGCATCGACGCCCAGGGCTCGGCCTTGGCCTTGGCCGGGCCTTTCTGCAAAAGCTCGATCGAGATGCCATCCGGCGATTTGACGAAGGCCATGTTGCCGTCGCGCGGCGGCCGGTTGATGGTGACGCCCTTGTCCATCAGATGCTGGCAGGTGGCGTAGATGTTGTCGACCTCGTAGGCGAGGTGGCCGAAATTGCGGCCGCCCTTGTAGTCTTCCGGATCCCAATTGTAGGTGAGCTCGATCAGCGGCGCCTTGTCGGTGATGCCGCTTTGCTCGTCTTCGTCCGCTGCGAGGAAGATCAGCGTGTAGCGCCCCTGTTCGTTTTCGTGGCGGCGCACTTCCTTGAGGCCAAGCTTGTTGCAGTAGAAATCGAGCGAGGCATCGATGTCAGCGACACGGACCATGGTGTGGAGGTAGCGCATGTGGTTTTCCTCGAAATGTTGCTTTGCGGCGAACATAGGGGCCACCCGGCCAAAGGGCAATTCCCGATAGCCGCTCCTGCCGGCAAACAACAAATCCGGTATTCCCGCAATGAACCGTGAAAAAACGCAGCTCAGGTCTTGCACACACCTGAAACGGAAGTGTTAATCTAAGGTCAAGAATCAGTTGCGGTATTCTTGGAAAAGGGGGGCGTTGTTATGGGGGAAAAAGCCTCTTTCATGGGGCGGGACGGAACCGGTCACGACGCCTTGCAAAGAGACGAGAGCGGCGACACGGCCGGTCTTGTCGAGATTGCGGGCGCTATCAAATGGTTCGACGTGGCCAAGGGTTACGGTTTCATTCTTCCCGATGACGGCTCTTCCGGCGATATTCTCCTCCATGTGACCTGTCTTCGAAAAGACGGTTTCCAGACCGCCTTGGAAGGTGCGCGCGTCGTCTGCCTGGTCAAGCAAGGTGAGCGCGGGTTGCAGGCGTTCCGCGTGCTCTCCATGGATCTCACCACGGCGACCCATCCGGCGGAGATGCAGGAGCAGCGCACCCACGTCTCGGTGACGCCGGAAAGCGGCCTCGAACGGGCGCTGGTGAAATGGTTCAACCGCACCAAGGGGTTCGGTTTCCTGACCCGGGGCGAGGGAACCGAGGACATTTTCGTCCACATGGAGACGCTGCGCCGTTACGGTATTACCGAACTCAGGCCGGGGCAGGTCGTGCTGGTCCGCTTCGGGCGCGGCGACAAAGGCCTTATGGCTGCCGAAATTCACCCGGATATGGGTACCTTGCCCGTCTCGCACTAAAGTCCCACCCCGATCCAATCGAGATGCGACCTGGTGCTTTCCGCTTGACCGTGATCTTTTTCGAACCGTAGGTTCGGGATCATGGTCCAGGTAGTTTGAGATTCAGGTCAGGCCGTGCCGAAAATGGTGGGTTCCGAGAACCGGAGCGGAGCGTACTTTTGGGTACGTGAGCACCGGAAGCACAGGAAACCGCCGTTTGCAGGCCGACCTCACCTGAATTTCAACATACCTAGGACGATGGCCGAGGAGTCTGAATGAGTTACAGGAACTGGCTGACAACGGGCGTAGTCTGCGCCGCGATCGCCTTTGTCATTGCCGCAGGCGCTTTCTTCCATTCGCAGCGACCGGCTTCGGCAGACAGCCGGGCGATGATCCTTGCCGTCGACCCGCAGCCGCTGGTCGCGGTGACGAAAGGCGGCGAACGCTCTTTCTCCGTCGAAATCGCCGACACCTCGGCCGAGCGCGAGGCTGGCCTGATGTTTCGCCAGGAGATGGCCGACGATCATGGCATGC
Organism: Mesorhizobium sp. WSM4845; assembly: GCF_055811455.1. Classification (NCBI taxonomy): domain Bacteria; kingdom Pseudomonadati; phylum Pseudomonadota; class Alphaproteobacteria; order Hyphomicrobiales; family Phyllobacteriaceae; genus Mesorhizobium; species Mesorhizobium sp. WSM4845. The sequence continues at coordinate 100,652 of NZ_JBVVQA010000022.1, forward strand.
TGTTCGTGTTCGAGGAGCCTCGGGATGTCAGCTTCTGGATGAAGAACACGCCGATGCCGCTCGACCTGATCTTTGTCGGTCAGGACGGCAGGATCCGGGCGATCAAGCAAGGCGAGCCGCAATCCGAGGCGATGATCTCGCCCGGCGAGCCGGTTCGCTTCGTGCTCGAGCTCAAGGCGGGCACCGCCGCCAGGAGCGGCATCGAGGACGGCGACCTGTTGCGTCACCCGGCAATCGGCACTGCGCACAACTGAACGCGCAGGATCCATGCAGATGCAGTTTTTCTCCCATGACGGTTTTGACCTTGCCTTCCTCGACCGCCAGCCGGCATCGGGGCAGGGCGATCCGGTGCTCATGATCCATGGCTTTGCTTCGACCCATTACGTCAACTGGGTGTCGCCCGGCTGGTTCAAGGCGCTGAACGATGCCGGCTACCGCGCCATCGCCTTCGACAATCGCGGCCACGGCGCCTCGTCAAAGAGCTATCAGGAGGCCGATTATACGCCGGCAAGAATGGCCTCCGACGGGGCAGCGTTGCTGAACCATCTCGGCATCGAACGCGCCCATGTCATGGGCTATTCGATGGGCGCGCGGATTTCCGCTTTCCTGGCGCTTTCCGATCCGGACAAGGTGGCGACGCTGGTCTTCGGCGGTCTCGGCGTCGGCATGGTCGACGGCGTCGGCGACTGGGATCCGATCGCCGCCGCCCTTCTGGCCGACGACCCTGATAGCACCAGCAATCCGCGCGGCCGCTCGTTTCGCGCCTTCGCCGACCAGACCCGCAGCGACCACCGGGCGCTGGCCGCCTGCATTGCCACCTCGCGGGAATTGCTGGCCGAGGCCGACATTGCGCGCATTGCCCAGCCGACGTTGATTGCCGTCGGCACCAAGGACGATATCGGCGGTTCGCCCGACGAACTGGCCGCCTTGATGCCGAACGCCAGGGCGTTCCACATCGAGGGCCGCGACCACATGCTGGCCGTCGGCGACAAGTCCTTCAAGCAGCGGGTGCTGGAGTTTTATGCCGAAAATCCGCTGTGAGTAGTAGGTACGCCTCTTCCTTCTCCCCTTGTGGGAGAAGGTGGCCGAGCGAAGCTCGGTCGGAAGAGGGGTGTTCCAGCTTGGCACTAACAGTGCTCCGGCCAGCACCCCTCAACCGTCTTGGCGCTGCGCGCCAATCCACCTTCTCCCACAAGGGGAGAAGGAGAAGCCAGCTCACGCCCCGAGCGCTTCGAGCGAACGCGCCATGTTTTGCCGAGCCTGAGCCTCGAACCGCTGCCGGAACTCCTCGGTGTGGAAGATGTGCGGGCGGGCGAGGAAGCCCTTCAGGACAGCACTGCGGCCGGCGCGCCACATCGGCTCTTCCACCCAGCCATATTCGCGGCGGACCGCCTGTTCATAGGCGTCGAACGCATCAGGCGGCGCCCCCAGGATCGCCAGGTCCATGTCGAGGAACAGCGCTGCGTCGCGGGCGGCATTCTCGTCGTCAAACTGCGGCAACTCATGTGTGGCGGTGGCTGATATCATCGCCGTGATGCAGCCAAGGCGCTGCGCATCGGTGCGGCCGGCGAGCTTTTTCTCGGCAAGGGCGGCACTCCTCGCCTCGTTGTCCTTGGCCCGGCTGTCATAGATGGCGTCGTGGAACCAGATCGCCGCCTCGGCCGCCTCGGGGTCGTGCAACGATGCCCGATAGTGGCCGGCCAGCGCCAGCATCGCCTCGATATGGGAAAGGCTGTGATAGTGGCGTCCTTCGGCCTGGTAGAGCGCGGAAAGCTCGCGCTTCAGCGGCTCGTCGATCAAGGCTTGGTTTTCCATGGCCGCTTGAATTTCCGTGAACCAAATCCATTTGACGATGCACTAAAGAAAATTGAGTTCAACCGTGCTATGATCTGGCTTATAGAGCATGTCGCGCAAAAGAGCGCAGCGGTTTTGGTGCCAAGCCGGAGACATTAGGCCGGAGACCATTGATGAACAGCGTTACGATTGCCCGCCCGACCATGGTGAAGCCGATCGACCCGATCTGGCGCTCGATCCGCGACGAAGCAATGGAGGCGGTCAACCGCGATCCGTTGCTGGCGGCGTTCCTCTATTCGACCATCCTCAACCAGGAAAGCCTGGAGGAAGCGGTCATCCATCGGCTGGCCGAGCGGCTCGCCCACCAGGATATCGGTTCCGATCTCATCCGCCAGACATTCAAGGCGATGGCAGCCGACGACAACGACTGGTCGTCGACGGTGCGTGTCGACATCCAGGCCTATTACGACCGCGATCCGGCCTGCGACCGCTTCATCATGCCGGTGCTCTATTTCAAGGGTTTTCATGCCATCCAGACGCACCGGCTGGCGCATTGGCTGTGGAACCAGGGCCGCCAGGATTTCGCGCTCTACCTGCAGAGCCGGTCGTCCTCGGTGTTCCAGACTGACATCAACCCGGCCGCCCGCATCGGCAAAGGCATCTTCCTCGACCACGCCACCGGCCTCGTCGTCGGCCAGACGGCGGTGATCGAGGACGACGTGTCGATCCTGCACGGCGTGACGCTGGGCGGCACCGGCAAAGCCGGCGGCGACCGCCATCCAAAAATCCGCTACGGCGTGCTGATCGGCGCCGGCGCCAAGATCCTCGGCAACATCGAAGTCGGCCATTGCTCCAAGATCGCGGCAGGCTCGGTGGTGCTGTCGCCGGTGCCGCACAACAAGACGGTTGCCGGCGTGCCGGCCCGCGTCGTCGGCGAGACCGGCTGCGACCGGCCCTCGCGGCAGATGGACCAGCTTTTGCCGTCGCAGTCGATGGACCACGTCGTCAGCTTCGACATCTGAACGCTCGGGCAGGGCCCGTTGCAAAGGCGTCTTTCTCCCCGTCACTATACGGGCAGAAATGCCCGGCAGGGCAATGAGGGGCAGCGCAAACCTCTAGCGATTGCCCCGGTTCTCTCGCCGGCTTGTCTTTACATCGCCATTGTCGACGTGCCAGAAGCGCGCTCAAATGAGCAAGACCGACGATCGGAGAAGACTTTTGAAGCCGGACGAAATCAGAAAGCTGGACGCCTATTTCAAGCGCGTCTTCCAGAACCCCAAGCTTGAAGTGAAGGCGCGGCCGCGCAAGGATGATTCGGCCGAGGTCTATGTCGGCGACGAATTCCTCGGCATCGTCTTCAAGGACGAGGACGACGGCGACTATAATTTCTCGATGGCGATCCTCGACATCGATCTCGCCTGAGCCGGGAGGCGATCGGTGCCGGCCGACCTTGAGCCAGCTTGCCGCCGCACCCTCTTCTTCAACGTCGGCGATTGGCGAAAGAAGAACGAATAGCCAATCTCCCCCCTTGAGGGGGAGATGCCCGGTAGGGCAGAGGGGGGGTGCTGTCCCGCCGACGTCGCGCAAATTTCTGCGCTGCGCGATCAAAAAGTCACTGAGCAGATTCTCGCACGGTTCGCTTCATCATCATCCTAATGCCCGGCCTTCAGCATACGCGCAGCCTTGGCGGCGATGGCTGCGTCGAGCGCCTGCCAATCGCTCAGAAATTCCATGGGAAAGCGGTAGGTGAGGCTGAGATTGTCGCCGACCAGAATGTCGCGTTCGCAGGGCGCCAGCGATTGCGCAGCACTTGCGCCGCTCAGGCAGCGGGCCACGAACGGGTCCTTGCCCCGGCGATTGCCGACCGCCAGCACTTCATTGAAATAGCCTGATTTTTCACTGAAGCCGTAAAGCGTCGTGCCGCCCGGACCGGGCGTGCCAGGCTCGACGATAAGTGCGCTGTAGATCGGCGCGAAGCGGCCGCTCATGTCACGCGACATGACCTGTCGTTCGAACGACAGAAAAATGATGCTCCTGCTGGGTCCAGTGTGGTTGAAATCGTCGCGGCCCGCCTCGCTGTAGCCGTCCATTTCGGGATAACGCAGATAGAGGTCGAGGCGCGAGGCGATGCCGTCGCGCCGCGCCTGGTCGAAGCGGATGACATTGGCCGGCACGGCGATGACGTTGTTGCCGATCACCACCTCGTGGACTGTCGTGTCGTCGGTATATCCGGCCATGGCGATCGAACGGCCCAACCATTTGCCGCCAAGGCTGATCATCATCGAAAGCACTGCCAGCGCAGCGAACACGTAGAACACCCGCTTCATCAGCTTGGAATCGACGATGGTGAGTTGCGGCCCGTTGGCGGCGGCTGCCTGCTTCATCGCGATCCCCGATTATCGGCGGCCTGTCCCAATATGTCTGTTCCCTTGGGCTGTCCTTGAGCGACCCATGTGCGTGGCACGGCTCTTGCGGCACGCCTGTCGAAACACGACTGTGCGATTTCATGGTAAATGGAAGGTGAAGATGGGTCCGGTTGGACGCACACTCGTTTCTTTTAGTGTTGCCTGACGGCGCTGATCTCTTGCGGTTGCACCGCGACGATCTTTGGCGTTGGGCGTCGTGCTGATCGACATTGCATCCCAGGCAGGCACTCTCCTAGGGTCGACCCATCTTTCAGCCTGAGACGATTCGGAGGAGAAAATGCCGCTCTATGCGATCGATGGAAAAGCCCCCGGTTTCGAGGACGCCGACAGCAACTGGATCGCGCCCGACGCTACCCTGATCGGCGACATACAGATCGGCCGCAACGCGGGCTTCTGGTTCGGCGTCGTCATCCGCGGCGACGACGAGCCGATCATCATCGGCGCCGATACCAATGTGCAGGAACACACGGTCATGCATACCGATGTCGGTTTTCCCCTGACCATCGGGCAAGGCTGCACGATCGGCCATCGCGCCTTGCTGCATGGCTGCACGATCGGCGACAACAGCCTGATCGGCATGGGCGCCATCGTGCTGAACGGCGCGAAGATCGGCAGGAACTCGCTGGTCGGCGCCGGCGCCCTGGTCACCGAAGGCAAGGAATTCCCCGACAATTCGCTGATCATCGGCTCGCCCGCCCGTTTGGTGCGAACACTGGACGATGCCGCGGTGGCAAGCCTGCGGGCTTCGGCCGCGCACTACGTCGCCAACGGCAAACGCTTCAAGGCGGGGCTGACGAAGACCTGAGGCCAGCCTTGGTCAAATCTTCGGCTATATGGTTCACCGGCATCGTCGCCCAACTCACCGTCCATTGGAGCCACGCCTGGTCATTGCATCGCACAGCAACGAAGCGCCGGCTTCAAAGCCGGCATTGTCGGCGTCCTCGAGGGCTGTCGTATAGTCGTCGATGCGGGTTTCGAGCGATGGGTCGGCGCCTGCCGCCAACAGCAGGCGGATGGCATCGACGCTACGGATGGCGACCGCATAGTGAAGCGGCGTCCAGTCGTTTACGCCCCGCATGTTCAGGTCTGCGCCCCCATCGATCAGGGTTCGGACTATTTCCAGTCTGTCAGCCCGGTCGGCGGAGAGTGCCGCAATGATTGCCGGAAAACCGCCGTGGTGGTGATAGTTCGGGTCCGAGCCCGCATCCAGTAAGATCGAGATGAAAGCGGCGGGGCTCCAATAGATCGCATACTCCAGTGGATGCCCAAGGCCGAGTTCAAAGGGCATCTGCTCGTCGAACCAGCCGGGTGAGCCGCCGAGAGCCACACCGAGGGCCTCGAAGTCGCCCGCCTTGAACGCGTCGTCGATGGCCTTGAACAGGCGGTGGCGCTCGCATCGATCTTCCGGGATTTCCAACATCGCAGCGATCCGGAGGTTGAATTGGCCGCCATATTGCTCCCGCCCGGCGCTGTCTGAAAGACGTAATTCGGCAGCTGATACTTTGCGCCGCTGGTACGCCGAACTTACCGCATCGACATCAAGTTCGTGATCAGACCTGCCTTGATGTTGAGCACGGGTCGATCGACCTCCGGATGACCGATGTCGTTCAGCTGATCGGCCGTCAAGTCGGCCAGTGCCCTGCGTCTTGCGACGGTGCGCCGCCACCCCCTGAAGCCGGCAATCATCATTGCTGCGCCCTTCAGGCTAGGTCCAACCAAATGTCTTTTCGAGGTGCGGGCGGCGCGAGTTTGCGTGTCAGCCATTTTTAGTCTCCCATTTCGAGATTTGCGGATGAGAGCGTGCCATGCGGCTGTTTTCGGGCTGTTCGGCTGTGCGTGAAAAAACGGAAAAGCCCGACGAGCTGCCGTTAAATCGGTGTTAAATCCATCTGCCGGAATGCTATTCTGCCGCGGCGGTGAAAGTCTGGAGACGGATCTGTGCGCATCAGGTTGCTGGGCGGCCTCGAGATTACCTCCCCGGAGCGCCGGCCCGTCCGCTTCGCCACGCGCAAGACTTCGCTGCTTTTTGCTGCCTTGGTGCTGGCGGGCCGCCGCGGCCATCGTCGCGAGTTGCTTTCCGAAGCCTTTTGGCCGGGACGAAGTAATGGGCAGGCGCGCAATAGTTTGCGGCAAGCGCTGGTCGACATCCGGCGCTCGTTCCCGACCAGCAAGGATGCCACCGTCTACATCGACGGGGATCAGGAAGCCATCGCGCTGATTGCCGGTCCGGATGACGCGGACATTTCGATCTTCGACCGCAAACTGGAGCAGGGCGGGGCGGCGGATCTCGCCTACGCCGCCGACCTCTACCGCGGTGGGGTGCTTGCAGGGGAAGCCATCCCTGAGGAACTGGATGAGTGGTTTGGACCCTATCTGGACAGGTATCAGCGCAAGGCGCTGCAGTTGGTCGATCGGCTGAGCCTCGCGCTGCCGATACCCGGCTCAGCGGAAGAGACGGCCTGCGAAGGGCTGGCAGAGAGATTGCTTGCCTCAGATCCTACCGCGGAGGCCGCCCATCGGGCGCTGATCCGGATCCACGCTCAACGCGGTCACGAAAACGCCGCCTTGCGCCAATTCGAGCTCTGTCGCAATGCCCTGAGAAAGCATCTGGATGCGGAGCCGGAGGCTGAGACAAGCTCGCTGGCGGCTTCTCTGCAATCCCGCGAACGAATTGGATATCAGCGGCCCGGGCCGAGCTCTGGCGTCGTGTCGCTGCCGCAGGTCCTGTCAGTCCCAGCGAGACACGACGATCGACCGTCGGTGGCAGTGTTGCCGTTTCAAAATCTGAGCGGTGATATGGAGCAGGAATATTTTGCCGACGGTATGGTGGAAGACATCGTCACCGCCCTGGCTCACTTTCGTCACCTGTTCGTAGTCGCACGGAATTCGAGCTTTGCCTACAAGGGACGCTCGATAGACATAAAGCAGGTCGGGCGTGAACTGGGCGTGCGCTATGTGGTCGAGGGAAGTGTGCGGAAAGCGGGTGAGCGCCTGCGCATCACCGGACAACTCCTCGACGCTTCGAGCGGCCTCCACCTGTGGGCTGACCGTTTTGAAGGTACTCTAGCCGAGGTTTTTGATTTTCAGGACCAGATCGCCTCGAGCATCGTCGGCGCGATCACCCCAAAGGTCGAGGAGGCGGAAATTGAGCGCGCCAAGCGCAAGCCGACTGAGGACCTCGACGCCTACGACTATTATCTGCGCGGGTTGGCGTCCCACGACCGAGCGGTCAACACCAAGGAAACCATGGATGACGCTCTGCGGTTCTTCATGAAGGCGATCGGCTGTGACCCGGTGTTCGCTGCCGCCTATGCCCGGGCGGCGCGCTGCTATGCGGCGCGAAAGAGCAACCGCTGGATGATCGATCGCTTAGAAGAGACTGCCGAGGCGACCCGACTGGCAAAGAGAGCGATCGAACTTGGATGGGACGATGCAATTGCCCTTTCGTACGGCGGATACGTGCTCGGCTATGTAGGCGGCGATGTGGAGGAAAGCGCGGCGTGCATCGAACGCGCGCTTGGCCTGAACCCGAACTTGGCTGCGGCGTGGGGTTACAGCGCGTGGGTTCAAGCGTGCTTAGGTGAGCCGGAGAAAGCCGTCGAGCGCGCCGCGCAGGCAATGCGCCTCAGTCCGTTGGATCCTCGCTTTTTTGTTTGGGAATTTTGCACCGCGCTCGCTCACTTTTGTGCCGGGCGCTACAACGATGCTGCTGAGTGGGCGAAAAGGTCTTTGCGTTCGCAACCAAACTACGCGAGTGCGACGCGTGTGGCGACGGCAAGTTACGTCTTGGCCGGTCGGCTTTCGGAAGCCGAGAAGATGATGGCCCGCCTGCGCGAACTCGACCCTACGTTGCGGCTTTCGAATCTCGCTGAGGTGCTGCCGCCGTTTTGTCGACCGGACGATCGCAGCAGATATATCGAAGGACTTCGCAAGGCGGGCCTGCCCGATTAACGCCGTGTCAGCGTGAAGCGAGGCAAACGGCTTCGGCACCAGATGGCCGACGTACTGCCGATGGATGCTAACTATAAGGTGACGGTTGACCGTGGAGGCCTGTGACCTAGCTTAAAGCTTAGCCGGACCGTCCAGAGCCGGAAATGGTGGGATGGTGCGCTACCGTGGGAGAACTCTCGGGACGTTGAGATGCAGAGGTGCAAGTCGGCTTTTCAGAGCCTGTGCGCCCTTGGCGGCCGACAATCGGCGGCCACGGCCTGTCAAGTTTCGTTTCAAACAAAAGTCATCTGCGCCGGCACGCCTATCAACGCGCGACCGCCGCTCCGCCATGCAACAACAATTCGAGCACTGGAGGGACCTCGAAGCAAGTGACAGCTTCGAACGCGACCAAAGGCTTTAGCCAGCACCAAGGCGAGGGGCCAACAACGCTTCACGATCTTAAGATTACACCCAAAACCGCACAGGCACGGCAATGCCAAATCATCTTGCCGAAATTTACGCAAACAGCGCAGATCTCGCCGTCCTGGGCGGGATAGCAGCATTTGCCTCGATGGGCCTCTATCTTGTGCTAAGGCGTATCCTTATCGGGGTGCAACGGCGTCGCCTCAAATCAGATGTGAGCGAACGCGGATCTGACCTCCCCGAGGAGGAGGTGTCTTGGGATTGGGAAATCCCGGTCGACCTTGCAACCGAGCCTGCTTCTTCTTCTCAGATTGCCGTGCCCTCAGACGCGGCAGACCTGGATATTCGGCGTCAGGATGCCAATTGCCTTCGGTTCGGGGTGCGAATCGAGTATTTCGACGTGATCTCCGAAGCTTGCGAGAGCTCGTCTGTCACCCAGACCAACGCTGTCGCTTCCGCGACGAACATAGCGCAATCCGGCCGACTTGCGACATCGATCAGGGAAATCGCTGGCTATGTTCATAGGCAGGTGGCGGCAAATCTTGCCGCCCTAACTAGTCCAGTATTGACGGCTCTGAGCCGTATGCCAACACAACTCGCCCTCGCGGAGAATCCCGACACCACCACGGCGACGGCCTCACCTCCTCGCATTCGCAGGCCGATCGGTCTTGTGCCCCGCTTTGGCGTCGCAGCAATCTGTCTGGCCGTGCCGCTTAGCTATGCGATGACGAGACAAAACTGGGTCGAAAGCGCCCCCGCCATTTCGCTGGTCCAGGGCAACGTCAATCCGGAGCTTTCGCGATCCTTCGAGCTTCCGGCGAGTGCTGCATTGGATGTGCGTAGGCCAGCCCAGGGAGACGAGCGCACGAGTGTCGAATTGCTCAGCCCGGATCTCACGGCTGCCCGGGCGCAAGTCGAAGCAGCTGGTGCTCAGGCAGCCGCAGCGAAGGAATTGGACGGCCAGGAGCGCCGGGCGGCGGAAGGTGAGCGCGCCAGGAGCGCCGCTCTGCAGCGAGCGCTGCTCGAATCGCGCAAGGAGATCGACGCGCTGAGGACAAGCATGGCAGCCGCCGCCAACGCACGCCAGGAGCAATTGCGCAACGAGCTCGCGGCAGCCCGTACAGCTGACGCATTGCGGCGCCTTGCGGGAGATGCCCGCACGATGCTGAGCGAGGCCACCAACTATGTCTTTACGGAGATGCCCGCTGCTCACCTGGAGCGTCAGCGAGCCGGATGGGTGGCGCGCGATCTATCGCGAGCGCAGGCGCAAATTGAGCGGCTTGAGACCGAGGCCGCCGAGGATCGCGCCAAGGCCAAGGCTTCGCTGGCGCAAGCGAGCGGAATGCTCGATGACGAACGCCGAAAGTCAGACGAACTTCGTGGCGAGCTCTCCAAAGTGAAACTGTCCAATGCTGCGCTCATGGAGCGCGCGGACGCGGCTGAGCAGGAATTGACCGGTGCCGTCACAGCGAGAGAACGAGTGGAGCAGACGGCAGCCGAGACGGAGCGGGCGCTGGCGCGACAACAGGCGGCAGCAGCGTCGACGCGTGAGGAGCTGAAAAAAGCTCGCCTCGAGCGCGACGCGGCTGAACAGGAACGAGCCAGGGCAGTCTCAGCGAGAAAGCGTGCCGAGCAGACTGCAACCGAGACATCGCAGGCTCTGGCAAGAGAACGCGCTGCAGCAGTCTCGACGGGGGAGGAGCTGAAAAAAACTCGCATCGAGCGCGACGCGGCTGAACAGGAACGAGCCAGAGCAGTCGCAGCGAGAGAACGAGTGGAGCAGACTGCAACCGAGACGGCGCATGCTCTGGCACGAGAACGCGCTGCGGCAGTCTCGACCCATGAGGACCTCGATAAAGCTCGCCTCGAGCGCGACGCCGCCCGAGCACTTTTGCTACAGGTCGCCAAGCTGAAGGAGGCTTTGGACAAGCAACGTGACGTCACTGTTTCTCTTTCCCGCGACCTGGCCGCCGCGCGCGCGGACAATGACAGGCTCAGGGCTGAGCGTCGCAGCGCCAAGATTGAGCCGCCGCTGAAGCGGCGCGCTGGCCGCGCAGCCGCCGCTGCCGGCGGGGTGAAGGCTGTCAGCCAGAAGACTGCACGCAGCAAGGCTCGCGACCCGGCGCGGATTGCGGGGGTGCGTTCTCTCACACTTCCCTATCCCCTCAGGCCAAGACAGGCGACATTGGAGTGATTTCCAAAACGACTGCGCGGTCCTCCTGTTGAAGGCCCAAGCTCTTTGAGATCATTGCGACACGTGTGTATTGCGAGAGTAGACTAGGATGAATCGAATCACCCCAGTCGAATTCATTCTGCTCTCGTCGGCGAGTAGTTCTGCGCGATACGCTATGTCAGCCCGATCACACTGCCTGTAGCATTCAATTCGCATTTGATCGGCGCCTGCCGCGTCTCCACGTTGCCTTGCCGTCCATAGTCGATGCTGACCTCGACGGGAGCTGAGATCGTATCCGGGGTCAACCGACGCATGGAACCTGCGCTGCTGACGCGCACACTGGTCGCGCCAAACGGGGCGGCGGCTGACTCGATTGCGTCATGGCAGGCGCGAACGACTTCATACGGGACGCCCGGCAGCGCCTTGATTGGACTGACCGTTGCTGGACTGTCGACGTCACCAGGAGGCTGAAGGCTGGACGGAAGGTCGAGCGACCGTCCACTTGCGGACCGGGCGACACTGACGGCAGTGGCGGCCGTGGTTGCCGCAACTGCCGCCGTTGCAGTGGTGCTGGTCCCATCGTCATCCACCGGTGACCTGCTGCTGGAGCCGCTGGGTCCTTTGTGCGCGCCGTCTTTGCGGCCTTCACCGTGATGGCTGGCAGCGCTATTGCCTCCGCCACCCTGGCTGGCAGCGCTATTGCCTCCGCCACCATGGTTGCCACCGCTTTTGCCTCCGCCGCGCTCGCCGCCGGCGGTAGCTCCTGCGCAAGCTACCGCGATCGAGCAAGCGAATACGAAATATGCCCAGCTGGATTCAGAGGATTGACGCACGACCACCTCCATAAAGTGCGTCGGTCGAACCGTCTTTCCGCGCCATGCAGTCAGAAAGGCGCAACCGCCGCCGCCCCCAGGCAAACCTCGCGACTAACCGCCCACGGAGGGTAACTAGGGGATCAATCCGGTGTATCAAGGACGCTGTACGCGGTACGTGCGTCGTCCCGGCTACCGGCGGGAGGGGAGGCCACGATCTGACCACGTCGCTGACATTCTGAGGTGCAGCGTTAGAGAACTGCAAGCGTCTCTACAACTAGCCGACTCGCCTTTTGAAGCGGCCTTTGACCGGACGATCACTAGTGGATCGGCCATTGACGATGCCTTGCGCCTCTTCATGAAGGTGATCGACCGTGATCCGGAGTTCGCGATAGCCCATGCGCGGGCGGCGCGGTGCTACGCTACCCGAAAGAGCAACGGCTGGATGGTCGACCGCGCGGAAGAGATTGCCGAGGCTACTCGACTGGCCAGGAGAGCGGTCGAACTCGGAAGGGACGATGCGATTGCGCTTTTCTACGGTGGATACGTCCTCGGCTACGTAGGCGGCGACCTTGATGACAGTGCCGCTTGCATCGATCGCGCGCTCGCTCTCAACCCGAACTTGGCGCCGCTTTGGGCGTCAGCAGCTGGGTGCGGGCTTGCTTGGGCGAGCCAGGCAAGGCCGTCGAGCACGCCGCGCTTGCCATGCGCCTAAGCCCATTGGATCCACGCCTGTTCGCTTGGCAGTTCAACACTGGGCTCGCTCATTTTTGTGCCGGCCACTACGATGACGCTGTCGCTTGGGCGGGAAAGTCGCTGCGGCACCAGCCGAACTACGTGAGCGCGATGCGTGTAGTGGCGGCGGGTCATGCCCTTGCGGGGCGCCTATCGGAAGCGCAGCAAATGATGGCTCGGGTCTGCGCGTTCGATCCATTGCTGCGGCTTTCGAATCTCGCCGAGGTGCTGCCGCCGTTTTATCGACCGGACTGGTCGCAGCAGATATATCGAGGGCCTTCGCAAGGCGGGCCTGTCGGGCTAACGCGGTTTCAGCGTGAGGTGAGGTATATGTCGGCTTCACCGACGCATACTGGATTTCGAAAACCTAGCGTAGCCGGATGCTTATTCAGCCGCAGTGGCGGCGGCGCGGTTGCTGGGCACGCGTCATGTCGCCACGTTGGCTAGAAGAACTCACGCGCCGCCCGCGCATCCTGGCTGTCGTCGAGCTTACCGACAAGCTCGCCGTGAGGCGCGATTAATTCACGCGCTTTCTCGACATCTCCAAGGCTTCGAAGACAGCGAGCGAGTTCCACAGCGATACGCAGTTGGCCAATCGCGGAACGCTGCAAGGTAGCGACGTTCGCAGCCTTGTGGAGCATCTTCTCGATCTCGTCAGGTCCGCCACCGCTCTTTTCGCGGATACAGGCTTCGATCCTAAGTACTTCGGCGAGCTGGAAATAGGTTCCGTTGTAGCGGCCGAGCTCGAGGGCAGCTTCAACCGACTTGCGAGCGCTGTCCAGCCTGCCGCTGTCGCCCAGCGCTTCGGCGTAAAGGCCTATCAGATAGGGCAGCCCCATTTCAGCGCCGGTCCGGCGAATGGCAGATATAGCTTCCTCCATGCCGCGCAGGCCGGCCCCCCGTTCCCCAAGCCGGAATTGCCCCCATCCAACCTGGAACGCGGCTTGGCCGACAAGGAGCGGCAACTGGAACTTCTCTGCTATCTGCAACTCGCTTTCCGCCGCCCGAAGCGCGGCCTCAGGCTCCCCCGCGAACATATGGAGGTAGCTGGTCCCCCAATACGCAAGCGCCATGCTCAGCGGATGCTCGAAACGTCCGGCGAGCCCGGTTGCGTCTTCGCACCGTAGCCTTGCCTTATCCGGCTCGCCGGCCAGCCAGGCTGACAATCCCGAGAAGCAGCGGCAGCAGACGCCCGGGTCATGACCGGAGTACCTGTACGTCAGATAATGATCGCGGTCGGGGTGGTAGAGGCCGATGGCGCGTTCCGCATGGTTCTGGGCCGCCGCGGTCTCCCCAAGGAAGAAATTGTTTGTCCAGAACATGTGCTCGGTCTCGATCGCGAGACCGGGATCGCTGTCGTCCTTAGCCATGCCAGCCCATCGGCAGGCCAGTTCCTGCGCCGCTGCCGGCTTACCGCTAAGCATGTAGTATTGGGCTCTCCCGCGCAGCGCCGTGAACAGACGCGCCTGGTCGCCGATCTTACTGCAAAGTTCCTCGGCGCGCTCGAACGCGGCGAGCACTTCGGTCGCACCCCAGCCACGGGCCGCCATGAGGGCCACGCCCCTCGCGAGCTGGAACTCGATCTCTTGCTCATCGGCGTCGGCGACATCGTTGCTCCTCAGCAGCCTGACCCCAAGGTCCAGTTGCTCAAGTGCACTGACGTGCGCCGACCGCCTGATCGCCTTGCGAGCCGAGATCAGAAGATAGCCGACGGCTTCGACCCAGAGGTGAGCCTGTTGCGCGTGTCTGGCCAGGCGTTCGCTGTGCTCATCAAGCCGGTCCGCGTAATGGGCCTTCAATTCGGCAAGCGCAGTCCTGTGGAGCTCAATGAGCGCCGACGATACGATACGTCCGGACACAGCAGTTCGGATGAGGACGTGCTTGAAGCGGACGAAAGCCTCGGGAAAAACCTGAAGCTCCACTAGGAGATCGGCCTTCTTCAAATTCTGGAGGGCGGCATCGAAGCGCAGGCTCGACAGCGTCGCCATCCTTCGTAGCAAGGGCACCGGAATCTCTCCGCCGAAGATCGAGGCGACCTCGGCTACCCGCTTCGAATCCTTGTCGAGACGTTCGAAGCGAGCGTCGACAATCGTCTGGATACTCGCCGAAACGACGATCTCGTCGACCTCGCCAGAAGGCCGGTAGCGGCCCGGCTGCCCTTCCAGCTTGCCGGTCTCGGCGAGAGCGCGGACGGTCTCTTCCAGGAACAATGCATTGCCTTTGCACGCATCCCCGACTGCACCGCGGAGCTGCGCCAGCTCAGGGTCCCTGCCAACCAGGTAGTCAAGAAATGCTGCTGCTTCGGCCGTATTGAACGCCGGCAGGCGGATTTCGGAAGGTCCTGCAGCGGCGAAGGCACCGCGATCGTATTCGGGTCGACAGGTCAGGATAAGCAGACAGCGGACAGTGGGCAGTGCCTGCGCCAGCCGCACCAGGACCCCCTCACTCTCGGCGTCTATCCAATGAAGGTCCTCGACCAGGAGAACGACGGGCTTCTCGCGGCCAAGGAAGAGCAGAAGCCCAACCGCTGCTTCCTGCATGCGCCGGGATCGCTCCTGGCCAGAAATGATAGCCCAGTTCGGATCCTGAACGGGCAGTTCCATGACTGCCATGATCGGATCGAGGAGCCGCTCATCGAAGCCTAGCGCGCTTTGCGCGGCCAGTACCTTTTCGATTGCGATTGGCGGCGCTTCGGTGTCGCCCACGCCGAACAGGGTTTGCAGCAGTTTCCGAATTACGACGAAGCCGCTGCGCAGGTCCGTTTCGAGCGCGCCGACCTCGAGATTCTCAGCATCATCGTGAGGGATGGCCCCAACGAATTCATGCGTGACACGCGACTTGCCGTGACCGGGATCGCCGACCACGAAAACCGTCTGACCTTCGCCGTCGAAGACGTCATGCCAGGCCTTGTTCAGAATCTGCAGTTGCATCTCGCGGCCGACGAACGGCGACAGCTGCGTTTCGGCGCGCAACTGCCAGCGCGAGCGGCCCCGCCTGATCTCGATCACTTCAAAGAGCCGCTGGTTCTTCGGGTATTCCGACAGAAGTGGCGCTGCCAGCGCTTCCATACTGACGAAGCCGCCAGCCGATGCCCGGGTCCTGGCGGTTGCCACCACGAGATGGCGCCCCAACGCCTGGCTCAGCGTATGGGCCACGGACACCGGCCCGCCGCGCACCTCCAAAGCCCGGTCACGTGCCGGGCTGACGATCACGATGCCTGTGTCCAGGGCAGCACGAACGCCGGTCATCCAATCGCCATGGCGCAGCGCGAGCTCGCGCAGCGCGAGTGCGGTCCGGCAGGCAAGTGCAGCATGTCCTTCGAGCGGCTCAGGCGCGCCAAACGACGCGACGAGCTCGTTCTCGGAAATCGTCAGAACCGTTCCTCCGTTGTCGCGCACGAGTGCGGTGGCCTGCATGAGGAAGGGGTCGACCCGCTCCAGCGCGACATCGGGAGGCAGGTTCTCCATCACCGGTTCGGGGTATTGGAAATCGGCGCACAGGATCGTTGCCTGTCGCCGGGTCCTCGGGTCGACCGCAACGACCGTTTGCGCCTGAAGCGCCTCGTTGGCAAATGTCGACGCCTCGAGAATGAAGTTGCGGAACGCGGGTTCCTCGGCAAGAAGGATGTGATTGGCGCTTTCCAGTTCGACGAAGCGGGCACCAGTTATCGATCTGGCGAGCTCCAAACCTTCCGAGAAAGGCGCGACCCGGTCGCCGTTGGCATGCAGCACGAGCGCTGGCACATGCAGCCGTTCAAGCGATCGCGATATGTCAATGTCGGCAAAGACATAGCTCAACCGCATCGCGTTTTCCGGCGTGAGTGTCCGGCGCTGCAGCTCATTGAACCAATCCATCTGCACGCGATTGGCGCCCGGTATAAACAGGTTGGTGAACATTTGGCGGAACAATGGGTCGTCCCGACCCCAGCCCTGACGCATCAACGCCGAGATTGCTTCGCGTTTGACGATCTCCGCCGCATTTCCGCGCGCTCGCCATCCACGAACATATCCCCCCCAAATCAAGAGACCCGCGACCCTCTCGGGATGGCGAATGGCGTATTCGACAGAGAGAGCACAGCCTTGCGATATTCCAAGGAGGACGAAACGGTTGAGGCCCACGGCCTCTACGACGCATTCGAGATCGTCGACGAATGCATCGAAAGACACATCCTCACAGACTGTGTCGGAAAGGCCGTTCAGGCGCCCGTCGTAGCGTACAAGCGTGAAGCCGCTGGACAGCCCGTCGATCCAATGCCCCCAAACTGGGCTTTCCCAATCGAAGTCGAGATGGGACATCCAGTGCGAGGCACGCACGATCGCTGGCCCGGATCCGCTGATGACATAGGCGATCCGGGTGCCATCGCGGGCATTGACGTAGCGTATCTGCTGCTTACCTGACGAAACCTTCGTCAAAGGCGACGGGACGGGTTCGGGCACGGGCCCCGCCAGCGGAGGTTCGGGGGCCGGCCGGCTAACAGGTCCAGCCGTCGTGCCACTTCGGATCGGGGCAGCGGCGACGGTCAGTCGAGCCTGATCGTTAATGCGGGCGATCTCGTCTGCTAGATCATTGTCCGGAAGAAGTGACTGCAGCGTGTGCACGTGGGGAAGCGCCCGCTCAGGCTCGTCGCCCAGGCGATCGATCAGGGCGCGTAGCGCCTTCAGGTGCAGAATCTCGGTCTCGTTCGAACAATAGACGCGCCAAGCCTCGAACGCCTGGCAGCGCGGCAGATAGAGGTCCGACAAGAACGGGCCGGCGAAAGCCGCAGCGATCGATTCCAGACGCTCTGTAGGCAGCGAACCAACCGCATCGGCCGACAGGCCCCTGATCAGATCGTAGTCGAGCCAGATCGATCCCGGCTTCAGTTGGACCACGTTGCGATCGGCCGCAAGCCGGGTCTCGCCGTCGGCATTTAAGATCCGGCGCAGCTTCGAAAGGCTCCAACGCAGCGCGCCCCGAGGATCATCAGGGACGTCCCAAAACATCTCACAAAGCCACTCGCGGCGCTGCTGCTTTTGCTGCACGGCCAGATAGGCGAGTAACGCCCGCGTCTTGCGCGATTGCGTTAGGGCCACAGGCTCGCCATCACGGCGAACCGTGAGGTCGCCAAAGACCCTTACTTCGAAGGCCGAGCTCAATCCGGTTGTCCTAACCGTATGGTCGGCCTTACATTAGCGACGAAGCATTTGGGTTCGCAACACCCAAACCGATGGCGGACGTGTCTTCACGCCCGCCATCGCATTTGACCCGTACTCCGTCACCGGACCTCAGCCCTGCGAGCGATCTCGCAAAGGCGTCTGAAGTTAATCACGCGGTCGAGATGCTCCCGGACTGCCTCGAGCGGCGGACCTTTGCGGATGTCTTTCCACAGAGTGGATGTCGGGGTTGCATAGATACCGAATGAGATGTTCATAAAGTTGGCTCCTTGGTTTGCAGCGGACCATTCCGCTAAGTTCCTCGAACATGCGTTCTGCCCGTTGGAGACAGCGTGTGGGAGAGCATGGAAATGCGGAGCCGCCCGGCAGCCTATGGCGGCTAATCGAGCGGCACAGTGTAGGTTGTTGCCGTGCCGGACAGGCAAATCTCGCCTGCCGAGTTTGCGACGGTGGTTGACAGCGTGCAGATCGGCTTGTCTTCCCGCACGCTAAGCACCTCCGCGCGTGCGACGATCTCCTCGCCAATACCGACAGCCTTGAGGAACTTCCACTCGACGCCAAGAAAGACGCTGCCGGGTCCCGGTAAGTCCTCGGCCACCAGCGCATTGAGAAGGCCGGAAGTGACACCGCCCTGAACTATGAGACGGCCGAATACGGTGCGGGCGGATAGGGCATCATCGTAGTGGAGTGGGTTTCTGTCGCCGGTCATGTCGCTGAACGCAATGATGTCGCTAGCACGAGTGATGCGCCTTCGCTCTGCACTGGCCCCGACTTCCGGTTGTCCGAACCGGACCCCGGACCATCCGGATCGTATGGTCGTTTGCATAGCCTTGCTCCTTGTTTTGTGTTTCAGATTGCCTCTAGCTGCGACGTCACTAGCCCTTGCTGGAGAGGCGGAACCTCGCGATCGCGCGCCGCCCGGGCCAAGAGCACAGCGACTTCGGATTTCATCGCCTCGCTGAAGCGCTTGTGGCGTTCAGGTAGCTCTTCGAGGGACCAGTCGAAGGCACTGATGGCGTCCGTGGTCTCAAGGATGGGCAGCGCGAGGCTGTCGCGTACTTCCTGGAACTCCCGCAATGCGGACACGCGACAGGAAAGTATTGCCGTCGCGGCCCCTTCGGCATCACGCAGGGCGTCGGAAATACCATGCGAGGTCAGCGGATCGCGGAAGAAGCCGGCATCGCCGACCAGCATCCAGCCAGGGCCGTATGCCTGCCGCAATCGGCCGGGCGTGCCGCGGAAGGCCTTCAGACGTTCGCCACCATTGCCGAAGACCCGCGATCCCAATCCGGGTGCCAGCGCTGCCAGGGCAAGCTGTGCGGCGGAAAGATCGAAGCGGAACTCCGCGTCAAACCGCTCGGTCGGAACGGATGCGACGATACAGGCAAGCCCGTCATTCGTCGGTATCACGCCGCCGGATAAGTTCCGGCCGAAATACCAGTGGTATCCCGAGAACGCCGGCGCGGGGGCGTAGCCGAAGACATGTGCCACCGAGCACCGCCCCTGCACCAGCATCCGTGCCTCGACCTTGCGAGCGACAAACGAGCCGAGCCCGTCTGCTCCAACCACGATATCGGCGCTTATCTCGCGAGTTTGGCCGCCGGCATCTCTCAATGTGACGCCGCGAACACGGCGATGTGCGTCGAACATGAGATCATGGACCGGAGTGTCGTGCATAATCGTGGCTCCAGCGGCTCGTGCTGCATCGACCAACATGCGATCAAGCACCGTGCGGCGTGGAGCGATCAGGCCCGGAATATCTGGCTCGGGCCGAATGGGCACCGTGACCTCCTGCTCGCCATAGTGAAAAGTGGTAGACCTGATCACCGGCGCACCGCTTTGGATCAACGGTTGGAGCAGGCCCCAACGCGAAAGCTGCATGACGGCTGGTCGCATCAGCGCGTGTGTAGACAGCGTGTCAGATCCATAGGACTGGCGGTCGACTGCCAGCACCCGCAATCCTGCCCGGGAGAGCAGCATTGCCGTCGAGGCTCCGGCGCAGCGCGCGCCGACGATGATGGCGTCGTAGTGAGAATGTGCGGGGACGACATTGGAAAGCATCGGAATGTCCTTATGCTGCCTTGAGGCCGCTCTGACCGAGGTAGTGTGAGACATGGTCGGCGATCGCTTGCGCGTCCGGCCCAACGCCTCCAATGAAATTGGAATCGCGCTTGCGCAGAAAGCGAAAGCCAAGCGCATAGAGGCCGGCGACGGTCGTTATCCCGCCCTTGTGGGCCAGTTCGCCATCGGCGGTGATGACGGGCAGTTTCAGCCATGAAAACGAGCGGCTGTAGCCGGTCGCCGATATGATGGTGCCGATGTCGTCGTTCGCGAACGACAGGCGCTTGAGGCAATTCGTCGGCAGCTCGATCGGGGCGGGGGCGCCGGCCATGGATTTGTGACCCGCGAACTGGTCGACCTGGCGAAGGAGCCGGTCCTGCTTGGCGTCCGCCGCCGTGATGCTATCTTTGAGATCATCGGCAAAGCCAATTGTCCCGTTCGAGATGCCTTTCAACCGCCCGGTGAGTTCGACTCCGATGCCCTGAAGGGTCGCCAGATCGACATTGGAGCGATCCGCCCGACCGGCAAGTTGAAGTGAAGGCTGTCGTCTGGCGCTGTCGGGATCTGTCAAATCGTCCAGCCGCTGGGACATGAATCCCATATGGTAGAGCCACCAGAAGATATCCTTGTCTCGCCAGGTGCGCGGCAAACGCGTGTGCTTGCCGACGGACAGGATTACGCGTCTGCCACTGCGTCGCAGCTCGTCGGCAATCTGGACGCCCGACGACGATGCGCCGACAACCAGCACGCCGCCTGACGCAAGCTGGTCGGGACTTCGGTACTGCGAAGCGTGGATGCTGACCGGTTGGTCCGCGCTGGTATGCAGGGGGAAGGGCATGCTCGGCACGTCGCAATGACCAGTGGCCACAACGACGACTTTCGCCGACCAGTCGCCGGCGGTCGTCCGCAGCCTGAAGCCCTGCCCATCCTGTTCGCACGACAAGACATCGACGTACGAGCGCACCGGCGCTTGCGATCGATGGGCATAGCCAACCAGGGTTTCCACAAACGCGTCGCGGCTCATGTAGCCGTCGGGTTCGGAGCCACAATATGGGGAGCCTGGCAGCGCGTTCAGCCAATTGGGCGTCAAAAGGCGGAGCGAACGCCATGTCGAGGACCGCCACCGTTCGCCAATGCGCCCGCGTTCCAGAATGACATGCGAGATCCCACGTTTTCGAAGGCAATGGCTCAAGGCGATGCCCGCCTGGCCAGCGCCGACGATGACAACGTCAGCCTGTTCCATATTGTTTCCATCAATTTTGGAGGGCGACGGTTCAGACACCCGTCCGAACCGCCTTGCCGAGTGGATCACTGAATGGTTTTGACACCGACCGAAACGGAAACACCGTTCGTCAGCATGTCGAAGACCGCGGACCGTGCCCGTGTCTGCTCGACCAATTGCTGGAGCTTCTCGGACGGCGCATCGCCCTCGATTTCGAACGCCACCGTGATGTTGTGAAAGCCGTTTCGGACCTCGTCGGAAATCCCGAGGATGCCGCGCAGATCGATGTCGCCATCGACCGAGCACTGCACCTTGGTCAGCTTGATGCCGCGCGCCGCGGCGATGTTGGCGACGCCCGCCATCAGGCAGCTGGCGAGCGCATGCAGCAGCCATTCGACCGGGGTGGGGCCGTGATCGGCGCCGCACAGCACGGCCGGGTGGTCACTGTCGGCGTAATAGGCTTTGGCATGCTTCTGTTCCTGGCCGGCGCCGTGGAAGCCGAGCATGACGCTCTTGCTGTGGGTGCCTTCGACCCACTCGTTGTGGACGCGGAACTGGAACTTGGCCAATTCAGGCTGGCCGGCGACAAAGTTGATCGTTGCCAGAAGGTTCGGCGTGTCGACGCCGTTCAACGGTGGCCTTGAGGACTTGGTGGTGTGTTGCATCGTCTTCTCCAAGTGAATAGTGCGGCGAATTTGCCGGACCGCTTCCTTGTGACGGCGCTGCGTTTGAACGAGGGTGGTTGCGTTCGTGGAATTTGCCATGGAATTGCTGATCCACATGCTTCCACGCTACGAAACGATCTGCGAGACGTGGGCCTTGTTCAAAGCGCCAAAACCCTGGCGAGGTGATCGCCCAGGATTGCGCGGTTGAGTAATTCTTGTGTTGAAGGCCTTGCCCGACTTCGGGGCAACTCTCACGCCCGTCGAGCCGAGCCTGTTCAGCAGGCCGAGTCAATGTGGATCAGCATCATTCGCGTTCAAGCCACCGCGTTGAGCGCTGTTGGCAATTGTAAACCGCATTGACGTGACGTGATCGATCTCCGAGCGGCCGATGCACATGTCGTTGAGCAGATAAGTCGGGCATTGACTGTAGCGCGACTCGCGCGCTGCGCATCTTCAATGCACGGAAGGCCAGGCGGATCGCGGATTTGGCGAAGCCGATAGCGTCGAGCCTGTCGCTCGAGGCGGAATAGTTTGCGTGATGGATAGTGGTCGTTTTTTCTCCATCCTCGCGACGCGACCATTCGCGCCGTCAATTAGAGGAGGTTGCGATAAGACCAGGGAAGTGAGCGTTTGAGCCTCCGTCGAATTATGGCCGAATTCGACGGAATGGATCCGTTAAACTGCGTATGCAACCACGGGAATCGACAGCCACTGTCAATCGCGGCCGCCGGGCTGGGCCACGGGCGCGTTTGGTTTCAAAGCGCGAACATCGCTAACTTAAGTGCCGATTGTTCCGGCATCGGATGCCTCACGCTGCGAGCTGATCCTCGCGAGCAGCCGCGATCATCACACTTGCGAGCAACGCATAGGCTGCCTCCCAAGCCTCGCCGACCGCCGGCGTGAAGGCCGTGCCGAGGCCGGCCGCCATCGTGTCGATGAGCGCTTGCCCGACGATCGGGTAATGATGCTCCTTGAAACCGCAAGCCCCATGACGCTTGGCGAGCTCGCGTACGGTCGGAAGGACGG
This sequence comes from Mesorhizobium sp. WSM4845, assembly GCF_055811455.1. NCBI lineage: Bacteria > Pseudomonadati > Pseudomonadota > Alphaproteobacteria > Hyphomicrobiales > Phyllobacteriaceae > Mesorhizobium > Mesorhizobium sp. WSM4845. The sequence continues at coordinate 123,072 of NZ_JBVVQA010000022.1, forward strand.
TGTTGGCACGATCCAGTCCGCGCACGACGGAGCCCAGGCTCGCCATCAGCTCTGCGCCTTGCTTGGGCATGTCGCTCGCCAGAAACAGTGCGCGAAGATCCGAGTCGATCGCGAACAGGCGTTCATAGAACAGAGCCGCGGCTGCCACGCGTATCGGGAGGACCTCGTGGAAACTATCCTGAACAAGTCGAATCTGGTCGGGTGTCATTGGCGACGCTCCTGCGCTCCTGGCCTGCCTGCGGCTCGACCATCCGCCCAAAACGTTTCGCATGCATGTCGTCCGGCGCGTCGATGTGTTTCAGGTGTGTCTCAATTGAGGTTCGGTTTGCGCTCAGTGAATTCAGATTCCTTCTGTGTCCTGACGGTGCCCGGAAACCCTCAATGAAACCAAGCGTCTAGGAAACATTCCCGAACAGTCCTCTGATCACAGATCACTCGATTTTTCATCGCCTGGTAGCTCACGGCCGAAGCTTATTGCGCCGCTGAATTTGTCGCAATCGGAGCAATGTCCGCACCGGTCGTCTCCCGCCATTCCCAACGCGCAAGTCGGATCGTCACCACCAGGATTCCAGTGCCGCTTGAAAAAGGTGGAGCCGGCCCGGGGACGGGGCCGGCTCCTAAACCCGGTCGTTTGGGGGGGGGGCGGTGTGTTTTTAAAAAAAGGCGCG
>NZ_JBVVQA010000023.1:0-112445 GCF_055811455.1 Mesorhizobium sp. WSM4845
ACGGTCTGCGGACCGCCCCGACGCTAGAGTGAGCAAGCCGCATAGGCGGGGCGACGTCCGCTCCTTGCCGCAATCACGTCGTTCCGACAGGCGCGCATACGGCAAGTTTCCACCCTGAGCTGCCCTACGCGTCGGGTAGCAAGCGTCAGGCTTTCACCACTAGGCGCCGCCTCCGGCGGCTTACCGCCGCGATGCGACCGCGGTGATCGGCGCGATCGTTGGCGAATGGATCGGGTCCGACAAGGTCTTGGCGACGATCGTCGACGCGACCTTCAACTATTGGTCCGACCGGCTCGACGCCGCTATCGTGCTCTCATCGCTGTTGTCGTTCGGGTTCTTCATGACTGTCGTCGCCGCCGAGCGATGGTCCGTTCGATATTTTTGACCGGTTGGCTACCGGGATGGCCGCTTGGCGTCGCGCAGCGGACTTTGCTGTATCGCGCAGGCGAGGGCTGGCCTTCCCTGCGTCGGCCTGTAGTATGACAGTGCTTGCAGGGGAGGAGCTCGAGCGTGGGGTTGGGTCGGAATTTCCGCCGTTGGGGGACGTTGGCCTTCATCGCCGTCATGGTGCTTTCGCCGCAGGCGGCGTCGGCCGACAGCCTTACGCCCGACCGGATCACTGCCGCCCTGTCGAAGCTCGAACTGCTCGCCGAAGGTGTCGTCGCGGACGGTGCCGTACCCGGTCTCGCCATCGGGGTCGTGCATGACGACAAGGTGGTCTTTCTCAGAGGGTTCGGGCGTCGCGAGGCCGGCAAGCCGGAGACCGTCGACGCCGACACGGTGTTCCAGATCGCCTCCCTCTCCAAGCCAGTCTCGGCAACGATAGTGGCGGCGCTGGTCAGCGAGGGCATCGTATCCTGGGATGCGAAAATCGTCGATCTCGATCCCGCCTTCCGGCTCGCCGAGCCCTATCCGACCAGTGAACTCACGGTCCGCGACCTGTTTTCGCACCGCAGCGGGCTTCCCGGCACCGCCGGGGACGATCTTGAGGACATTGGCTACGATCGCGCGGAGATCCTGCGTCGTCTGCGGTTCGTGTCGCCATCGTCGAGCTTTCGCGCCGGCTACTCCTACAGCAATTTCGGACTGACTGAGGGTGCCGTCGCGGCCGCGAAGCCGACAGGCAAGTCCTGGGAAGAGGTCGCCGAGGAGAAACTCTACCGGCCGCTTAAAATGGTTTCGACCAGCTCCCGTCATGCGGACTTCATCAAGCATGCCAATCGCGCTGCGCTCCACGTCAAGATCGACGGCGTCTGGGCCGCGAAGGTAAAGCGCGATCCGGATGCGCAGGCGCCCGCGGGCGGTGTCAGCTCCACGGCGCGCGATCTCTCGCAATGGGTGCGCCTCGTGCTCGGCAATGGGGTCTACGCCGGCGAGACGCTCATTAAGGCAGATGCACTGGACCAGACGCATGTTCCCCTGATGGCGCGCGGCAGGAACCCCGTCTCAGGCGGCACGTCCTTCTACGGCCTCGGCTGGAATGTCGAATTCGGCCGGCACGGCCTGAGCTGGGGCCATGCCGGCGCCTTCAGCGTCGGCGCCCGTACCCTGGTGACAGTTTTTCCTGAGGAGAAGCTTGGCATCGTCATCGTCGCCAACGCCTTTTCGACAGGGGTGCCGGAGGGGCTGTCCGACAGTTTCGCCGATCTCGTCTTCGACGGAACGGTCGAGAAGGATTGGATCAAGGCATGGGACGATACCTATGCGGGTCTGTTCGGCCCGGCAATCGCGGCGGCCAACGCCACCTATGCCGCGCCACCGTCTCCGGCAAGCCCGGCCCGGCCAGCCAGCGCCTATGCAGGCCGTTACTCCAACGACTTCATCGGCGATGCGGTCGTGTCGACTGCGGGAGACACTCTTGTGCTCAAGGTCGGGCCGGCCGGCGCCCGGTCATATTCGTTGAAGGATTTCGACGGCGACCTCTTCCTGACCTTCCCGGACGCCGAGACGCCGGACAGGCCATCGGGCGTAGGCTTTGACATCGGCCCCGACGGCAAGGCGTCGACCATGACCATAGAGTTTCTCAACGATAACAATCTCGGCACGCTGCAGCGCGTCGGAGATTAGAGTTCCTCTGCGCCTTCGTCATCCTGGGGCGGAGCAAGGAGCGAAGCGACGCGGCGCAGACCCTGGGATCCATTCCGTTACATAAGCCGAAGAATGCTGCGGCTCAGAATAAAAGCGCTCTGTAGCGATCTTTCGCGCCCCCTCGCGCTGTTCCTCCGCGATCAAAGGTTCTGCACCGCAGCAGCGCTCCGAGGTAAGATGGTGCCAACTATCCTCCCGCCAGTCTCGGCAGCAGGAATATCTCAGCGCCCTGCGGCAATTCCTTCGACCAGGTGTCGCGATAGATAACCCCGTCTATGGCGACTGCGATGCCGCGGTCGATGTAGGGCTCGAAGCCGGGATACTGCTCAGCCAGCTTCCTGAACAGCTCCCGAATATCCTTCGCCTCGATCTCGACCTTGCTCTTGCCTCCGGCGATTGCGCCGAGCGATCCCCAGAGCGTTACTTCGACCATCGGCCTCCCCGTTCCGCCTCGATCGCCGCGAGAATCCGCGGCGGCGACATCGGGATATGCGTCATCCGCACGCCCGCGGCGTTCGACACCGCATTGGCGATCGCCGCCAGCGGCGGCACGATCGAGGTTTCGCCGACGCCCCGCACCCCGTAAGGGTGGTTGGGATTGGGGATCTCGAGGATCTGCGTGTCGATCATCGGCAGGTCGGAGCAGACCGGGATGCGGTAGTCGAGAAAGCCGGGGTTCTGCAGCCGCCCGTCCTTGCCGTAGACGTACTCTTCGTTGAGCGCCCAGCCGATGCCTTGCGCGGCACCCCCCTGGTACTGCCCCTCGACATAGGTCGGGTGCACCGCCTTGCCGGCATCCTGCACGACCGTGTAGCGCAGCACCCTCGTGGCGCCGGTCTCCGGATCGACCTCGATATCGCAGATATGGGTGGCGAAGGAGACGCCGGCGCCGTCGGCGACGAGCTCGCTGTGGCCGGCGATCGGCCCGCCGGTCTTTCCTGACCCGGCCGCGATCTCCTTCAGAGACAGCGCCGCAAGGTTGCCGTACTTCTCGCCTTTGGCGATGGCGTGGCCGTTTTCCCAGAGCACGTCGTCGACGGGAACATCCCACATCTGCGCGGCGCGTTCCCGCAGGATCTTGATGGCGTTGCGGGCGGCCGAGATCGTCGCCATCGAGGAGGAGAAGGTACCGCGGCTGCCGTCCGTCATGTCGTTGTAGCCGAGGCTGGAGGTGTCGGCGACCACCGCCTTGATCTGCTCATAGGCGATGCCGAGTTCCTCCGCCGCCACCAGCGACAGCGACGCGCGGGAACCACCCACATCGACCGTGCCGACGGCAAGCGAGACCGAGCCGTCCATGCCGATGTTGAGGTCGGTGCAGGTCTGGCCGCCGAAGTTGAACCAGAAGCCGCAAGCCATGCCGCGGCCCTGGTTCTTACCCAGCGGCGCCTGCATGTGCGGATGGTTCTTCGCCGCCTCCAGCGTCGGGCCGATGCCGATCGGGCCGTAAACCGGGCCGTAGGACGATCGGGTGCCTTCCTGGGCGGCGTTCCTGATCCGGAACTCGACCGGATCCATGCCGATCTCCTTGGCCAGCTCGTCGACGGCACTTTCCACTGCAAACGCCGCCATCGGCGCCGATGGCGCGCGATAGGCCGCCGTCTTTGGCCGGTTGACCAGCACTTCGTAGCCGACCGTCCTGACGTTAGCGAGATTGTAGCAGGCGAACGCGGTCATGGCGCCGAGCTCGGCCCACATGCCGGCATAGGGGCCGCAGGAATAGCGCAGCGTCGCCTCGGCCGCGGTGATCGTGCCGTCCTTGCGGGCGCCGATCCTGACGTCGATCGAGGTGGCACTGGTCGGCCCGGAGGCGCGGAACACCTCGTCGCGCGTCATCACCAGCTTGACCGGCCGGCCGGCCTTGCGCGAGAGCGCCAGCGCCACCGGCTCGGCCCAGACGTGTGTCTTGCCGCCGAAACCGCCGCCGATTTCCGACGAGGTGACGCGCAGCTTGGAGGCTTCCATGCCAAGCAGCTGAGCGCAGTGCTGGCGGTAGACGAAATGGCCTTGCGTGCAGACCCAGAGGTCGGCGGTGCCGTCGGAACTGACGCTCGCCACGCAGGCATGCGGCTCGATATAGCCCTGGTGCGTCTGCTCGGTCTTGAAGGAGCGTTCGACGACGTAATCGGCCTGGCCAAATCCCTCATGGATGTCGCCATGGCCGTACTGGCTGCGTTTGGTGACGTTGGACGGCTTGACGGGCTTTTGCTCAAGGCCCTCGGTGAAGATGGTGTCGTCGAGCACGGGCGCCGAGTGCTTCATCGCCTCGTCGACATCGGTCACATGCGGCAGCACTTCGTAGTCGACCTCGATCAGCTTCAGCGCCTGCCTTGCCGTGCGGGCGTCGACCGCGGCGACCGCGGCCACCGCATGGCCGTCATAGAGCGCCTTCTTGCGCGCCATGCAGTTGTCGAGGATGTCGTACATGGCGGCATCGCCGTCGGTGAGGTCGGGCAGGTCGGCCGCGGTGATCACCGCCTTCACGCCGTTGAGCTTCTCCGCCTTCGAGGTGTCGATCTTCCTGATCGTGGCGTGCGCGTGAGGGCTTCTCAGGACACGCCCGACCAACTGGCCGGCCATGTTGAAATCCGCGCCATAGCGCGCGCGGCCCGTTACCTTGTCGACGCCGTCGGGGCGGATGGGACGCGTGCCGACGGAGGCGAAATTGCGTCCGGAATAGCGCGGATCGAAGTTCATCGTCAGGCTCCCTTCATCACGCTTGCGGCGTCCTGAACGGCGCGCACGATCTTGTCATAGCCGGTGCAGCGGCAGAGGTTCCCGGCCAGGCCGAAGCGGATTTCCTCCTCGGTCGGGTCGGGGTTCTTGGCCAACAGGTCTTTCGCCGCGATCAGGAAACCCGGCGTGCAGACGCCGCATTGCAGCGCTGCGTGCTCGAGGAACTTCTGCTGCAGCGGGTGCAGGCTGTCGCCATGCGCCATGCCCTCGATGGTCTCGACGCGCCGGCCTTCGGCCTCCGCGCCAAGCACCAGGCACGAGCACACCAGCCGGTCGTCGAGGATGATGCTGCAGGCGCCGCAGTCGCCAGTGCCGCAGCCTTCCTTGGCGCCGGTCAGCCCGAGGCGGTCGCGCAGCACGTCGAGCAGCGTCTCGTCCGGCTGGCAAAGGTACTCGACATTGTCGCCGTTGATTGTCGTTGAAACTGCTACACCAGCCATCACTTGCCTCCTGCACGCGCATAGGCGGTCGTGGCGGCCCGCCTGGCCAGCACACCCGCAACTTTTCTTCTGAACTCGACGGTGCCCCGCTTGTCGTCGATGGGGCGGCAGGCCCCCGAGCAGACCTTGGCGAGCCGCTCAAGTGCTGCTTCGTCCAGCTTCCTGCCGATGAGGGCCTCGGCCGCCTCTTCCACCAGCAGCACCGTCGGTGCCGCTGCGCCCAGCGCCACGCGGGCCGATTTGACGACGCCTTGCTCATCGAGCGTCAGGTTCACCCCGGCGCTGACCACGGCGATGTCCATCTCCGTGCGTGGAATGAAACGCAGATAGGCATCGCCGGAGCGCGGCGCCCGCCTGTCGAGCAGGATCGCCTCGATGATTTCTCCCTTGGCGAGCGACGTCTTGCCAGGCCCGGTGGGGACTGCCTCCACCGCGACCGTGCGCCTGCCTCCTGGCCCGACAATCGATGCCCTGGCGCCGGCGGCCACCAGCGCCGGCACGCTGTCGGCGGCCGGCGAGGCGTTGCAAAGATTGCCGACGATCGTGCAGCGTCCCTGCACCTGTTTGGAGCCGATCAGCTTGGCCGCTTCGACGACGCCCGGCCATTCCCTGTTCAAGGCCGCGCTCTCTCCCATCAGGGCGCAGGGGACCGCGGCACCGATGCTGAAGCCCTCCGCCGTTTCCCCGATCTCGCCCAGTCCGTCGATCGACTTGATGTCGACGATAAGGTCGGGCTCGATAAAGCCGCCTTTCATTCTCACCAGGAGGTCGCTGCCTCCGGCGAGAATGGCGGCGGTGCCGGGCGAGCCGGCCAACTGGCCAACGGCATCTTCCATTGAAAGCGGACGTATGTAGCGCATCGTCTCCCCTTGATCATCGCAATTCTGTCGGCCTGTTATAGAGCCTTGGATTGGAATGGTCATCCGGTTCTGCATGAGCAGCGATTAGGCCAGGCGCGTCCGCGTTCAGGGCGCCGGGTTGAACTGGAGCAATTTGAAACAATCGCCGCTTCCCGACTTCAACTGCGTCAGGAAACCTTTCGACCGATCGATCCATTCCTGGTGCGACCTGGCTTCGGCCTCGATCTCGTCGACCGGTCCAAGCTTGACGAAGCTGCGCCCCTTGCTGAAAAGCCAGCACGCACGGCCGAGAAGTCTTCGGCTGCGCTGGCGCAAGAGGTCGGCATCATAAAAGATGTCGAGCACCTCCTGCTTGATTTTTGCCTGTTTTTCAGGATTTGCGATCGCAACCGCGATCGAGTCTCCGCCCATCGCATCCTGCAGGTCCTTGTAGTCGAGGGCGAGCTGAGTGGTGGCATATTTGATCTCGCTCTCATCCCGGACGATGTTGAACCACAGCGCGGGATCGAGCTCGTTGACGACGAACGATGCCTCGAAGTCGCGCGATAGGTTCAGGATCTCGAACCCTTGAACCTCAACATCGCGCTCAACCAAAAGGATCTCGGCGACCTGCTTGCCGACTTCCGCCCCGTGCGCGCTGATCGCGGCGTTGGTTCCACCGAGTTCCGGACTGATATAGGGTCCGCCATCATCCAGCAGCGCATCGAATTCGCTGAGGTATTCGACGACGGCCGCCCCGCGAGCAATGCGCGCGGCCAGTTTGGCGAGAACCAGCTGGAGCTCGGTTTCGCGTTTGCGCTGCTCCTGATAATTCTGCTGAAAAAAGAAGATGAACAGGGAAACGCCAATTCCGATCAGGATCACGCCGAGTTGGGAAAAGATGTTGCGATAATACTCCAGCAGCTTTTCACGATGGCGCATGTCGTGGCGCACGCTGTGCGCCACACGAGCATTGACGATCAGCGAAAGGATCAGCAGCCCGGCACCGACCAGGATGAGGCCGCCGATGAGGAAATAGCCTTGCCCTGAACTGAAATCCATTCTTTTGCCGCGTCCTGAAGCCCGAGACCGCGCAGACTAATCCCATTCCGTTTCAACGCCTACGGGCGCCCCCAAAAGCGTGCGCTCGCCTAATACTTTAGTTGTAATCTGCCGCGTGTTTGATATCGTGACAGTGGGAGGAATTCAGATGGCCGTGGAGTGCAAATCCGCGCCCTATATGGGCGTCTTTTCAACCATTGAACTGGATCTTTTGAGGGGTGTGGTGCGGGAAACTTTGCGGTCCGGCGAAGCGGAGCTCGACAACGAGGACGCCGAAAGGATCGCGCGTGTGGTTATCGCAACCTACAAGGACGGCGCCTCGGGCCGCGAGGAATTGCTTGAAGCCGCCCGGATTGCCGCCAGGCGCTGCGCCCTCGACCATTTTTACGATCGAGCAGTCGGCCTGTTCGCATAGGACTTCGCAGCTGACGCACTTCAGGGCGGTGTTGCTCGTTCGACATTTCGTTGCGCACGTCGATCTCGTCAGTCGCTGCGGCCTACCTTCTCATGTCCTTCGAGCCGCAAGTCTGCCATCGGCTGCGAACCGTCGGTGGCAAATCTCACTGGCAGATCGCAAACGTTGGAGATTGGCCGAAACACCCCTCCACTTCGTCATCCTAGGCGAAGCAAGGAGCGAAGCGGCGCGGCGCAGACCCTGGGATCCATGCCGTTACCTCAGCCGAAGAATGCTACGGCCCAGACCCGAACGCTACCACCCCGTTCCGCGAAAAAGCTCGAACCATTCTGGGTTGGGTCGGCAGCGACCCTTACGCAGAAATACCCAGCCTGAACTTGTCCGTATCTCTCATCCTGCCTTGCCTCGCGGCCAGGTGGTTCGTCAGCAGATTTTCTTCGATCGGCTGTGACAGGAAAAACCCTTGAGCGCTGTGACAATGCTCGGCGATCAGGAAATCGAGCTGCGCTTCGTTTTCCACCCCCTCTGCCAGAACGGTCAAGCCGAGCGAATTGGCCAGCGCTATAATGCCTCGAACGACGTTCTGTTTTTTCTTCGACGCTTCCAGACCGCTCAAGAACGATCGGTCGATCTTCAGCCGATCGAGGTTGAAGTCGGCAAGGTAGCCGAAACTTGAATAGCCGGAGCCAAAATCGTCGAGTGCCAGACCGACGCCGATATTTCGAATTTCCGTCAGCATGTTCAAGGCGTTTCGGCTGTTCTGGATAAGCACCCCTTCCGTTATTTCCAGTTGCAGGCGCGACGGCGGCAGTCCTGTTTGTTGCAGCACCAGAACAAGGTGGGCAAAGTACGCATCGTTCTGAAGGCTTTTGCCCGACAGATTGACCGAGCAAACGAAATCATGGGCAGAAACAGGCGCCCATCGAGCTGCCTGCAGGCAAGCCTTGCTCAGCACGACCTTGTCAACTTCCAGTATCAGGTCGCTTCGTTCGGCAATTGGAATGAATGACATCGGCAGACGAATCGCGCCCGAAGCGGGATCGCGCCAGCGCACCAGCGCCTCGGCGCCGATCATGCGGCCGGTTGCCAGCTCGAACTGCGGTTGCCAAACCAGAAAGAACTCGTCGCAGTTAAGCGCACGCTTAATCCCAGCTTCTTGGCCGAGCTGCATATCGAACTGATTGAGGATTGCAGGCGAGAACGTCACGAAGCCAGAGCGTCCTTCGGCTTTGGCGACATAAAGAGCGCTGTCCGCGTTGCGCAACAGGGTGGAAATATCCGAACCATGTTCGGGGAAACACGCCATGCCGATACTGGCTCCCATCCGCACGTGGTGGCCCGCGAGTTCGGCAAACCGGTTCAATTGCTCGCGAAGCCGATTTCCGAGAGCATCGGCTGCCGCGTGCCGGTCCCCGATCGCCATGACGGCGAACTCGTCACCGCCCAAACGGATGGCGACAACTTCGTCGGGCCGTTCGACCGATTGCAGGATTTCGGCGACGGCTTTCAGCAAGAGATCACCGATGTGATGACCGAACGTATCGTTCACGCTCTTGAAATGATCCAAATCTATCAGGAAAAGGCGGAGTTGCTTGCCGGCCAGCCTTGCCCGGTCCAGCATCACGTCCCTGTTGGCTGACATCCAGGCACGGTTCTTCAGTTCCGTCGTCGCGTCGCGCCAGGCCAGAAACTCCAGTTTCCTTATCGTTTCCCGACGGCCGATAAGCAATACGGCAGTTCCGATCGCCAGCAGCGACAAGACCGCCAGAGCGAATGCAATCTGGTAGTTGAATCTCTTCAGGCTTTTTTCCGCCGAATAGAGATCCACGTTGATCTCATCTCCATATTTGTAATATTCGTCGTTCATCCTCGCTACGAGATGCTCGAGCTCCAACCCCATTTCCTTCAAAATCTTTTCGTCGAGAGGCAGCCCGGCCGCAATCATGGCATCAAGCCGTGTCACCGCGTCAACGATACGCGGAACGATACTTGCGTAGGCGGGAATCTCGCTTGCCGTCCCGGTGCCGTCGATCCGCTTGAAGCGGATGTAGACCAGGTCGTTCGCCGCTGATAACTGCTCAAGGCTGTCTGCAGAGCCGGGGGCGGCCTTGGCGAGCGATGTCATGTCCTTGAGGTGAGTTACATCGCGTATTGCAATATGGAACTCGCGGATGGCGAAAAAGCCGAACCGCGGCAGCGAATATTCGATCTTGCTGAGGCTGAGAAACAGTACGGTGATCAGGACCGCAGAGCTGGCTGCTGCAGCCGCGATGGCGGTCCCGTAGGTGACGGGAACGCGCCAGCCTTCAAAGCGTGCCATTCGAGCCACGCCGGAGCTCGATCAGCCGCCAGGCTCGAGCGTCTTGATCAGCCAGACCCACCGTGGTTTGTGGACTGGCGTGTCGAAGGCCGGGTGGTCGTTGAGCGGATAGACCAGCCGGGTCGGACCTTGCGTGCGCCGGGTCAGCAATTTTCCATTCTGGCGGGTGGCAAGCAGGAGAGGACCTTCCGTCCAATCCTGGCGCGGAATTATCTGCACATATTCGTCCACCGCCCGCAGAACAACGGAATCCTCGCCTTCCAATCCAACGAGCTTGAGCACGTCGCGGAACAGGACGCCTTCAAATGTCAGCTGCCCTTTTTCAAATGGACTTGCGGTGGTGACCCGGTAGAGACCGAGCTTTTCCAGCTGTCGCAACGTGACTGGGACCGACTTGCCGTTGTTCTGAACATTGAAGGCCACAGTGTCTGGCGATTCCGGGAGATCAACGGGCTCCAACGCCCCGGCCGGCAAGATGCAAAAGGCCAGGACTGCCAGCATGATCAGACTGCGCTTGAGCGATGATAGTCCGGTGTTGAGCAAGGATGACATGCGCAATCCTTTTCTCCTCGATGGGCCAGCACCCAGCCGTCGCCTGACTTTCATTCGGGCAGGCGGGTTCAACATTGCCATGAATGTCTGATTTTTCCGTTAGCCCTGTTCGGCCAACGAACGGTTGATTGGCGCGCAGCGGCGACCTGCCGATCTCCCCGCTCGTGGCGGAGATGGCCGGCATGAAGGATCGCGGCCTCATTCCAGCTTGGGTTCCTCGCCCCCACGAAGTGGTCCATTGTTGTGGGGCGAGATGCCTGCCAGGGCAGAGGGGGTTGAAGGATCGCCGGCCTTCGAGCTCACGTCTTCTCGCCGGTCGGCCTGATGAAATGGCCGAGCAAATCCATCGGCACCGGAAACACCACCGTCGACGAGCGTTCACCGGCGATGTCATGGAGCGCCTCGAAATAGCGCAGCTGCATGGCCTGCGGGGTCTCGGACAGCATCTTGCCGGCCTCGACGAGTTTTGCCGCCGCCTGCTGTTCGCCGTCGGCATTGATCACTTTCGCACGCCGCAGCCGTTCGGCCTCGGCCTGCTTGGCGATGGCGCGGACCATGTTCTCGTTGAGGTCGACATGCTTGATCTCGACATCGGAGACCTTGATGCCCCAGGCATCGGTCCGCTGATCGAGGATCTCCTGGATATCGCTGTTGAGCTTGTCGCGTTCGGCCAGCATTTCATCGAGTTCATGCTTGCCGAGCACCGAGCGCAACGTGGTCTGTGCCAGCTGGTTGGTGGCGGTCATGAAGTCCTCGACCTGGATCACCGCCCGCTCGGCGTCGACGATACGAAAATACAGCACTGCGTTGACCTTCACCGAGACGTTGTCGCGCGAGATCACGTCCTGCGGCGGCACGTCCTGGACCACCACCCTCAGGTCGACCTTCACCATCTGCTGCACGAAGGGGATGAGGATGATCAGGCCGGGCCCCTTGACCCCGGTGAAGCGGCCGAGCGTGAAGACCACGCCGCGCTGATATTCCCTCAGGATGCGAATGGCCGCGGACAGGAACATGACCACGACGAGCGCTGCCACCAGATAGGCCACATATCCGAGCATCATTGCCTTGCTCCATCGCTTCGCACATTGCGGCGCCGTATCGTCAGCACGAGACCCCTGACATCAGCCACCTCGACGCTGTCGCCCACCGCAATGGGTTCGTCGGCTTTCGCCCGCCAGCGCTCACCCCGGGCCAGCACGTGTCCCTCGCTGCCCTGCCAGTCGAGGACCTTGGCCGGCAGCCCTTGCATGGCCTGGGCGCCAACACGCGGAACGTTCTTGCGGGCCGCCCACAGATAGCTGCCGGTTAGCAGCGCCAGGCCGAGCGTCAGGATGGCGGCGGTGCCGATGACGGCCCACGACATCTCGAAGCCGGGACCTTCGATCCTGAGCAGCATGGCAGCGCCCAGCAGAAACGCAGCCACGCCTCCCAGCCCAAGCACCACTGTGGGATTAAAGACCTCGACGACGAGGAAGATGATGCCAAGCAGCATCAGGGCAAGGCCGGCATAGCTGATCGGCAGGAGATTGAGCGCATAGAGCCCGAGCAGCAGGCAGATCGTGCCGATCACGCCTGGCGCGACCGCGCCCGGGCTGGTGAACTCGAAGACGAGGCCATAAACGCCGATCAGCATCAGGATGACGGCGATGTTCGGGTCGGTGATGACGGCGAGAAGCCGGATGAGCCAGCCAGGCTCGAGCGTTTCAACCGGCAGCCTTTTGGTCGCCAGCACCTTTTTCCTGCCGGCGATCTCGACCGTCCGGCCGTCGGCCAGCTGAAGCAGTTCGGTCGTGTCGCGGGCGACAAAGTCGATCACATTTTCCTGCAGTGCGGCGCTGGCCGACAGGCTGGCCGCCTCGCGCACCGCCTTTTCACCCCAATCGGCATTGCGCCCGCGCAGTTCGGCCAGGCTGCGGATCAAGGCAACCGCGTCGTTCGTCGCCTTGGCGATCATCGCATTGCCCGCCGGTGGATTCTTCGGGTCCTTGCCGGCTTCCGGGCCATTGTTCTTGTCGTCGCCGGGAAAGGATGGCATCGGCCCGCCCATCTCGATGGGCGTTGCCGCGCCCAGATTGGTGCCGGGCGCCATCGCCGCCACATGGGTTGCGTAGAGGATGTAGGTTCCGGCGCTCGCCGCATGCCCGCCGGCGGGCGCGACATAGCCGATGACGGGAACCGGGGAGGCGAGGATGTCGGCGATGATCTCACGCATGCTGGTGACCAACCCGCCCGGCGTGTTCATCTGCAGGATGAAAACCTCGGCATTCCGTTCTGCGGCCACCGCCAGCGCTTCCTTGAACTGCATGGCGCTCGCCGGACCGATGGCGCCGTCTATCTCGATGCGCAGCGCAGTCCTCCCCTGGCCGTTTGCTTCTCCTGTTGCTGCGGAAGAAGAACAAACAGCCACAGCGGCTACAAAAGCCGCGGCAATCAGGGCTACACGCGCGAGTTTCACGCTCAAAGCTCCCTATCAGGGATATGGGCTCGATTTTGCCAAAATCCATGCTGCGTCGCGGCGGTGAAGCTGATCCATGGCAACCTTGCGTTGTGCCTAAACCGGTTGGCAGGAAACGGGTGGTTTGTGTGCGCTGCTTCACCCATCTGATGGCAGAAGCCGATGAAGCCAGAGGAGCAGAGCTATGACCATGCACACGGTTCCAGCAGCAGCGGTCCGATCGGCGGAAGCGCGCGTCGCCGGATATGACTGGCAGGCACTGGCCGAGGAGATGAGCTTCTATGGCTGCGCGGTGATGGAAAAGCTGCTGACACCAGAAGAATGCCGGGAGATCGCCGGGCTGTATCCCGACGAAAGCCATTTCCGCAGCCATGTCCACATGGCGCGGCACGGCTTCGGCAAGGGCGAGTACCGCTATTTCCGCTATCCCTTGCCCGAGCTGATCGGCGGCTTGCGCACCGCGCTCTATCCGCGCCTTGCCGCCGTCGCCAACGACTGGAACGAACGCATGGGCGTCGCGCAGCGCTACCCGGACGAACACGCCGCGTTCCTCAAGCAATGCCACGAGCAGGGCCAGACGCGGCCGACGCCGCTCCTGCTGCAATATGGTCCCGGCGACTTCAACTGCCTGCATCAGGATCTCTACGGCGAGCTTGCGTTCCCGCTGCAGGTGGCAATCCTGCTGTCCGAACCGGATAAGGATTTCACCGGCGGCGAGTTCGTGCTGACCGAACAGCGCCCGCGCATGCAGAGCCGCGCCGAGGTGGTGCCGCTGCGCCAGGGCGACGCAGTCGCCTTCGCGGTCCACAATCGTCCGGTCCAGGGCAGCAAAGGCAGCTACCGCGTCAATCTCAGGCACGGCGTCAGCCGGATTCGCTCCGGCCTGCGCCATACGGTGGGCATCATCTTCCACGACGCGAAATAGGGCTGTCCCTGCGTGGAGGCGACCAGCAACTTCGTGCCAAGGGGGTCTGTTGTCGGAGTCGGCGCCGCCCCTCATCGCCCTGCCGGGCCCTTCTCCCCGTGTGACGGGGAGAAGGGACTGGTCGCACCGTGGCGGATATTCTGCAACGCTGGTGATTGGCGAAACCATCGATGAGAGCGCCCCTCTCCCCGTCACTATACGGGGAGAGGGTGCCGGCAGGCAGGTGAGGGGCAGCGCAAAGCTGAAGCGATTGGCTGCCGAACAATTCTTCAGGCAACCGCGGCAATCGCGGAAAAATAAAAATCTCACCCGCAAAGATCTTTGTCATCCAATCGTTAACCAAGGTTCATACGGTGAGCGGGTTGTTTCTCTGCCGGCGTTCGTTCGCCGGGCGGATGACTGTTGATATCTGCCAAGACTGAAAACTAGCTATTTGTTCGCGCGTCGGGGGTCGCCATGATGTTTCCAGCAAGCCTTGCGTCACTACGGCGCAAATCGGCGAAGATAAGCGGCGCCATCACGCTTGCTGTTGGCTTGATGGTCGGGGCCGCTGCGCAGGCTGAGCCTATCCGCGGCGCCGGATCGACACTGGCCGCCCCGATCATCGGCAAATGGGCAACGGCCTACGAGAGCGCCCGCGCCGACGGCGGCGACTATGTCTCGCCCGACTGGAAGGTCGACTATGAAATCGTCGGCTCGCTCGCCGGCGTCCTGCGTCTCGATCAGCCGGACATCGACTTTGCCGCGACGGATGCGCCGATCAATGCCGCCGAACTCAAGCAGGCCGGCCGCCAGCAGTTTCCAATCGTGATGGGCGCCATCGCCGTCGTCGTCAATCTCGACGGCATCGGCCCGGGAAGCCTTCGCCTGACGGGACCGCTGCTGGCCGACATCTATCTGGGGAAGATCCAGTCATGGTCCGATCCCGCAATCAAGGCGGTGAATCCGGATCTGACGCTGCCCGACCTCAGGATCAGCGTCGTTCACCGCAAGGATGGTTCCGGCTCGACCTTTGTCTTCACCGAGTATCTGTCGGCGGTCAGCGGGGAGTGGAAGGCCAAATACGGCGCCAATACACTGATCTCCTGGCCGCTCGGCACTGACGCGGAAGGCACCCAGAACCTCATTCAAGCCGTGCACGACACGAAGGGCGCGATCGCCTATGCCGAATCCGGCCAGGCACAGCGCGCCAACCTTGCCTATGCGCTGATCGAGAACAAATCCGGCAAGTTCGTCAAGCCGGAGCCGGAGGGCGTGCAGGCTGCCGCGACATCGATCGACTGGGCGCAAACGACCGACTTCTTCGCTTCGCTGACCGATCGTAACGGCGATGCCGCCTATCCGATCAGCACGGCGGTGTTCGCGGTCGTTCAGGTCTCGGGCCGTTCGGAACATCGCTATCGCCGCGTGCACGACCTTTTCCGGCTCGCCTTCGCCCACGGCGCTGATGACGCCGCCGCGCTCGGCTACGTGCCGCTGCCGAAGGCGCTCGTCGCCCGGATCGAGCAATACTGGGCAAGGCAGGGGCCGGTCGGAAACTGAGCGGAAGAGCCAGGCCGCTGCTTGGCGCAGCGCCTGAACTGAAATTCATATCGCGCCGTGATGGCGGCTTGTTGGGGACTGCGTGACATGGACATCGATATCTTCAAGGACATCCTCGTGCCGGTGATCGGCGGGTTGGGCATTTTTATGCTCGGCCTCGACTTCATGGCCAACGGCATCCAGGCGCTGTCGGTCAACCGGATGCGCGCCTTTCTCGCCAAGGCCGCCGGAACGCCGATCAAGGGCGTGCTGGCGGGAACGCTGATCACCGGCGTCATCCAGTCGTCGACGGCGATGAGCGTCATGGTCGTCGGCCTGGTCAATGCCGGCGTCATCGCGCTTCGACCGGCGATCAGCGTGATCATGGGCGCCAATATCGGCACCACGCTCGGCAACGGGCTCATCGCCCTGCCGCTCGGTCCGCTCGGGCTGATCCTGGCCGGCGTGTTCTCGCTGATCTACTGCTTTGCCAAAAGCGAGAAGGTCAAGAACATAGCGCTTGCCGGCATGGGCTTCGCGCTGATCTTTTATGGCCTCAACCTGATGACCGGCGGCCTGCGCCCGCTGCGCAATCTGCCCGAAGTCATGGCACTGCTTCAAACACTGACGGCCGACTCCTATCTCAACCTCCTCAAATGCGTGTTCATCGCCGCCGGCGTGACCGCCATGATCCATTCGTCCTCGGCGACGATCGGCATTGTCATGGGCCTTGGCGCCGCCGGCATTCTCGACTGGACGACGGCCGTCGCCTTCTCGCTCGGCGCCGATCTCGGCACCACGATCACCTCGTGGATGGCTTCGCTCAATCTTTCGAAAAACGCCAAGCGCACCGCTTACGCCCACATCTCCTTCAACATCATCGGCGTGTGCATCACCATCCCGCTGTTCTTCGTCTCCATGCAGGTCCTGGAATGGGCCATGCAGTTCTTCGGCGGCGATCCCGCCATTCCGGTGATCGTCGACGGCAAGGAGACCTTTCCCCTGGTGCCGGTCGCGGTCGGCCTCTACTCGACCTTCTTCAACGTCTTCAACACGTTGTTGCTGTTTCCGTTCATCGGGGTGTTCGAGCGGGTCCTGTCGCGTGTCGGTCACACCGATGCCGAGGACACGGAAGATTTCTCGACGCCGCGATTCCTCGACCGCAAGCTGGCCGGCGATTTCGCCAAGGCCGTTCCCGCTGTCCAGCAGGAGACGGCCCGCCATCTGCAAGCCGGCGCCATGTTCCTCGACATCGCCCGCTCGTCGAAGAAGGCGCCGTCGGATCCGGGCGAGCACTACCTCGCAACCGATATCCTCAGCCGCGACATCCGCGCCTACACCGCCGAATTGATGAAGGAAGACCTGCCCTACGACCAGCTCGACCTGATCGCCAGCCTGATCGAGGAAGCCGACTTCACCGCCGCCCTGACGGAATCGATGCATCAGGTGGCGCGCCGCGTCAGGCGCGAGAAGTTCAGCGGTCCGGCGCAGGCCATCGTCGACGTCGGGCTGAGCAAGCTCGATGCCTCGCTGCGACAGATCTTGCCGACTTACGGCATCTCCGACCCGAAGGTGCCGGCCGGACATGTCAATCTGCCGGAGGTCGAGGAACTGCGTGCCCGCACGCTGGCGCTCGGACCCAATGCAGGCGCCGCCGAACGCGGCACGATCCTGGCCCTGCTCGGGTCGATCGAACGCGCGGAAATCCTGATCCAACGCATCGATGCCGAGCGCAAATCGGTCAACCGGCAAAGCGTGCTCGCCCGGGCGTCGGCACGCAAGGAAGCCAGGCCGCACGCGATGGGCGATCCCGGCCTCAGCCCGGTCCCGGCCGAGTAGCGGGGCGGGACATAGCGCGTTCGCATTAGAGGCGACGAATTATCGAAGTCGGCGCCGCCCCTCATCGCCCTGCCGGGCACTTCTCCCCGTATAGTGACGGGGAGAAGTGGCTGGCGGCGACCTAGGTGAATATTCTGCAACGCTGGTGATTGGCGAAACCGGTGAAGAGAGTGCCCTCTCCCCGTCACTATACGGGGAGAGGATGCCGGCAGGCAGGTGAGGGGCAGCGCCAACCTGAAGCGATGGGCTTGCCGTTCCGCTTTGCCGGGTCGCTTCGGCGCCTTCGCTCAGCCTTGAAACAGCGCCAGTTCTTCGGCCGTGAGGTGGCGGGCCTTGCCCTTGGCGAGGTCGCCGAGCTGCAAGCGGCCGATCGCCACCCGCACCAGGCGAAGCACCTCGACCTCATGCGCGCCGAGCAGCCGGCGGATGTGGCGGTTGCGGCCCTCGTCGAGTGTGATTTCCAGCCAGGCGGTGCTGGCGCCGCTGCGCAGGATGTCGATCGACCGCACCGTCAAATCTTCGCCCTCGACCGTGGCGCCGGCGCGCAACCGCGCCAGCAGGGCCGCGTCGGGCAGGGCGCCGATCTGGACGTGATAGATCTTGGCGACGTGCGAGGCGGGGTCGAGCAGGCGCTGGGCGAAACGCGTGTCGTTGGTCATCAAGAGCAGTCCCTCGCTGGCCTTGTCGAGGCGGCCGACCGGCGACACGAAGGGCAGGTCGAGCTCTGCCAGGCAGTCGTAGACGGTGCCGCGGTCCTGCGGGTCGTCGCGGGTGGTGACCAGGCCGCGCGGCTTGTTGATCATCAGATAGACCTTGCGCTCGGCGACGACGCGGCTGCCGTCGACCTCGATGCGGTCGCGACCGGGATCGACGCGCAGCGAGCCGTTGCGCACGATTTTGCCGGCGACCCGGACGCGCCCTTCGGCGACCAGAATTTCCGCCTGCTTGCGCGAGCACAGGCCGAGCTTTGACAGCGCACGGCAAAGGCTGACGCCTGGCGGACTGGCTCCGGCGCTAGGCGAGGGGCGTGGCCAGCCGGCGTTCGGCCGTGGCGCCATAGTTTTGCGTGATCGTTCCGGCAAGTCAGGTCTTCCCCGCCACCTGAGGTGAATATTTGCTAACAGAAAGCCGCCGGGGTGGATATCTGGATTTCTCGATAGGAGTATCCGGACGTGTGAGCTGCGGCCCTCCGTTGCGACAGGTCGCCTCCGGACATCATGGCAAAGTTGGCAGGACAGAGGGGGGCGCCGTAGAGCGCCAACATTTCGAGCCTCGCACGCGCCCCGACGCTGATCGCCGGGGGCGCCACGATCGTCAGTTTGCCCTGGGCTCGTCCTCGACAACGAAAGATGCGGCAATCAGGTCGTCGGCATCGATCCGCAGGGAGCCTTCACCTGCTCCCATGACAGCGGCTACCTTCTGAAAAATTTTCATCTCGTGCTCGGTAATCCGGGCGCTCCGCATCCTGGCTTTGAGATCAGCGATGCGCAGCCCCAATGTGTGGGACGTTCCAATTTCACGGTTCGACATGACAACATGCTCCTCCCCGACCCATGCTTTTTGCCTCCCCACCGCTATTCGCCCGTCGCCTATCATGTTTGCCCAAAAATAAGGCATCGCGAATACAGCGCCCCGAACGCTGGTGCGAGGGGAAGGTTCCGGCGCAACATGGTCACGAAATAATACGGGCCGCCGCCGCCGGCGGGTTACCCGCAGGAGATGGCTAGCCGTCATTCTTCGATTTGTGACGGACTCGCCGGCAAGGTGAGCTCAAAAGAAGATTTGACTGGATCCTCCCGGGGAGGATACAAACAGGCATGTCCGAAGGCATCCATCGTTCGCATCCGGCTATCGTGAAGCGCCTGAAGCGCGCGCAGGGCCACCTTGCGGCGGTGCTGTCGATGTTCGAGGCGCATCGTCCTTGCGTTGATCTGGCGCAACAACTCCACGCCGTGGAGAGCGCCATCAGCAGCGCAAAGCGCGAACTGATCCACGATCATATCGAGCATTGCCTGGCGGACACCGCGGAAGCGGGCGGCAACTCGCTGGCGGAACTCAAGCAACTGGCGAAATATTTGTGAGCCGTCAAATGCCTGTGCTCGGCGCGCGCATCCTCGACTGGTTCGGGTTCGGGCCGCGCCATCACGCCGCGCATGGTCATGGCCATCACGATCATGTGAGCGGGTCGCATAGCCACGGGGTCATCGATGCGACCATTGCGACGACCGACCGAGGCATCTGGGCGATAAAATGGTCGTTCGTCATCCTGGCAATCACCGCGGCGATGCAGATGGTCGTGGTCGCGCTGTCGGGCAGCGTGGCGCTGCTGGCCGACACGGTCCACAACATCGGCGATGCCACCACCGCCATTCCACTGTGGATCGCCTTCCTGCTGGCCCGGCGCAAGCCGTCGCCGACCTTCACCTACGGCCTGGGCCGGGTCGAGGACCTGGCTGGGATCATCATCGTCGCGATCATCCTGCTCAGCGCCATCGTCGCCGGTTACCAGGCCATCGACCGTTTGATCAATCCACGCGTGGTGACGCATCTGGGCTGGCTGGCGGCGGCGGGCATTATCGGCTTTCTCGGCAACGAGGCCGTCGCGGTGTTCCGCATCCGCGTCGGCCGCGAAATCAACAGCGCCGCACTCATTGCCGACGGCTACCACGCTCGCACCGACGGCCTGACCAGCCTTGCCGTGGTCCTCGGAGCGTTCGGCGTCTGGCTCGGTTTTGCGCTGGCCGACCCGATCGTCGGCCTGCTCATCACGCTTGCGATCTTCGGCATCGTCTGGCAGTCGGCGCGCTCGGTGCTGACCCGCATGCTCGACGGTATAGATCCTGACGTCATCGGCGACATCCACCATGCCGCCGCGCATGTGCCGGCAGCGCGCATTGTCGAGGCCAAGGCGCGGTGGATCGGTCACAGGCTGCACGCCGACATTGCCATCGCCGTGGAAGAAAGCCTGCCCGTCTGCGAAGCGAAGACGATCATTGCAGCGCTGGAGCACCAGCTGTTCGAGCACATGCCGGCGCTTGCGGCGGCGAATATTAGATTGGCGAACGCGGTTGCCGATCATCGCCATGGACATCCCCACGGCGAGCACGACAGCCACTAACGGTCGCTCCGACCGGCGCGTTTCCGTTCGCCGCGTGAAAGGTGTTGAGACCGCCGCGTCTTAGTCCATTATCCCTGGGTCCATTATCTCTGGCTCGTGCAAGGCTTGACCCGAGCGCCAAGCGTGGCCGGAAACCGGATTGAGAAGATGCCTCAGGCGCCACTTATCGCAACCCTTGTCGCCGGCCTCGGACTCGCCTTCATCCTCGGCACGTTGGCGAACCGACTTCGCCTGTCGCCACTGGTCGGCTACCTCGTGGCTGGTGTCTTGATTGGCCCGTTCACGCCCGGCTTCGTTGCCGACCAGGCGCTGGCGCGCCAACTCGCCGAGCTCGGCGTGATCCTGCTGATGTTTGGCATAGGGCTGCATTTTTCGCTGAACGATTTGCTGTCGGCAAGAAAGATCGCGATTCCCGGCGCTATCGGTCAAATGGCTCTGGTGACCATGCTCGGGCTCCTCGTGACGCAGGCGATCGGCTGGCCGATCGGAGCCGGAGTGGTGTTTGGGCTGGCCCTGTCGGTTGCAAGCACAGTCGTGGTTCTACGGGCGCTGCAGGAAATGCGGCAGCTCGAAACCGATGGCGGACGCATCGCAGTCGGCTGGCTGGTCGTAGAGGACCTCGCCATGATCCTCGCGCTCGTGCTGTTGCCGGCCTTCGCCGGCGTGCTTGGGGGCAATGTCAACGGGCCAAACCTTAACGGCAATGACCTGTTCACATTGTTTGAGCCGCAGACCATCTGGAGCGCGCTCGGGCTGACGCTGGGCAAATTGGCGGCTTTCTTCGCGATCATGGTTGTCGTCGGGCGACGTGTCATTCCGCCGATCCTTCACTACGTCGCTCACACCGGTTCGCGAGAGCTTTTCCGTTTGGCCGTGCTGGCAATTGCCCTTGGTGTCGCTTTCGGGGCAGCCGAGCTGTTCGGCGTCTCGTTTGCTCTTGGCGCGTTTTTCGCAGGAATGATCCTTGCCGAATCCCAGTTGAGCCAAAGGGCCGCTCAGGAAACGCTGCCGCTGCGCGACGCATTCGCCGTGCTTTTCTTCGTCTCCGTCGGCATGCTGTTCAACCCGATGATCCTGGTCGAGCAGCCGCTGCTCGTCGGCGTGACATTTTTGATCATCGTCATCGGCAATGCCACGGCCGCATCGGTCATCGCATTGATGTTCGGCTATCCGTCCTACGTGGCCCTGACACTCGGCCTGAGCCTGGCACAGATCGGCGAGTTCTCCTTCATCCTGGCGGAACTGGGTGTCGAACTCGCGCTTCTTCCAGAGGCTGGACGTGACCTGGTGCTTGCCGGAGCCATCCTTTCGATCCTCGTCAACCCGCTGCTGTTTGCGGCGTTGGATCGGCTGACGCCGTGGCTGAAAGCACGAGAGCGAACCATTGCCACGCAAGAAGGCAAAGCCGAACCGCCCGAACTCACGGCTACCAGCCTGACAGACCACGCGGTGCTTGTCGGCCATGGACGGGTCGGAAGCCTCGTCGCCGGAGACGTTGCAAAAGGCAAGGCAGCCTTACCTGGTGATCGAGGAACGGCAAGTGATAGTAGAACAGCTGCGCGCCCGCGGCGTTGATGTCATTGCGGGAAATGCCGCTCAGCCGGGCCTGCTTGAGGCGGCCAACGTTGCCTCGGCCCGGTGGTTGATCAGCGCCATTCCCAATCCGTTCGAGAGCGGCAATCTCATCGAGCAAGCCCATGCCATCAATCCAAGGCTCGAGATCATCGCCCGTGCGCATTCCGATGCCGAAGTGGATTACCTGAAGAAGTTCGGCGCCGACCTGATCATCATGGGCGAGCGGGAGATCGCGCGCGGCATCTCGGATCACATTCTGAGCCGGATCGATGCCCCAGCCGCCCCGGTCGCCGACCAGAGCCAAAACGCGCGCCAGGTCGACTCAAAACCGATGGCCGGGTAATGGCGGCAGCTGCGCCAACAGCATCTCCAGCTTCTTCCGCTGATAGCGTGAGGTCTGGCAGACGTCGGTCTTTGAAGCAACGCCGGGTTCCGGCACCTGCAATCACGGCCGGCCGACCTGTATCCAACTGAAGCTTGCCGATATCGAGCGGCTGTGTCGACGGCGGAAACGTCGTTTGCAACGGCAATAGCTTGTTTGTTCGCATCACTTTCAGGGAGATAAGGAGCCATGATTTCCGGCGCACACATGATCATCTACAGCACGGATGCCGAGGCAGACCGCGCATTTTTTCGCAATGTCCTACGGTTTCCAGCAGTCGATGCTGGCGAAGGCTGGTTGATCTTCGCATTGCCGCCGGCCGAGATTGCCGTTCACCCGGCCGCCGAAGTCGACAGCCACGAAGTCTATCTCATGTGCGAAGACATCAATGCTACGATCCAAGAGCTGAAATCGCATGATGTTGAATGCACTTCGGTCACCGATGAAGGCTGGGGCCTGCTCACGCATGTCTCGCTTCCCAGTGGCGGCTCGCTTGGCCTCTACCAGCCGAGGCATGCTTTGGCGCACAAGGCCGGGGCTGCTTGAGTGCCCGCTCTCCGGTTGCACCCGCTCATTGGCTGCCGATCACCATGCGGTTGCCCTCGCTGTCGCGAAATTCCGCCACCGTGCGGCCTGGCTGCCAGGGCGCCTCCTGCGGTTCGGTGATGATCTCGACGCCGCCCGCCTTCAACGCCGCGATCGTTGCCTCGACATCGTCGTCGACCAGCACCAGCACCGGCTCCGCGCCTGGCGCGTCGTGGGCGCGCCTCACGAAATGCAGGTTCGTCACGGCGTCGGGAAATTTCAGCTCGATCCAGCGCCAGCCGCTATCGCCCATCTTCTCGTCGGCCGTCACCTTGCAGGCGAAATGCCTGGTGTAGAATGCCTTGGCGCGGTCCTGGTCGAATACCGGCAGTTCGGCAAACTGGATGTGCATGGTCGTCGCTCCTGCTCCTCGATGGCTGCTGCCTAGCCGTCCGCAGGTGGAAGTCGATCCGGGCGGCCGAAAAAATTTATAGCGTGCGAGAATCTTTTCGGGAACGCGAAACGTCTTCTGCTCAGACCAACCATTCAGGAGACGAACCATGGGCTACAAACTCATTCGCTACAGCGTGAAAGACACCGGGCTGGAAGAGAACCGCGCGCTGGTGGCAAAAGTGTTCGAGACGCTGGATGAAACGGCGCCGCAGAGCGTGCGCTATCTCGTGCTCGAACTCGACGACGGCGAGTTCGTCCATGTCGTCGGCGAGGGAAATGACACATCCGCGCTGACCGGGCTTGCGGCCTTCGAGGCGTTCACGCAAAACCATGCGGAACGGCGCTCGACGCCGGTCAAGCGGTCGCCTGCCAAAATTATCGGCAACTACCGTGTGCTTGAGGAGAGCAAGGCCGGATAGAATGGACGCCATGATCCAACCGAAATTCGATCGGCCTGCGCTGGAGTCGATGCTCTCCGGGTTCCGCCCAAAACTGCACCGCTACTGCGCCCGCATGGCCGGCTCGGTGATCGACGGCGAAGACATCGTGCAGGAGACGCTGATCAAGGCGCTGCAGGCGGTCGACGGCAGCATGACCGTCGAGCGGCCCGAGCAATGGCTGTTTCGCATCGCCCATAATGCCGCGCAGGACCATCTGCGCCGGCGCCATCGGGAAAGGTCGCGCATGACCGAGACCGACATGACCACGATCGAGGATCCTTCCGGCAGCGCCGACTCAAGGCTCGCCGCGGCGGCCGGCCTGCGCAGCTTCATGCAGCTCTCGGTGGCGCAGCGCAGCGCCGTGATCCTGGTCGACGTGCTCGGCCTTTCGCTGCATGAGACCTGCGAGGTGACCGGCGCGACGCTGGCCGCCACCAAGGCGGCGCTGCATCGCGGGCGGGCGCAGCTGCGCCTGCTGGCGTCGCAGCCTGAGCACGTCGTCGCGCCCAGGCTCGACGCCGATGACGAGCGACGGCTGCGCCGTTATGTCGATCTGTTCAACGCGCGCGACTTCGACGCGGTCAGGGCGCTGATCGCCGAGGATGTCCAACTCGAATTGGTCAGCCGGCTCCGCATGCGCGGCAAGGCTGAAGTGTCGACCTATTTCGGCAATTACGAGCGCATCAGCGACTGGGCGCTGTCGCTGGGTTTTGTCGACGGCCGGCCGGCGATCCTGATCCGCAACCCGCAGGAGCCGGACGGCGCGGTGCGCGGCTTCATGCTGGTCGAATGGCGGGAGGAGCGGGTCGTCCAGATCCGCGATTTTCGTTATGCGCCTTGGTGCCTGATCGATGCCGAGATCAGCACGATGGAGGGGTAGGGGAGGGTCGGCCTCCGGCCGCCCGCTATCCGCGCCGGCCGTCGCGCCAGCCAGCCGGCGAGACGCCCGCGAGCTTCTTGAAGCTCCGGCTGAAGGCCGCTTCGGACTCGTAGCCGACATCACGCCCGACCGCCGAGACTTTGGCCAGCCCATCAGTGAGCAGTCGTGCGGCCAGTTGTACGCGCCATCGCGTGAGATACTGCATCGGTGGGCAGCCGACGAGACGCGTGAAGCGGGCCGCGAGGACGGACCGCGAGACGCCGGTTTCGCGTGCGAGTTCTTCAATTGTCCAGCCGCGCGCCGGATTCTCGTGGACAAGCGCAACAGCCCGGCCGACGGCGGGGTCGCGCAAGCCGGCCAGCCAGCCGGTCTGCTCCGGCGGCAGTGCCTCAAGATAGCGGCGAACGACCTCAACGAACATCAACTCGCTGAGGCGCAGGCGGATGCATTCAGCGCCTGGCCGTTGAACGGACACCTCTGCCAGCGTTAGCTCGATCAGCCGGTCGAGCAGATCGCTCGGTGCGCCGGCCGCGCGCCGGATGCGTATCAGCGGAGGCAGGGCCCCGAGCAGAGGATTGAACGGCCGTGCATCGCAGCCAAGGAAACCGCAGACATATCTGGTCAGGAGGAGGCCGTCGCCACCTTCGTTGATCACGAAGGGCAGTTGTCCGGCCGCCATGGCGCGAAAGAAATCGAGCGAATCTTCCGGGCTCAAACCTGATAGCACTCCGGGCGCACTGCACATCGCGTACGAATCCTCATGCGGGATCACAAGTATGTCGCCTTCGGCAAACTCCATCGGCGGATCGTCACCGATGCTGACCGAGCCCGATCCTTGGGTGATGATGTGGTAGGAAATCACATGTTGGGCGCGCGGCAGGATAAGATGGGCAAATGAACCCGCCCGCGGCACTTCCACGCTCCAGGGCGAAGAGGCATCGACCCAGAAGAAAAGCGCGCCGGTGAGCTTTACCACGCGCAGCACATCCGAAAGCACATCCTTGTCCGGCGCGGCCGAAGGTGCGGCATCGGCAACGACCTCTTCCGGTGGCCGCCCAGGCGATCGCGCCAGAACGGACGCTGCAGCAAGCGATTGAGACGCTGGGTCATGGAGCGTGCCCATGGCCAAGTCTACTATGCGCCGAACAGTATATCCACCGCGCATCCCGTGGAGTCCATGCGATCAACGGAGGTCGGCCATGTCTACCTATTGCTTCTTCGACGTGCGTGAAATCACCGACCAGGCCAAGGTCGAGCAGTATTTGGCAGGGGTCTTTGCAACGGTTGAACAGTATGGAGGGCGCTATCTGGTGCTGGGCGGGAAATCCGACCTTGTCGAAGGAGACTGGCAGCCGGTCTATCCGGTCATCGTCGAATTTGCCGACGGCGAGCATGCCCGGCGCTGGTATTCATCGCCCGAATACGAGCCGCTGAAGGCGCTACGCGTCGCCGGAACCCGATCCAACGCAGTGTTCCTTGAAGGTGCAACGCCGGGATCGGAGCAAGCGGCGGCCCAGACCCGCCGGGGCAAGATATCGAAAACTCCGGCTGAAATCTACGACTCACTGTTCGTTCCAGCGCTGTTCCGACAATGGGGGCCTATCGTCGCCGCCGAGGCGCGAATAGGGAGGGGCGATTGCGTGATCGACATTGCCTGCGGTACGGGTGTGCTGGCGCTCGCGGCCCTCGACTGCGTTGGCGCGGAGGGCAAGGTGGTCGGGCTTGATCCCAATCCCGATATGCTTTGCGTTGCCCGCCGCAAAAGCACTCGCATCGATTGGCGAGAAGGGCGCGCTGAGCAGATCCCTTTCCCGGATGAAAGCTTCGACGCCGCGGTCAGCCAGTTCGGCCTGATGTTCTTCGACGATCGAGCAGCCGGACTGCGGGAAATGATGCGCGTGCTTGAGTCCGGCGGCCGGCTCGCCGTCGCGGTCTGCGGACCGCTCGACCAGTCGCCCGGCTATGCCGCAGTGGCGGATATGCTTGAACGGCTGTTTGGAGCCGACGTTGCGAACGCGTTCCGCGCGCCCTTTGTGCTCGGCAATGCGGAGTTACTGCGCTCGCTCTGCGCGAAGGCAGGCATAGAGCGTGCCGAGGTGAAGCGTCACCGCGGAACGGTCCGTTTTGCCTCGATCGAGTCGCTGATCTCGACTGAAAGAGCCTGCATCTGGACGTTGGGCGGGCTTTTGGACAACGAGCAGTTCAAGCGGCTCCTGGAGGAGGCCGAGCGGGCACTTATGCCTTACGTGACAGCAGCCGGCGCCGTCGCTTTCGACATGCCGGCGCTCGTCATCACGGCATCCAAGGACTGACGCTGGCAACCAGTCTGCGATCAGGCGCTGCCTGCTTCACCTTCCCGCAACGTCTATCAAACGACACGCACGCGGCGCGTCACCTGGCCATTGCTTTCCCAGTATGTGTGTTTCTTGGCAATCAAGGGATCGTCCATTGCCGGTTGAACCTGTCCCGTGGTGCTGACCGCGCGCGAGGTCACCGTGTGTTCTCCAGGCGACGGACTTGGCCAATCCAGGGACCAGATCTTCCAGGCGTGTTCGGCCTCCTCGCTGCGGTCGATGGTCGCCTGTGCCCATGGCGCTTGATCGATTTGCACTTCGACCCGATCGATCGGTGCCCCCCAGGCTGCCCCAATGATGCGGTAGTCCGAGTCCTTGCGGGTGACCTTCGCGGGCGCGGACTTTATCAGCGCTCGTCCGACTGAGTCCTCGGTCCACACGGTCTCGCCATTGCGCTCTTCCTCCCGGATGGTGACATAGTCACGGGCCATCAGAAGGCTCATGAAGCGGGTGTCGCGCACTTCGATGCGCTCCAGCCACTTGACGTTGGCGATGCCATACCAGCCCGGAGCAATCAGCCGCAGCGGAAAACCATTGGCCGCCGGCAAGGCGGCTCCGTTCATTTCATAGCAGAGCAGATTGTCTGGGTTCGTCGCTTCGGCAAGCGACATGCTGCGCGCGAAGTTCTGCTGCATCTTGACGTCGCGGATGGCGACCTCGCCGGTGTCAGTGCCGAAAAAGACGACCTCGATGCCATCTTCCAGAACGCCGGCTTCCTCGAGGATCGGGGCGAGCGGCGTCCCTGCCCAGCGGGCATTGCCGATGCCGCCGGTGAAAAACGGAAAACCGTGGTTGCCCGAGCATTCCACTGTGAAAACGACCTCCTGGCGCGGCCGCGCCTTGATGTCGGCGAGAGTCAGTTTCAAGGGCTTCTTGACCAGGCCGCCGATCTCCATCGACCATGTCTTCTCGTCGATCGTTGGTCGATTGAAATGCGAGATGCTGAAGAACTTGTCGTTTGGCGTTATCCAGCTATCCAGATCCTCCCAGACAAGCTGCTTCTGGATGCCGACCGGATCGGGATTTTCGGTCGGCTGGTCCAGCCACCGAATAACCTCCTCGCTCGCCCGTGTTGGAAAAGCGTAAGCCCGACGCGAGGTATAGAGAGAAGCAATTGCGGCAAGGGCAGCACTTCCCTGAACAAGAAGTTCTCTGCGTTGAAGATCAGGCATGTTGTTTCCTCCCAGTTGATCCGGAAACAGGCTGCACGTGCCTTAGGCCGCAGCCTGAACACGGATAGGCGCAATGAACGTTTGCCCCACCCGGAGATTATCCGGACAGGTCAAGCGATCAGCGGCGCATCTCAAACATGTGAAGCCTTGGACGAAACTCTCGCTTGGGTTTCGCCTTTTTGAGGGTGCGCCTTTGAGAGGGAAGAGTCCAGTGTATGATGATCGTCTAATATTTCGAGATCAGGGAGGACAGCATGACGTCTTGGGAAATCAAGGGGCGCGAACTCGTCAATTGCACCTGCGAATATGGCTGCAACTGTCAATTCAATGCGCTGCCCGACAAGGGCCATTGCCATGCCGTGGCCGGCATCCAGATCGATGAAGGTCATCATGGCGAGACCGTTCTCGACGGCCTGCGCATCGCCGCGATCTTCAAATGGCCCGGCGCAATCCACGAGGGCAACGGCGAAGCCATCGCTTTCGTCGACGAGAAGGCAACCGACCAGCAGCGTAACGCGCTGCTGCGCATCATGACCGGCCAGGACACCGACCCGTTCGCGACGATGTTCGCCGTCTACGCCTCGACCGTGACAAAAATGAACGAGCCGGTTTTCACCAAGATCGATCTCGACCTCAATATCGACGGCCGCAGGGGCCGCATCTTCGTCAAGGACTACATCGAAACCGTCGGCGAGCCGATCCGCAACAAGGGGACGGGCGCGGACTCGCGGGCTCAAATCGTGTTGCCGAACGGCTTCGAATATGCCGTCGCCGAGATCGGCAGCGCCTCGAGCGCAACCAGCGGGCCGGTTCAGGTGACCACTAAAGACAGTTACGGCCAGTTCGCGCGGCTGCATCTCAACAATCACGGGGTGGTGCGGGCCTGACGCGGCGCATGAACGGCGGGTCGCCACTGGAACGGCTGCTCAGGCGCGACCGCGTCATCACGATTGCGGGCGTGGTGGCGCTGTGCCTGCTGGCTTGGCTTTACATCGCCGCCGGCGCAGGGCTCGGCATGAATGCGTGGGAGATGTCGAGACTCGCGCTATTCCCCCACCTGCAAACTCCGAACATGACATCCGATATGCCCGGTATGGATATGTCTGGCATGGATATGTCCGGCATGGACATGAGCGCGATGGCGACGGAGCCGCGGGCCTGGGGGGCCGCGAACTGGGCGCTGATGATCGCCATGTGGTGGGTCATGATGGTCGCCATGATGTCGCCGAGTGCGGCGCCAACCATCCTGCTCTATGCGCGCGTGCATCGCCATGCGCTGGCACAGGGTCAGATCCAGGACAAGCTCGCGCCGACCGGCGTGTTCATGGCAGGCTACCTCCTGGTCTGGCTGGGGTTCTCCGTCGCGGCAACCGCATTGCATTGGCTGCTCGAACGCGAAGCCTTCGTTTCGGCGACGATGATGAGTTCGCAAAGCCGCTGGCTTTCAGCCATCGTCCTGATCGGCGCGGGCCTGTATCAGCTCTCGCCCTTCAAGAACGCCTGCCTGTCGCATTGCCGGGCACCGACGGCGTTCCTTGCCCGCCACTGGCGTCCGCACGCAACTGGCGCGCTGCGTCTCGGCGCACTGCACGGGGCGTTTTGTGTCGGATGCTGCTGGATGCTGATGGCGTTGTTGTTCGTGGGTGGCGTCATGAATCTGGTGTGGGTTGCCGCGCTCGCCATTCTGGTGCTGGCGGAAAAACTGTTTCCTGCCGGCCCGTGGGTTGGCCGGGCAGCCGGCATCGCCCTGATCGCCTGGGGCAGCGCAACGCTTTTGGTCTGACGACCAGGGCCGCCTCTGTCGGCATTCAAAGCGTCGAGGAACTTTGAATTCTCGAATCCGTTACCGAATATCGTGGATGGGAGGCTCCGCCGATGAATGTCAGCGATGAAAGGACTGTATCGCTCTGGGCGGCGACCGAAGTCGTGCCCGATGCGGTGCCGCTCGGGCAAAGCGAACAGGTCGATGTCGTGGTCGTCGGGTCTGGGATTGCCGGACTGTCGGTCGCCTACGAACTGGCCGTCGCCGGGCAAAAGGTGGCTGTCCTCGATCGCGGCCGGATCGGAAGCGGCATGACGGCTCGCACCACTGCGCACCTGTCATCTGTCTGCGACGACTATTTTTCGGAGCTGACCAAATTGCGCGGCGAGGACCTGGCGCGGATTTTTTACCAAAGCCAATCGGCCGCTATCGACCGTATCCAATCCATCCGGGAGACCGAGCGTATCGCTTGCGATTTCCGGCGCCTTGATGGCTTTCTCTTTCCGGCTTCCGGCAGCCAGGAATCCGATATCACGCGCGAACTGGACGCCGCTCTGAAGATCGGTGTCGAGGTCGAGAAGACCAGGGGCGTGCCATTTGCAGGCTTTTCGAATGTGCAGGCCCTTCGATACGCCAATCAGGCGACCTTCCACCCGCTCAAATATCTCCGCGGGCTGGCCGCGGCCATCCGCGCGCGCGGCGGCGTGCTTTATGCTGATACTATCGTCGAAAAGGTCGAGGAGACTGATGGCGGCGTGCGTGTAACCACGGTTTCAGGCTCTACCGTGTCTGCCAGATCGGCCGTTGTCGCCACCAACTCGCCGATCAACGATCGGGTCGCGCTTCACACCAAGCAAGCGCCCTATCGAACCTACGCGATGTCGTTCGAGATCGCGCGCGATACCATACCGGATGCGCTGTATTGGGATACTGAAGATCCTTATCACTACGTTCGGCTTCAGCCTGGCGACGGTCGGACCGACTTCCTGATCGTCGGAGGTGAAGACCACAAGACAGGACAGGCCGATGATGCCGGTGACCGTTTCGCGGCCCTGACGGCCTGGACCAAAAGGCTGGTGCCCGATGTCGGCGTGGAGACCAACCGGTGGTCGGGGCAGGTGATGGAGCCCGTCGATTATGCGGGGTTCATCGGCCGCAATCCTGGCGACAGCCGCGTCTTTGTGGCGACCGGGGATTCCGGCCAGGGCATTACCCATGGCGTCGTCGCCGGCCTGTTGATTTCGGACCTGATTCTGAAGGAGGAAAGTCCCTGGCGCGAACTCTACGAGCCGTCGCGCAAGACGGCAGGCGCGATCGGCGATTACCTGTCGGAGAATGCGACGGCGATCAAGAGCTTTGCCGAATATATCGCGCCCGGCGAGATCGATTCCGTCGACAAGCTGCGACCGGGAGAAGGGGCCATCGTCCGCGAAGGGTTCAGCAAGATCGCCGCATTTCGCGATGACGACGGCACGCTCTACAAGCGCTCGGCCGCATGCACGCATGTCGGCTGCCACGTCCACTGGAACTCGCTCGAGCGCTGCTGGGATTGCCCCTGCCACGGTTCGCATTTTGCAATCGATGGCACGGCCTTGAACGGACCGGCCGTGGCGCCGCTGGGAAGCGAGTAGGGCAGTAGGCAGTAGGCAGTGGGCAGTGGGCAGTGGTGAGGAAGCCATTCCAGGGGCCATTCCCCTACTCCCCTACTGCCTACTGCCTTCCCTTACTTACAATTCCTTTTCGGCCAGCTCGCGAAACGCATCGGGGACCGATCGCGATTGGCCGAGCGCGACCGAGGCATAGCCGACCGCCTCCCAGCCGAAGCGGTCGCGGATCTTGTCGATGGCGCGGTCCGCGGTCCAGCGCGCCGCACCCTTCCTTGTGCCGGGGCGGAGGCGGTCGTCGTCGAGGCCGAGCGGCAGTTCCAGCTGCAGGGCCGGCTGCTTCTCCAGATGCGATACGGCGATCGCCAGCAGCGAAATGGTCTTTTCGTGCGGATGATCGACAAGCACCTTGCGCACCAGCGCCTCGGCGATCTCGGCCAGCATCGCGGTTGCCGAAATCGGCTGGTCGAGCGTGATCGAACGCGTCACCGAGCGCAGATCGGCAAAGCGGACGCGGACCGTCACCGTGCGGCCGGGCCGGGATTTCGCCCGCAGCCTGGTGGCGACCCTGTCGGCCAGATGCAGCAGGGTGGGTACGAAGATTTTTGCCTCGGCCGGTTTCCTGCCGAGCGCCGATTGCGCGCCGGCCGATCGTGCCCGGCGCTGTGTCTCGAGTTTTCGCGGATCGCGGTTCCAGGCCAGCGCGTTGAGTTTTTCACCTGCCGCCGGGCCGAGCAGACGCTCCAGCGACCCACCATTGGTCTTCGCCAGTTCGCCGATGGTGCGCACACCAATGCCGGCCAGCCGCTCCCTGGTGACCGGACCGACGCCCCACATCAGCTCGACCGGCAGATCGTGAAGGAACTCCAGCTCGTGGCGCGGATCGACCACTACCAGCCCGTCGGGCTTGGCCACCTGCGAGGCGATCTTGGCCAGGTGCTTGGTGCGCGCCACGCCGACCGAGATCGGCAAGCCAAGCTCGGCCCGCACGCGGCGGCGGATGGTGGTCGCGATCTCGGCCGGCGGGCCGAACAGGTGGGTGCAGCCGGCGACGTCGGCAAAGGCCTCATCGATGGAAATCCGCTCGACCACCGGGGTAAAATCGCCGAGCACTTGAATAGCCGCATCGCCGAGCCGCTGATAATCCTTGAAATGGCCGCCGACGAAAATCAGCCCGGGGCAGAGTTCCCGCGCGCGCCGCCCCGGCATGCCGCCGCGCACGCCAAAAGCCCTGGCCTCGTAGGACGCGGCCAAGACGACGCCGCCGCCGACGGCGATCGGCTTGCCGCGCAGGGCGGGGTCGAGCAACTGTTCGACCGAGGCATAAAAGGCGTCCAGATCAGCGTGGAGGATGTTGGCTTCCATCCGGCCGTTCGCCCGCGGCGGTTCGAACGCCGCATTGTCCTGAGGGTGGGTTTTGTGGAACATAAAGAGAACAAAAAGGGCGATTGTCAAGGAGCGTGGGGTGGGTAATCGCTTCAGGTTTGCGCTGCCCCTCATCGCCCTGCCGGGCACTTCTCCCCGTATCGAGACGGGGAGAAGGGACACTTCGCAAAAGATTTCGCCATCACCAGCGTTGCAGAAAAGGGTGCCGACGCTGCGGCCAGCCCCTTCGCCCCGTCACTATACGGGAAGAAGGTGCCGGCAGGAGGATGAGGGGCGGCGCCGACTTCGGCAATCAGCCGATCGAGCGCCACAGCGCCATCTTGTAGCCGAGATGGCTGGCGGTGAAACCGAGGCCCTCGTAGAAAGCGTGCGCCTTCCGTCGGCTCTTGTCGGTCGTGAGCTGAACGAAGCTGCAGTTGCGCGAACGGCATTCTTCAACCGCCCATTCGATCATCAGCTTGCCGATGCCGCGAGACCGCCATTGCCGCGCGATGCGAACGCTTTCGATCTGCCCGCGCCAGGCGCCTTTCCTGGAAATACCTGGAATGAAGCTGAGCTGCAGGGTTCCGACCACCTGTCCGGCTTCCACGGCCACGGCCAGCAGTTGGTTGGGATCGGCATCGATTGCCCGGAAGGCATCGAAATAGGACGGCGCAAGCGGCGTCGACGGGTCCTCCCGGCTCGCGCCGAGCGCATCGTCGGCGAGCAGTGCGACAATTGCCGGCAGATCGGGCGCTTGTGCGCGACGGAACTCGAGTTCGCTCATCGAGGGGAGACATACGGCCTGGTGTCGGCGACGGCAAGTGCGGTCCAGCCATGCGCGACAGGCGCGTCGCGTTGGGCGACCGGCGCCAGGCATTCGCGGTTGATGGCCTCGCGGACCTCCAGCTTACGCCGCCTGCCGTGCCCAGAGGCGGTGGCCGTAGCGGCGGAAGAAGCGCGCCAGCAGAAGCTGCTGCCTGGCG
The DNA here is from genome assembly GCF_055811455.1 of Mesorhizobium sp. WSM4845. Taxonomy (NCBI): domain Bacteria; kingdom Pseudomonadati; phylum Pseudomonadota; class Alphaproteobacteria; order Hyphomicrobiales; family Phyllobacteriaceae; genus Mesorhizobium; species Mesorhizobium sp. WSM4845. Next base: position 33,812 of record NZ_JBVVQA010000023.1, read on the forward strand.
CGGGCGAGATCGGCGCCGCGCCTTTCCTGGCGCCAGCGCGGCATATTGCGATAACAGGCAATGAAGCGGGCGGCGTCCTCGAGCGCCTCCTCAGTCGACTGCGCCGGGCGGATCGCCGCCAGGAACAAGGCCTCGCCGAGCTTCAGCCGGTCGACCAGCGCCTTGCGCTGGCCATGGCCGAGGCGCGCCCGGCCTATGCCGTCGAGGCGGATAGCCGCGAGGGCGGCGAGCATGGCCGGGCTGTCGCTGGTATAGCCGCAATCGCGGGCGAACTGGGCGGAGAGGGCGTCCATCTTCGTCTCCTTGGCTGGCGGCGGCGCGACGGAGACCCGGTCCCGTCGCCCATTCACCTGGGATATCACATGGAAGCATAACTCGAAAAATGGCACAAGTTAAACTTTTTCATGGGTTGAGCGGAACCGACTCGACTCTTCGGGAAAAACCCCTAACGTTGTGAACAAAACAGGAACTGAGGCATCAGGGACGATGGCATTGCCGGGCAAGGAAGCAACGATCGCCGAGGTCGTCTCGATCGCGGTCGAGTGTATCGATTGCGGTCGAAACAGATGGTGGAAGCCGGCGGAGCTGAGGCGATTCGGGGTGATCGCGCAGACGCCGCTGGCGGCGCTGTCGGGGCGGCTTCGCTGCTCGGCCTGTCGCGCCGATGGCCTGCCGGGCGCGGCCGTCTCGATCCAGGCGGCGTTCATCGACGAGCGGCAGCAGCGCCGCGCCGAGGCGCGGATGCTTGGCGAGCGCGAGGTTCCGCTGGAGAGATCCAGGCGGGCTTGATGGGGAGTGGCGATTCCTTCTCCCCTTGTGGGAGAAGGTGGCCTCGCGAAGCGAGGTCGGATGAGGGGTGTTGGACGGATCGCCAACGCCTGCCTTTGCTCCAGGGAAGTGAAGCGAAGGCGACGGATTGCCGATGCCTCATTCCGTCCAGCACCCCTCATCCGGCTCGGCGCTACGCGCCGATCCACCTTCTCCCACAAGGGGAGAAGGGCGCGCTCCGCCGCCGCCCTAGTACCCCAGCAGTTCCTTGAGCGGGATGACGCGCCAGACGTGTTTTATCGCGTAGCGGTTGAAGGTCAGCGACTTCGGCGGATTGTACTGCTCGACGACCAACTCGGCGGCGGTCCGCTTGACCAGCTTTTTGATGAAGGCCTTGCCGTTGCGCTCGTTTTCCTCGGGAAACATCTCGATCACCACGTGGTCGCCGGGCACAGCGTCGCGGCCGCCGCAATAGAGCATCTCGCCGGGCTCGTAGCGCGGCACCATCGAGTCGGAGAGCACGTGCAGCGCGAACACCTTGCGCAGATGGGCGATGCCGGGCGGGCGCTGGACATAGCCGGCGACCTCGCCGTTGAAGGTGAAGTCACCGTCGTCGCCGCCGACCGCGGCACCCAGAAGCTCGATGTCCATCGGGCCGGCGGGCAGGGGGGCGGCGTCGGTGACGATCTCGGCGTCGGCGACATTGTCGGCGTCGTCGAGGAAGACGACCTCGCCCTTGCCGAGCGCCACCGGGTCGACGCGCAGGAAGGCGGCGGTCTTCAAAAGGTTCTCGGTTTTCGGCAGGTTGCGGCCGGTTTCCCAATTGCCGACAGCGGCGACGTCGGTGTCGTTGTGCTCGGCAATATGGCGCATCACCAGGCCGCGCTGCTTGCGCGCCTTGCGGATCGCCGTCCCGACCTTGATCGACAATGAGGTTTTCGCCATGGCGCCATCTGAAACATAAGAATCGGTTTCGTCCATGAAAGAATGACTTGCATAATTTTTTGAGTTATGCTTATATATAGCCATGCACAAGCCACGCTCCATCTCGCTTTCCCATCCGTCCCGGCTGTCCTCCTCCCCGGCCGGGACGAAGCCCGAGGCTCGCGCCTCGGATCCGGTGGCCCTGCCGTCAGCGGCGGCGACCGGAACGGCCGGAGCCGTCCCCTCACGGCTCCGGCCCCGAATTTCGGCGCGTGCAATGCGGGCCTTTCGTGCAGCCGCACCGAGGACGGCACGGTCATCGTCTTCGACCGGCGCACGGGCAGGGCGGTTTCCCCTGGGAGAGGTAATCGGCGACGCCGCGCCGCCCCTCACCTGCCTGCCGGCCCCCTCTCCCCGTGAACGGGGAGAGGGGGCAGCTTCGGCATCGACGCAACCCTTTCGATCTCGATGGAAGAACATCATGCCCGCCTATACCGACACAAAATTGCAAAGCATCGCCCGCACGCCGGCCAGGCTGGCGCCGCCGGTCTGGCTGCCGCAGCGCCCGTTGGTGCGCGAGATCCAAGGGCCCGACGGCGAGGCCCTCAAGCTGCCGTCGCCGCGCCCCGCTGCCGCCGTCGGGCGCCAGCCGCATGTCGCGGCCATGCGCTTCATCGACTGCCTGTTCAACCGCTGCCGCGCACCGCTCGACCTGACGCTCGAGCAAAATCCCGAAAACGACGCGCCCGGCAGCCGGCCGGCACTGGCGATGCTGTGCTGCGGCTTGCGCACGCGGCCGCTGAAAAGCTACTGCGCCTATCACGCGGCGCGGTTCTGCGACCATCGCCGTACGGCTCTCGCGGACGCAGCGTGAGCGGCATCGGTCGAGAGTCTTCTCGCCAAGCACGGCGGCCCAGTTCCTCGCCCCCGCTGCGCGGAGGAGCCCAGGTTCTGCGAAGACAGCAATGAAACGAGGAGCCACAGATGAGCAAGAAGACCGCCCAAAAGGCCAAACCGCCCAAATTACCCACGGGCGAGGCCGAGCAGGTGCGCATCCGCAAGCAGGTCGGTCATGATTTCGCGCTGAAGGATGATGCCTTTGGCCGCAAGCGGCTGGCGACCGGCACGCTGGAGGCGAGGCGCGTCTATGAGGTGTCCAATAACGGCCACACCGCGACCGGCGGGATTGTGCGGGTGCGCAATGTCGACCCGCTGACCGGCATCACCTCGCTGTCGCGCCAGCAGCGCGAGGCGGGCATGCGCTACCGCGAGGATTTTCGCGTCTCGGCACAGGACGGCGTCAAGCCGATGGCGCTGATCGAGCGCGTCGACGGCGGACGCATCGGCGGCGGCGTTGCCGACCGCATCCTGTCCGCCGGCCGCGCCTATGCCGACGCCACCAGGGCGCTTGCGCATTGGGAGGTGTCGGTCGTGGTGCAAAAAGTCTGCTGCGCCGGCGAAACGGTGAAGAGCCTGGCCGAACAGACCGGCGAGCCGCGGGATGTGCTGTCGAAACTGCTCAAAATCGGGCTGGACTTGCTGGCGGTGCATTACGGCATGATGCTGATGCGGCGGCCGCGGTGAAGGGGCAAACGGGGCGTTTGGCAATGCGTTTTGGCCAGCGTCCTCCAATTGAAGGGCGCGGGTTTCCCGACGGCCTGTTACGCTGCGTCATTGCTGGTAAATCACAATGCCAAAGATGCCGCAAAACGCTCATTTCGCAGATACGGCGCCGACGTCTTCGGCGCTGACCGCGTATGACGAGCACTGCATGCTGACTTACATCCGGCTGCTCGATGCTTCGGCGGACAGCGCCGATTGGCGTGAGGTCGCCCACACCGTCCTGCACATTGACCCGGAGCAGGAGCCAGAACGGGCATTCCGCGCCTGGGCGACGCATCTGGCGCGTGCCCGCTGGATGACCGAGATTCGTGTCGATCGGCATGATCGTGGCACGGAATGACGCGGGAGATTTTTCGTGGAACTGCCATCCCGGTCTGACCGTTTAGACAGGAAAGCAACTGGGAAGCGCCCGATGAACTCTTGGCAAATCAACACCTTGGAGGCCTGCTGCCTGCTTGCCGTCCCGCTGTCGATGATCCTTACGGTTCTGGTGGCGGGTTTCATCCTTGGCTGAATCTGCACTGTTCAGTGAAGGAGACGGCACGCATGGCGGCACCGGCGTGAGTTGCGCCCTGGCATTCATCGCGCGCGACACCTTCAGCGACGACAAAAATGATCCTGCCTCTCAGTCCTTGGCGCGCTCCACATAGGCGGCATCAGCCGTCATCACCACCACGCGGGTGCCGGCGGTGATGTGCGGCGGAACCAGCGTGCGCACGCCGTTGGACAGCGTCGCCGGCTTGTAGGATGAGGACGCCGTCTGGCCCTTGGTCACCGGCTCGGTCTCGACCACCTCGAAGGTGGCGCGCTGCGGCAGCACCAGCGAGATGGCGATGCCGTTGTACTGTGAAATCTGCACCGCCATGCCTTCCTTGAGATAGGGCGCCATCTCGCCGACCACGCTTTCCGGCACCGCGACCTGGTCATAGCTTTCCGGGTTCATGAAATGATAGCCTTCGGCGTCGTGGTAGAGGAAGGTATGCTCGCGCTCCTCGACATAGGCGCGCTCGACCTGCTCGGTGGTGCGGTAGCGCTCCGAAACCTTCACCCCGTCGGAGATGCGGCGCATGTCGAGCTGGGTCACCGGCGTGCCCTTGCCCGGATGGATGTTTTCGGCAAAGAGGATCACATAGAGCTTGCCGTCCTTTTCGACGACATTGCCTTTGCGTAGGGAACTGGCGATGACCTTCACGGGCTTTATTCCTAACAGCGTTGACTGGCCTGGGAGCGCCGAATGGCGCAAATCGACTGCGGGAGCCGTTCGGTGCGGCCTAGCGCATCTTGGCGGCAATCGCCAGTCCTCGATGCAAATCCTGTCGCCATGACTGCCGCCTCGCCCTGGTGGACGCCTGATGTTCACGCCGACCGGCGGCCGCGGTTGATCCTGCGCAACGCCATCACCGCGGCCGTGCGCGACTGGTTTGCCCGCCGCGACTTCGTCGAAGTCGAGACCGCGGCGCTGCAGGTCTCGCCCGGCAACGAGGCGCATCTGTCGGCCTTCGCCACCGAGGCGCTCGGCCCAGATGGGCGGCACCAGCCGCTCTATTTGCACACCTCGCCGGAATTCGCCTGCAAGAAGCTGCTCGCCGCCGGCGAGAAACGCATCTTCAGCCTGAGTGCCGTCTATCGCAACCGCGAGCGCGGCCCATTGCACCATCCGTCCTTCACCATGCTCGAATGGTACCGGGCCGATGAGACCTACGACAGCCTGATGCAGGATTGCGCCGGGCTTGTCGCGCTGGCCGCCGAGCGCGCCGGCACGAAACGCTTCGCCTTTCGCGGCCGCGAGGCCGATCCGTTCGCCGAGCCGGAACGGTTGAGCGTCGCCGAGGCTTTTATCCGCTATGCCGGTATCGATCTGTTGGTCACGGTCGCCGCCGACGGCAGCACCGATCGCGAGGCGCTGCATGCGGCTCTGGTCCAGGCGGGCTTGCGCACCGCGCCCGACGACAATTGGGCCGATCTGTTCAGTCGGGTGCTGGTGGAAAAGATCGAGCCGGCGCTGGGGCAGGGGCGCGCCACCATTCTTTACGGCTATCCGATCTCGGAGGCCGCCCTTGCCCGGCCGAGCGCCGATGACCCGAGGACCGCCGAGCGCTTCGAGCTCTATTGCTGCGGCGTCGAGCTGGCCAATGCGTTCGGCGAGCTGACCGACGCCGACGAGCAGCGCCGGCGCTTCATCCTCGAAATGGACGAGAAGCAGCGCATCTACGGCGAACGCTATCCGATCGACGAGGATTTCCTCGCCGCACTGGCCATCATGCCGCAGGCAAGCGGCGCCGCACTCGGCTTCGACCGGCTGGTGATGCTGGCGACGGGGGCGATGCGGGTCGAGGATGTGATGTGGACGCCGGTGACGGGGTGAGGCGAGGCCTGCACTCTACGGCGCCCCCTCTGTCCTGCCGGGCATCTCCCCCTCAAGGGGGGAGATTGGCTGACCGCAACGCCGCACCTCGTCCTTCAACATCGGCGATTGAGGCCGGAGCGACGCGAAGGCGCAATCTCCCCCCTTGAGGGGGAGATGCCCGGCAGGGCAGAGGGGGGTGCCTCGCTCAGGCGTCACAATACTACCGCCCCATCAGCAAAGCGACGATCAGCCGCTGCAGATTGCCGCGCGGGGCGAATTCTACCCGGTCGAAATCGCGGCTTGCCTGCCGCTGCGCCTGGGAGAGTTCGGCAAGCCGCGTGGTCATTTCGGTCCTGATCTTTTTGCAGCCGGGATCGTCGGCGACGGACAGGCCGATGGTCGCCGTCTCGATCTTGCGGACCATGTCGACGATGATGTCGCCATGCACCTTTTCGTGGGCGGCGAGGCCAGCGGCGAAAACGTCCCAGCTCTTCTGCACGGCGGCCGGCACCGGCCCGGACGCTTTGGGCAAGGTATAGGTTATGATGAGTTTTGGGCGCGCCGACACCAGCACACAGGCATTGCCTTGCCGCTGATAGTCCCTGACCCAGGTCAGCTTGAAATTGGTATAGGCCATGGCGCGGACCCTGCTTTTGCCGATCGTCGGACCGCGCTCGCCCATCGAGGCATGGAGCTGGGGACCGGTCTGCCCTGAAACGGCGTAGGTCTCGACCTTCTCGACCGGCTTCCAGCCCGCCTGCGCCGGCGACGCCAGCAAAATGGCCAGGAGCAGGTAGGTCAGAACGGCTGTTTTCATGCGAATCCTCCGGGGCGATGCCTTTGGTGTGAGATCATCAACGCATGGCCGGAATGCGGTCAAGGCGCCGTTGCCGAACTCGCCGTTCGCATTTCGCGTCGAAAGAACCAATCAACGGCGATGTGCCGCAAACTCAATCCGCTTGGCGGGCTCGTTTTGAAATCTTCTTTCTCATTAAACTCTATAAACTTAGTAGAGTTAATGCACACAAGCGTTTTGCGAGGAGCCCAAATGTCGAAAAATCTGGTGGTGGGGCTGTCGGGCAACCTGACCCGTCCGTCGAAGACCAAGGCGTTCATCAGCCACATCGTTGCGGAGGTGGCGAGCAGCACCGGTGCAGCCTCGACCGTTTTCGACATCGAGGATCTCGGTCGGTCGTTTCCGCTGGCAAGGCGCATTGGCGATCTGGATCCATCGGCCAGGAACATCGTCGAGCGATTGCTGGGCGCCGACGTTCTGGTGGTTGGCTCGCCGACTTTCAAAGGCAGCTACACCGGGCTTTTCAAGCATTTCTTCGACCTGCTCGACCCGTCATCCCTGCGGGGAAAGCCGGTGATCCTTGCTGCAACCGGCGGCGGCGATCGTCATTCGCTGGTGGTCGAACATCAGCTGCGGCCGCTGTTCGGCTTCTTCGAGGCTTTGACCCTGCCGACCGCGATCTACGCCTCCGACAAGGACTTCGCCAACGGCGTGCTGGTGTCCGAAGCCATCCATGCTCGCGCCAGCCAAGCGGTCGCCGAAGCATGCCGTGCGGTGCCACGCAGCGTCGGTCTTGCCGCCTGAATACCGGCCCCGTGTCCTCAATTCGCTTCCCGCACAGCTCAGAAGGAGCCCGCAATGACCAGACCCAGCAAGTCGAGGCAGATCAAGCTTGGTGCTTTCCTGCCCGGTGGCGGACAGCATATCGCAGCCTGGCGCCATCCTGACGCGCCGGCCGACGGCGCGACGAATTTCGAGTTCCACAGGCAGCTCGCGCTGACCGCCGAGCGCGGCCTGTTCGACGCCTATTTCCTGGCCGACAATCTGACCGTCGGCCTCGGCGCCCGCGAAGGCGGCAATGCCAAGATCGCCGGGTTCGAGCCGGTGACGCTGTTTGCCGCATTGGCGCCGCTCACCACGCATCTGGGCTTCATCGCCACCGCCTCCACCACCTATGAGGAGCCCTATACGCTCGCCCGCAAGTTCGCCTCGCTCGACCTGCTGTCGAACGGCCGGGCCGGCTGGAATGTGGTGACCTCGGCGGGTGACGAGACCGCGCGCAATTTCAATCGCGAGACGCAGCCTGCCCACGCCGAGCGTTATGCCCGCGCGCATGAACATGTCGAGACGGTCAAGGCGCTATGGGACAGCTGGGAAGACGATGCCTTCATCCGCGACAAGAAGTCGGGGCGCTTCTACGACAAGGACAAGCTTCACGACATCGACCACAAGGGCCAGCATTTCAGCATCAAAGGTCCGCTCAATGTGCCGCGCCCGGTTCAGGGCCACCCGGTGGTGGTGCAGGCCGGGCAGTCGGAGGACGGACGCAAGCTCGCCGCCCAGTCGGCTGAGGTCATCTTCACCGCCCATCAGAACCTGGCCTCGGCGCAAGAATTCTACCGCGATATCAAGGCGCGCGTGGCGGCAGTCCGCCGCGATCCCGGGCAGGTGCTGATCATGCCGGGCGTAGCCCCCTTCGTCGGCCGCACCGAAGAGGAAGCCCGCGCCAAGTACCAGCAGCTGAACGAGCTGATCCTGCCCGAGGATGGCGTGGCCCTGCTCAATGGGCTGGCCGGCCAGACGCTCGACATCAGGGGTTACCCGCTCGACGGACCGCTGCCGCCGAGCCGGGAAACCGAAGGCATGAAGAGCCGCCAGGCGCTGATCCGCCAGATTGCCGACGAGCACAACTTCACCATCCGCCAGCTCTACCAGTGGGTGGCGACGGCCCGCGGCCACTACACCGTGATCGGCAGCGCGGCGCAGGTTGCCGATCAGCTGGAGGAATGGTTCGGCAATGACGCCGCCGACGGCTTCAACATCCTGCCGCCGTGGCTGCCCGGCGGGCTCGACGATTTCGTCGACCTGGTGATCCCCGAGCTGCAGCGTCGCGGCCTGTTCCGCACCGCCTACGAGGGCAGGACGCTGCGCGAGAATCTCGGCCTCAGGCGGCCGGAAAACCCCTGGACCGCCGCCCGCTCCAAGGTGCTGGCCGCCGAATAGATTCTCTTGAAGCAAAGGGCAAGACGATGAGTTTGCAACACATCGAGCAGCGGGTGACGATCGATGCACATGACGGCAGAACCGGCCTTGGCGCCGATTTCCCGCGCCTGGCCAACCGCACTGTCATCCGCTTCCTGTCCCGCTACGGCATCCTGATCGGCTTCCTCGCGATCTGGCAGGTGTCGAGCAGCGCGGGATGGGTCAACGCCGCGGTGCTGCCGCCGGTCGACACGATCGTCTCCGCACTGTGGAATGGTCTGGCCGGCGGCACCTTGCTTGGCGATATCGCCATCAGCCTGCAGCGCGCCGGCCTCGCCTTCGCGGCGGCGGGGGCGGTTGCCATCCCGCTTGGTCTGTTCATGGGCCAGGTGCGCGCCGTCGAAACCGCGCTTGACCCGATCCTGCAGGTTTTCCGGCAGACCTCGGCGCTTGCGCTCTATCCGGTGTTCATCCTGCTGCTCGGGTTGGGGGAGGCATCAAAGGTCTTCGTCATCTTCTGGGCGACGCTGTTTCCGCTGCTGCTCAACACCATCAGCGGCGTCAAGCAAGTCGATCCGAAACTGCTCGAGATGGCCCGGGTCTACGGCGCCACGCGGGTCACCGCGTTTCGCCGGGTCGTGCTTCCGGGGGCCGTCCCTTCGATCTTCGTCGGCTTGAGGCTGAGTGCGACCACGGCGCTCTTGTTGCTGATCGCATCCGAAATGATCGGCGCCAACAAGGGCATTGGCTTCCAGGTGATGAACGCGCAGTACAACTTCCAGATCCCGCTGATGTTTGCAGCGATCGTCATCCTTGCCGGCCTCGGCCTGATCGCCAACCAGGCGCTGGTCGGCCTGCAGCGGCGGCTCTGCCGCTGGAGCAATCCCATCGACTGACCAGCTTTCAACCATCCTCTCCAACAGGCCCGATCCTCCAACACGAAAGTCCGAACCATGCCAATCACTCGCCGTTCCCTGCTTGCAGGCGCTCCCTTTGCCGCCGGCATCATCGCCTCCGGCCTGCCTCGCTTTGCCGTTGCGCAAGCCGCGCCGGTCACGTTGCGCTACCTCGCCAGCCGTGGCAGCATCTCGCCGCATGAGCTGGCGGACGCGCTCGGCTATTTCAAGGACGTCGGCGTCAAGCTTGAGAATGTCGGGTACTCCAGCGGCGGCCCGGAATCGCTGTTCGCGCTCGCCTCCGGCAGCGTCGATCTCGGCTCGGCCGCAACCGCTGCGGTGATCAATTCGATCTCCGGCGGCAACGACTTCGTCGCTGCCTATCCAAGCAACGGCATCAACGGCCAAGTGCGCAGCATCTTCTACGTGCTGGAAGACAGCCCGATCAAATCGATTGCCGACATCGCCGGCAACACCATTGCGGTCAACACGCTCGGCGCCCATCTCGACTATACCGTCCGCGAGGCGCTGCACGGCGTCGGCCTGCCGCCTGATGCCGCCAACCTCGTCGTCGTGCCCGGGCCGCAGCTTGAACAGACCTTGCGGTCACGCCAGGTCGATATCGCGGCACTGGGCTACTGGCAGGCGACGTTTGCCGGCGCGCTGGTCGACAAGGGCGGTGTGCGCGGCGTGTTCAACGACACCGACGTGCTGGGCGAACTGGCCGGCGGCTTCATTGTCCTGCGGCGCGACTTCATCGCGGCGCATCCGGATGGCGCCCGCAATTTCGTCGAACAGTCGGCCCGCGCCGCCGACTGGTCGCGCCAGAACCCGAACGAGGCGCGCAAGGTGCTTGCGGAGATCCTCGATAAACGCGGCGAAAATGGCGAGCTGGCGCGCTACTGGACCGGCTTCGGGCTGCGCGAAGGGGCGAAGGCCGACGACCGCGACATAGACTTCTGGATCGGCGTGCTCGAGCGCGACGGCCGGCTGCCCAAGGGCAGGCTGAAAGCCGCGGATATTCTTTACGGGCGCGGCGAAACGAAAACCAATTGATCGGGAGACGGCCATGGCCAGCACAAGCGGCGGCGAGGTCACGATACGCGACCTCTCCAAATCCTTCACCCTCGGCGGGCGCCTGCTTGCCGTGCTGAGGGCGCTCAACCTCGACATCCGCTCCGGCGAATGTCTCGTCATCGTCGGCGTCAGCGGATCGGGCAAGACCACGCTGCTGCGCATCCTTGCCGGTCTTGAGGCCGCCGACAGCGGCGGTGTCGCGATCGACGGCAGGCCGGTCCATGGCGTCGGCGCCGAGCGCGCGGTCATCTTCCAGGAACCGCGCCTGCTGCCCTGGCTGACGGTGCTCGGCAACGTCGCCTTTGGCCTCGAAGTGCGGGGCGTGCCCAAGGCGGAGGCCGAGGACAAGGCCCGCTTCTATACCGCGCTCGTCGGCCTGGCCGAATTCAGCGATGCCTATCCCAGGCAGCTTTCGGGCGGCATGGCACAGCGCGTCGGCATTGCCCGGGCCTTGACCGTGCAACCTGAAATCCTGCTGCTCGACGAGCCGCTAGGCGCGCTCGACGCCATGACCAAGATCGGCATGCAGGAGGAACTGGCACGCATCTGGAGCGAGGAGAACGTCACCATGGTCATGGTCACCCATGATCTGGAAGAAGCGATCTATCTTGCCGACAGGGTGCTGATCCTGCCCAGGGAGAAGGGCGGCACAGCACGCCTGGTCGAGGTTGAACTGCCGCGCCCCCGCGATCGCAGCGAGAGCCGGTTCGTGCGCTACCGCGAAGAACTGCTGCGCGAGTTTGGCTTGCACTGAGACTGGGGGCACCGAGACGCTGGTGAAAGGCGCGTCTTGCGCGCCTTACTTCCCGGCCGCCCCGGTCGAGAACAGCGCGCGCTCGACCGTCGGCTCCAGTGTTTGCGCAAAGGGCGTCGCCATGTGGTGGCGGTCGCGATAGGCCAGCTTGCCATCGATGAAGACATGGCAGGTCTTGGCGTCGCAGAACCGGTCGGTCATGTCGATGTAGGTCGCATTGGGGACGGCGCGCACGATGTCACGCTCCACCGCGGCCATGGCGTCGTTGGCGGCGTCGGTTCGCGGCGCGTCACATACCGATGGCGTCTGTCCACGCCACAGCGCGCGGGCCACGCAGGTGTCGACAAACAGGGTGTTGAACGGCACATCGCGGATGAAGGCGACTTTCAGCCCGGCCTGGCTGAACGCCTCCAGCGTTGCGCGCAGGCCGCCCTGCCAGTCCTGATCGAGGCTTTCGGATTGCCGGGCGTCGGGCGACAGTTTGCGCGAACTGGTCAGCGAGATTTCCGAGATCACCACCAAGCTCGGGCGCAGGGCGATGATCTCCTTGATCGATTGCTCGCGCCATTGATCGCACTCGGTGTAGTCACGCTTCAGCTTCGAGCTCCAGACCGTCAGCCGCGATGCCCGGCAGGCGGCTTTGAGCCAGGTGACGACCTTGTAGTCGTTCTTCTTCGCCGCCTCGATCAGCGGCGTCGACCAGTGATCGGCATGCGAATCGCCGAACAGCGCCATCGAGCGCTCGGCATTCTTGGCGCCGAACTCGCAGGCCCTCGGCGTCACTGTCTCGTAGTCGACAACGCAGCCTACCTTGGCGCGCGCGGTAGAGGGCTGCGCGGCGGTTTCGGCAACGATGCGTTGCGAGGGGTCGAGGCCGTCCACGGCAAGGCGCGCATTGGCGTAAGTCGCCACGACGCCGGCGCCGGTCAGCATTGCGGCGGGGACTAGCGCGCGCGCCGCGTTCGCCATCAGCCAGCCATTGCGACGGATCGGGTTTTCGATGAAATTATAGGTGAAGAGCGACAGCGCCAGCGTCAATGCGGCGCAGGCAAGCCGCCCCGGCCAGGCCAGGTCGGGCACCATCATCGTCGCATAGACGATGACCGGCCAGTGCCAGAGGTAAAGTGAGTAGGAAAGTTTCCCCACCCATTGCAGGGGCGGCAGCGCCAGCATGGCGCTCGGCCCTCTTTGGACATTGCCGGAGCCGCTGAGCAGCAGGAGCACGGTGCCGGCCACCGGCACCACCGCCGCAAAGCCGGGGAAGGGGGTGTCCTGCTCGCTGAAGGTCAGATAGGCACCGGCGATCAGCGCCAGGCCAAGCCATGCCAGTGCTGCGCCCAGTTGTGGGCGCTCTCGCCAGAATTTTACCGGTGCCATCGTCGCCAGGCCGCCGGCGGCGAATTCCCAGGCCCTGAGCGGCGAGAAATAGAAGGCCCAGGGCTGCGCCACGGTGGTGAGCCAGGCGCAGACGGCGAACGACACCGCGCCGGTGAGGCCGATCACCAGGATCGCCGTGCGCTTGCCCGGGCGCAGCCATGCCGCCAGCAGAAGCAGCCCCGGCCATACGAAATAGAACTGCTCCTCGACCGAGAGCGACCAGAAGTGGATGAAGGGGTTGTTCGCCGCATCGGGGGCGAAATAGTCGAACGACCAGCGTATCAGCCAGAAATTAATCGCATAGGCCGAGGCGAACATGGCGCCTTTCGAATAGAGCGACTGTTCGTCCGGCGATAGGATGAAGTAGCCGGCGACCAGCGTGGCGAAGATGACGAACAGCGAGGCCGGCAGCAGGCGCCGGGCGCGCCTTGCATAGAACCGCCACAGGTCCAGCCTGCCGTCCTCGGCGATTTCCCGCAGCAGCTGGCCGGTGATCAGGTAGCCGGAGATGACGAAGAAGATGTCGACGCCGGTGAAGCCGCCAGGCAGGTCCGACAGACCAAAATGGAACGCGACGACGCCGGACACCGCCAACGCACGCAGCCCTTCGATATCAGGCCGAAACGATGCTGACACGGCAAAACCTCGCGAAATCGTTGAAAAGCCACCCGTGCGAAGACTCGACGCAATGCATTGATATTGCAATGCAACAAATCTAACGCAGTGCAACATAAGTGGAAGTTTGCCGGGTGCAGTGCGGCATGCTCGTCGGTGCGTCCTCAGCGAACGCCGCGCCAGCGCTGCCATCCGCATCCGCGGCGGCGGACTTTGGGCGGCGGGATTTTGGAGCACAAAAAGACAATTTGGCCGGGATACGGCGGGCGGGAGGCGTGCGAATTTGACTGGCGTCCGCTCTATCTGTTCGTTTTAGCCGCATTTCTGCAACGCCAGATTCCTCCTGGCTGCAAAAACACTCTAGCGGGCCCGATCTCAGGCTTTAGAAGGAGCCCGCCGCTCGCGCGCCGCGCTCCTCCCTTAAAGCGCCTCGCGTTCGAAAGGAAATCGACGCGCTTTAAGTCTTTGTTTCTGTGCCTGTCGTTACCCCCAAAACCGCTGCGCACCCTCGGGTCAGGCCCGAGGGCATGCTTTTGGGCGACAAGCATCAGTCGTCACCGATCACGCATGCGCTGGCGGATGATGACGGGAGTCCCAGACTGCCCAGGCCGATGCCGCAACCACCAGCACGCCGAGGACAACGTGGGTCGCCATTGCGTTGGCGTTTGCCACGAAGCCGAGCAGCCAGGGCGACGCGATCAGCCAGAGCCCGACGACAAGGTTCACCCACTCTTCCCATTCGGCGAATACTGAAAGCGCCGCGAGCGCCAAGGCGCCGAGCACGACCGCGGCAATCCAGGCGTTCCAGGCAGCAGCGGTTTCAGCAGCGAAGCCGATAACCCAGGGTGAGATGAACAGGCATGCCGCAAGGATCAGGTTGATCCAATCCTGGGCCTTCTTTCCTTCCATCAGATCGTTTGCCATGACAACCTCCACAGATGAAGCTTGACCAAAGCACTACGTCGCGTGCAACGCACGCTTAGTCATTGATATATCGCAGTTTCGCGCGCTTTCAAGGAGTGGCGCCGGGGGCGGCCGGTTACGCACCTGAGTGCCGGGCGCGATCACGCCTTTTTCAGGAACTCGGTCTTCAGCACCAGGCCCTTGACCTGCTTGGTGCTGCACTCGATCTCGCCGGGATTGGCGGTGAGGCGGATGTTCTTCACCAGCGTGCCGCGCTTGATCGTCTCCGACGTGCCCTTGACCTTCAAATCCTTGATCAGGGTGACGGAATCGCCCTCGTTCAACTGGGCGCCGTTGCTGTCTCTTGCGATCGCGTCTGTCATATCAGGGTCTTTCATCGAAGGGGATAGCGCACTATCCGGCGGATGGGGGCAAGGTCAAGCGTGGTGGCAACTTTGCCATCGCTGGCGCGTGAAGCGGGCAGGGCACCCTTGTTGCTCATGTCAGGAGGCCGTATCGCCCGTCGAAGTCGGCGATGCCTCGTGGTTGAAGCCGATTTCACCGGAAGGTGGAGGATCACAGCCTGGGGAGCCGCCGGCTAAGCCTGTCGATCAAGTGGCCTGTCGAACAAGTGACTTGTCGAACAGGTGACCTGTCGAACAGGTGACCTGTCGAAATGCGGACCCGTCGATCGCGGACACCGCAAGCGGCGTACGGCCGGTTAAAGATTGAGCCCCACAACGGATGGAGGGACTCTAGAAATTGAAATAGATCGCCGGCGGATACAGACTGGATCCATTGTTGTCGGCTGGCGCCGCCGTCGCATCAGACGACGTGATCCCGCTGGTGGACTTGTTGTCGAGCGGCGGCCGGTTTTTCTCGGCTGAGGACGCTTTGGCATCGGTGGCAACGGCTTTCGTCTTGGCCTCCACGGCTTGCGAAAGTGCGAGCACGGTGAGAAGTGCAGACAGGGCAAGTTTCATGACGAGGTCCCTCCATGGTTAACGTAAGGTTAACCGCGGCCGCCGGCCCGAACACGGCCGCTGTGTGGAAGGACGTGGAATTCTCCGGAATTTCTGGAATATTAGCTTGTGGAAAAGTACAATGTGAGCAGTTGCCGGCACGTGTAGGCTTGCAGCCGCATCAGGCCGAAGCTTGGAGCGGCCGCGACAGAACCCAGACATCCAGTTGCGCTTGGCCGCTCAATGTCGCGGCCAACGCTGGTGTTAAGATCAATCCCTGAAGCCGTTCGAGTCGAGCAGGGCGACCTGCTTGCCGTCGATGAAAAAGCGAATCACGTGCGCGCCGCCGTCGACTTCGATGCGCGTCGGATCGATGACCGGCGCCGCAGGAGCCGCCTTGCCATATGTCGCTGCCGCGCGCGAGCCGGCAGCGGCACGCGACGGTCCATCCGGCCCGAAGGTCAGCAGCAGCAGTGCAGCGGATCCAGCCGCAACCGCGGTGAAAGGGATTTTGGGGGAGGCAATCCAGGACATCGAATTATTCCTTCCTTGTTGAGGCGGCATCTACGCTGGTTTGTGCCGGTGCCGAGAGCTCGGCTTCGCCGTCGTTCAAATGACTGAGGAAGGGTCTTGGTATTCAGGCCTAAATAGCGTGAGTTTCATAACTTGCCCCTGCCCTGCGCGACCTTAGCGCCGCCCGGCGGGGCGAAAAGCGCAGGCGCGTGGAGGGGCGTGGAATTCTCCGGAATTTCTGGAATATTAGCTTGTGGAAAAGTATAGCCGGCGCGTGCTATCCTCGCGGCGGCATAAAGGGGCGGGTAGGATGGCACAGCATATCGCGCAGAAATTGCGGCTGACCGCGGCCGTGCTGGGGACCGTCACCCGCAAGGACCTTGCGGCGGCGTTCCGGGGCGTCAACCCGAAGACGGCGTTCGACCTCGGCCGCGCCGATAAATGGCTGCAGGGGCGCTCCCAGCCACGCGAGCTCAGCGTCTACGACGACTGGACGAAGCTGCTCAAGCTGGAGCAGCCCGGCGCCTGGATCGCCGAGAGCGACCTGCCAGGTTTTACCGCGGCGATCTGTGCCCGCCACGGCATCGACAGGGCCGAACTGGAGCGCCGCGCCAATGCGCATTTCGAAACCGCTGCCGGGCATGAGGAGCGGAGCCCTGGATTGGCCCTTGCCGGAACCTACGCCTGTTATTCGAGCGCCTTGTCGCCCTACTATCGCGGCCAGCTGATCAGGGGCAGCTTGTCGATTGAGGTCGGGCCGGGGGCGAACGGCCTGACCGCCGCCTATCGCGAGGCCTTGCCGACCGGGCAGCTGCTGCTCGGTGGGCAGATGACGTCGGCAAAACGCGGGCTTTATGCGCATCTGAAGGAAGCCAGCGGCGAAGCGCAATTCTTCTTGTGCCTGTTTCCGCACTCGCGGCCGGGAAGCGTGCTTGGCGGCTATTTGTGCGGCACCACCATCATCGGCCCGGAGCCGCAGCCGTCGCTGACCCGAATCCTGATGGTCCGCTTGCGCAATCCGGCGCCCCAGGCATGGGGCGGATATCTGCCGCCCGACGGATCGATCGCCGCCGATCTGGCATCGCTTGGCCTGTCCGTCGAGCAGACGGAAGCGGTTGACCGGCAGCTGGCGCAATTCCTCGTCGGAGACAGCGACGGCGGCGCCAGCCAGATCCCGCCGGCCGAATTCCGCGCCATCGTCGACGTGTTCGACCGTCATTGGCTGAGCCATTCCGCCTGACACCGGGCCGTCTGACCCCGGGCTGAGCGAGAGACGAAGACCGCTTGTCGCTCGCGCGGGTCTCGCTGGCACGAAGGTGGGGACGTTGCATGCCGGCTCAATATGCCCGATCATGGTCATGGCAGGGTGGAGGCATCAAGTGGCGGCCAATCGGCGAAACGGCATGCATCCGTCGGAGCCCGGGCTGGTGGGCGTTGTTTCGGCTGCCATGGCCCTGCCGCGCATGTCGCTGCCCACCGTCGCGACCGTCGTGGCGGCGGTTGCGGCCCTGTATTTCGGGCGCGAGGTTTTCCTGCCGATCGCAATCGCGCTGCTGCTGACCTTTGCGCTTGCACCCTTGGTGTCGGCACTCAAACGGGTCGGCATTCCCCGTCTTCCTGCGGTCATCGCCAGTGTGCTGGGCGCATTCACCGTCCTTGCGCTGTTCTCCTTCATTGTCGCCACGCAGGTCAGCGAACTGGCGCAGAACATCCCGCTTTACCAGTCAAATATCCTGACCAAAGTCCGATCCCTGAAGGAGACCGGCGTCGGCGGCGGCGTCATCGCCAGGCTGAGCGAGGCGATCGAACGCGTTGGCCAGGAACTCGACAGGCAGGAAACCTCACCGCCCGCTGCGGATCAGCCACGGCGCGATCCGGTGCCTGTCGAGATCATCGCACGCGAAAGGCCGCTGCAGGTTCTGCAGAACCTGATCGGCCCGCTGATCAGCCCGCTGGCGTCGGCAGGCCTGATCGTCGTCGTCGTCATATTCATGCTGCTCGAGCGCGAGGACCTGCGCGACCGTTTCATACGCCTCGTCGGCTATGGTGATCTTCATCGAACTACCGAGGCGCTCCAGGATGCCGGCAAGCGGGTCGGCCGGTATCTTCTCATGCAGTTGGTCGTGAATATCGTCTATGCCATACCGGTTACAGCAGGGCTTTGGATTCTGGGGATACCCAATGCGCTGCTGTGGGGCTTGCTGGCGCTGGCGCTGCGCTTTGTTCCCTATATCGGCCCGATCATTGGTGCGCTGCTGCCGCTGTTCCTGGCGCTTGCCGTGGCGCCTGGCTGGTCGCTCGTGCTGTGGACCGCCGGTCTGTTCGTGGTCATGGAAATGATCACCGGCAATGTCGTCGAACCGTGGCTCTACGGTTCACGAACGGGGCTTTCGCCATTGGCCATCATCGTTGCGGCGATCTTCTGGACCTGGCTCTGGGGCCCGCTGGGCCTGGTCCTGTCGACGCCGCTCACGGTCTGCCTCGTCGTGCTCGGCAGGCACGTGCCGCAATTCGAATTCCTCGACGTCCTGTTCGGCAACGAACCGGTGCTCGAACCCCACGCCCGGCTCTACCAACGGCTGCTGGCCGGCGATCCAGAGGAAGCCACGGATCACGCCGAGGAGATGCTGGAGGAAAAATATCTGTTCGAATTCTATGACAAGGTCGCCATTGCCGCACTGCTGCTCGGCGAGCAGGATCGGGTGCGCGGCGTCATGGGCGATGAGCAAAGACGGCGGGTGGCGGCCAGCGCCCAGATGCTGGTGGCGAACCTCGACGACAGCGCACGGGAGGAAGCGGAGGAGGACGATGATCCGGCCACAGCCGAACCTGCGCCGGCGGACAAGGACAAGGACAAGGACAGGGACAAGGACAGGGACAGGGACAGGGATAGGGATAGGGACAGGGACAGGGACAGGGACAGGGACAAGCAGGCTCAAGCGGAGGGCGAGGACGACACTGAGCTGCCGGATGGCACTGACATGTCGGTGCTGTGTGCCGGCGGCCGCGGCGAACTCGACGATGCCGCCGCCGCCATGCTGGCGCAGGTGCTCGAAGTCCAGGGGGCGACGGTCTCGAAGGCGAGCTTTGCCGATATGGATCCGACTGGCATTCGCCGGCTCGAGCTCGACGCTGTCGACACCGTTGTGGTCGGATTCCTGAACCGCGACTCGGTCAAGCACGCCCGTTTTCTTGTTCGTCGGCTGAAACGTGCCAGGTCGGCGCTGCGGGTAGGGATCGTGTTCTGGTCGAAGGACGGCGACGACAAAAAGACAGAAGTCGAATGGACCAATGACATCAACGCCGATTTTGTGGCGTTTGGCATGGTCGAAGCCGTTCTGGGCGCATTGTCGAGCGATCCGCCGGTTGCGCTGAAGGTCGCTGCCAAGCGCCGCATGCGCCGCCGGCCGCGCCCGGCCAGGAAGGCGCCGCTTGCGGCTGCAAAGTAAGAGACTGTTTGGAAACTCTACTCCGGCGGCCATCTGATGGCGTTTTCTGTGCTTCCGGTGCTCACGGACCCAAATGTCCGCTGCGCTCCGGTTCTCGAAACCACCACCATATGACTCGCCGGAGCGACTTTCGAAACAGCCTCTGAGGTCGTAGCTCGCCCTCACGTCCAGAAATAGCGCACCGTGTGAAAGAAAACCGGGGCGGCGAAGACCAGGCTGTCGGCGCGGTCCATCATGCCGCCATGGCCCTCGATCAGATGGCCCCAGTCCTTCACCCCCTGGTCGCGCTTGATGGCGGAGGCGACCAGCCCGCCGAGGAAGCCCATCAGGCAGGCGATGAAGGCGACACCCGCCGCCTGCAGCGGCGAAAACGGCGTCAGGAACGACAGCAGCGCGCCAAGCAGGCTCGACGTCGCCAGCCCGCCGACCAGCCCTTCCCAGGTCTTCGACGGCGAAACCTTGGGCGACATCAGGTGCCTGCCGAACAGCTTGCCAAAGATGTATTGCAGCACGTCGCTGCCTTGCACGGTGATGATCAGGAAAGCGACCAGCAACAAGTTGCGGCCGTCGAAGCCGGGCACGTCGAGCGTCAGCAGCGCCGGCACGTGGCTGACGCAGTAGACCGAGATCATGACCGCCCATTGCTGCGCCGAGACGCGCTCGAGAAAGCGCTCGGTGTCGCCGTGCAGCGCGGTGATCGCCGGCATCAGCAGGAAGCAGTAGACCGGGATGAAGATGGTGAAGAGGCCGTACCAGGCGGTCCACACCAGCCAGTACTGGAACGGGATGATGAGGCCGAACATGCCGAGCAGCACCCAATGGTCGCTGCGGCGGCTGTGCGTCAGCGTCACGAATTCGCGCAAGGCGGCAAACGAGATCAGCGCGAACAGGATGGTCATGCCGGCGCGGCCGAAGAAGAAGGCGACGGTGATCGCCACCACCATCACCCACCAGGCGTTGATGCGCTGGTTGAGATTGACCAGCGTCGACGACAGCGGCTTCGGCGCGCGCCACGACAGGATGCCGGCGACCAGGCTTGCCGTGGTCAGCACCGCAGTGAGGCCGACAACTATGATAAGGGTCTCGTGCATTGGCATGTTGTGCTAGTCGTCTCTTGGAGCATCGTGGCTGTGAGGATCGTGCCGGATATCGGATCCGGCACGATCTCTAGCTCTTTCGGCTCTACGCTCTTTGGGCTCCACGCTGTTTTGGCCGCATGATGTTTTCCGGAAAACCGGATTCCACTTTTCCGCATCATGCGTTGGCGGGCGGGGGTTCAGCGCCAGCAGCGTTTGGCGGGCGCGGTCGAGAAAGGCGCGGCGTTCCTCGCCGGGCGCAATGGCGATCGGCGCGCCGAAGACCACCCGGCAGAGCAGCGGCACCGGCACGAACTGGCCCTTGGGCAGCACCCGCGACATGTTCTCGATCCAGCACGGGATGAGTTCGACGTCGGGCCGCGCCATCGACAGATTGTAAAGGCCGGAGCGGAACGGCAGCAGCGGCTGGTCGGTCATGTTGCGCGTGCCCTCGGGGAAGATGATCAGCGAATGGCCCTCATCGAGCACCGACAGCATGACCGAGATCGGGTTCTGCGCCTCATCGGTCCACTGCCGGTGGATCAGCACGGAGGACAGCATGTCCTGCGCGATGAACCGGCGCAGCCGCGATTTTCCCCAATAGTCGGCGGCAGCGACCGCATGGGTGCGGGCGCGCTGCTTCTCGCTGAGGCAGGCCGACAGCAGGATGAAATCGCCGTGGCTGGCATGATTGGCGAAGTAGATGCGCTGCCGGTCCGACGGCTGGCTGCCGTTCCAGATCGGCCGGACGCCGGTCACCGCCCAGGCCAGCGCCGACAGGCCGACCGAGGTCACGGTCTGCAGCAGGGTGAAGGTCCTTGTGCCGAGCTTGCTCATCGTCGGGCTCAGAACGACAAGGCGACGAGGGACGCCGCCACGAACAGGCCGAGTGCGATGCGCTGCTTCATCAGCAGGCGTTGCGTGCCCGCGATGCGCCGGTCGAGCGAGCGGATGCCGGCAGCGGCCGGTTTGACGCGCATGCGCGCCAGCACGTCGTCGACCGAGGCACCACCGGCGGCCTCGCTGATGTGGCTGGCCATCAGCCGGAACAGCAACGCGTCGAAGGCAAGCAGGGCCGAGACGGCGAGAGTGACCACGCCGCTCGCTGCCGCGACCAGCCACGCCGCTGCCGCCAGCGTGGTCGCCTGCGGCTGCGCTGCCACGGCAATGACCGGCGCGGCCGCCAACGCGGCCAGCACAAAAAACAGCGGCCACACCGCCTGCGTCATCAGCCCGGCGGCGAACGCTTCGGCTTGGTCTCGATGGGCACTCATGCCGGAATAATCGCTTCAGGTTTGGTGCCGCCCTTTTCCAAGCGCCTGCGCCGCCCCTCATCGCCCTGCCGGGCACTTCTCCCCGTATAGTGACGGGGAGAAGAGGCTGGCCGCGGTGTCGGCGCCATTTCTAAAACGCTGGTGATTGGCGAAACCGCTGATGACGGCGCCCCTCTCCCCGTCACTATACGGGGAGAGGATGCCGGCAGGCAGGTGAGGGGCAGCGCCGACTTTGGCAAGTGGCTTCGTCTATTGCTCGAACTGTTCATGCCGGCTCGTCCATCGCGATCCGAAGATGCACCGGCCGGCCCGATGCTGCGAGCTTGGTTCGCGCTTGCGCCAGCGTGTCGGCGCGGCCGGTGGCAACCAGCCAGGCGGCGACGGCGCCGGCGCTGCGCTGGAAGCCGAGCGCGCAGCAGACAAGCACCGTGCCGTAGCTGCGCGCGTCCTCGATCGCCGCCACCGCTTGCGCCTGCGCCTCGGGCGAGGGCGGCAAAAGATCGACCATGGCGACAGCCGTCCAGCGGCAGGCGACGCCGCGCGGCCGCTCCAACTCGCCGGCAAGGTCGATCACCGTGCCGAATGCGCCAGCCTCGGCGACGGTGGGAAAGCGGCCGAGGAAGACACCGTCGGCAATGGCGACATGCGGCGGCAGCTTGCGCGTCCATATCCATGCATTGATCGTGGCGCCAAGCCGGTGGGGCAGCAGCAAGACACGGCTGGCCAGCGAGACGCTGCCGTCGGCCGTTTTCTGGAACACTTTGGCGCCGGCTCCGGCATAGGCGAAGGCAACGATGGCCAGCGCCAGCGCCGGCCACAACAGGATGAGCCACAGCGCCAAAACGAAGGCGCCGGCAGCGGCGCCGGCAAGCGCCAGCGCTGCAACCAGCGCGTAGAACAGCGCCAGCCGCCGCGCGCCGGCATCAGCGGTCAGTCGGAAGCCGGCGAACGGCAATTCGCCGTGGCGCGGAAACAGCCACAGGGCGAAGAAGCCGAGCAAAGCGCCGGTCGGGATATCGATGACATGGTGCTGCCACGTCGTCAGCACCGAGGCGCCGATCAGCAAACACCAGGCATGCCAGACGACGCCGGCCATGCCTTTCAGCCGATAGCGCCAATGATCCCAGATGATGACCAGCAGCGCGATGTGCAGCGACGGCGCCTGGTTGAACGGCTTGTCGAAGCCGCCGAGGACCGCGAACATGAAGCCTGGCAGGCCCGATGTCTGCGGCCGCACGAAGGTCGCCGTCAGCGGGAACAGGATGAAACAGGCGACGGCGACGATCTGCGCCGTCAGATAGCGGCCGGCAAGCCGATCGACGCCGCGCTTGGTATCGTTGAGCAGCAGCGACAGGCCGTAGAACAGATTGATCGACCAGTAGGGCACGATCGTCCAGGCGATGAACGGGATGTTGTGCTCCCAGGCGAAGACGATGCTGCCGACATCGTCGCGCTGCGACGCCAGCCAGTTGGCGAAGCCGTAGCTCGCGTAGAAGAACGGCGCCAGAAAGACCAGCCACAGCGCCGCCCGCAGCGCGATTCCAGCGTACGGCTCGCGCGCAGGGGCATAAGGGGCGGCAGGGCCAAGGACAGGCAAGACCATGCTCAGACGCGCCGCGCGACCGATACGGTGAAGATCCCCCACTGGTCGATGCGCTGGTCGAGCTTCTCGAAGCCGGCCGCCGCCACCAGCTGGTCCATCTCGCCTTGCGTGCGCCGGCGCATCACCCAGGCCTGGCCGCCGCGATGCGAGGTCAGGCTGCGGGCGATCATTTCGAGCTGCGGATGCCAGGGCTGGTTGGTGTAGACAAGCAGGCTGCCGGGCTGCATCGCCCTGGCCAGCCCGCCGAGCGAGCGGATGATCATGGCGTTGTCGGCAAACAATTCGTAAAGCCCGGAGACGATGGCCAGGTCCGGCGCCGGATCGAGCCCGGCAAGCATCTCGGCGTCGAAGGCGTCGGCCTGGTGGAACGAGACATCGGTCGGCAGGGGCCGCTCGGCGATCAGCTTGCAGCCGAGCGAAACGTTGAGCTCGGAAAAATCCTGCAACCGAACGCTGGCCGGCGGCTCGGTGCATTTGGCGACGGCGTCGAGCACGTAGCGGCCGTGGCCGGCAGCGATATCGACGATATGGACCGTGCGGCCGGCGGCCTTCAGCGTGCGAGTGGCGCTGCCGATCAGCTCTTCGAGATGCAGCTTGCGCTGGCGGATGCCGCGCCAGCCGATGGCGTCGAGAAAGGTGCGGTCGATCATGCGGCCGAGCGGACCGGCGCCCCGCGCCTGGTTCTCATAGACGTAGTCGAGGGTCGAGCCGGAATCGAAGCCGGTGGCGATCCCGGTCTTCATGCCTGACGACAGCCAGGCGCCCGCGCGGATCGAGGCGCGGCTCATTGCCCAATAGAGGCCTTTCGGTGACAGCAAAGCGAGCGGCGAGGCCAGCCGGTCGGCCTCGTCGCGTGTGTAGCCGGCGCGGTCGGCCGCGGTCAGGTCGACCGGCTTCTGTGGCGTCGAGAACTGTCTTTCGAGGAACGGCTTGATCAGGTCGAGTGCCTTGCGGCGGTCGCGTTCGCCCAGCGTGTCGTGGAAGAAGCCCGGCAGCACATGCCGCTGCTTGGCCGGGCTGGCGAGATTGACGAAGAATTCGTGCTGCGGTCCATGCCGCACAACCCAGTCGCTGCCGGAGATCAGCAATTGCGTCGGCACGGTGATGGCGCGGGCATCCGAGACGATGCGGGCGGCGTGGTCGTAGAGCTCGACCAGGATGTTGGAAGCGATCGGCCGCGTGATCAGCGGGTCGGCCTCGAAGGAGGCGATGCGCTCGGGATCCTGCGTCAGGAACTTGGCCTTGACGTAGGAATTGACGAAGAAGCGGCCCTTGATCTTCTGCCACAGCGCAATGCCTTGCCTGGCGAAAGGCACGTAGAGCTTGACCGAGAAGGCCGGCGAGGCCAGTACCAAGGCGCGAATCTGCGGTGCATAATCATGCACCCAGGCGGCCGCGAGCACCGCGCCGAAAGATTGCGCGATCAGCGCGATGTCGCGCTGGGAAAAACCGTCTCTGCCGATCTCGCGCACCAAACAATCGATGTCGCGCACAAGTGCGGCAAAAGACGGCGCATAGCCGCGCTCGCCGGCCGAGCGGCCATTGCCGCGCGCGTCCCAGGCGTAGAAGGCATGGCCGGGCATATCGAGTTCGTCGACCAGATGCGCCATGCGGCCGCCATGCTCGTGGCCGCGGTGGAACAGCACAACCGCGCCCCTGGCGGGTTGCCCGACCGCCGGCCAGTAGCGGTAGAAGATCTCGGTGCCGTCATGGCTGCGGAAGCTGCGCTCCTGCGCCACCCGCTGCTCAATTGCGGAAGCAGCAATCGTCGGTTCGTGAAGCATTTTTTTCCCCAGGCGGATGCGACCGGAATTTCAGTCGCCGCTCCCGTTAAGGCCGCTGCGTATCCGGTTGATGGCGGTCACCAGCGAGAGTGTAGCCATCGCCGGAAACACAAACGGCATGATGGCTTCCACCCACAGGCCGCAGGCGATGAGAAAGGCGACGATGCCGAGCGCCAGCGCCCGATCGCTCTTGCCGAACGGCCCGGCATAATTGCGCCCGGTGCCTGCCGCGATGCCGAGCACGCCGGCGAACTCCACAAGCATTGCTGTGACGGCAAAGGCGACGACCCCCCAGGCAGGGAAGAGAGCGGCAAAGGCCAGGATCAGCGCCAGGTCGGAGACGGCGTCGCAGAGTTCGTTGAGATACATGCCGAGTGTTGAGGCCTGGCCATGTTCGCGCGCAAGCATGCCGTCGATGGCGTTGAGCGCCATGCGCGCAAACAGCACCACCGGCATAAGCAGCAAGACCGCGCGATGGCCGGCAAGGGCTGCGACCACAACGCCGGTGGCAACCGACAGGGCGGCAGCCAGCAGCGTGATCTGGTTGGCGGTGACGCCGGCCGCGGCCAGCCGGTCGGCGAGCGGCCGCAGCCTGGCCTGGAAGGCCGGTTTCAGCGCATAAAGCGTCGGCATGTGCGAACCCCCCGGCCGCGGTGCAACTGCGGCGAGAATGATCAATTGGCGCGCAAGACGCAAGGGCGGCCAGCGGTTGTACAGGGTTGCGATCAGCAGCGCCCGCCCGGAACCTTACCATGCGCAGGCCCTACGGTTTGGCGGCGCCGCCACATCTTCAAGGTCGAATTCCCTAGAGCTCTCAAATGAGGACTTTACAAATTCTCGTATACATGTGAAGTTATGTTCACCAAAGGGTCATCCATGACAGCCAATCGTTTCGCCACACGCCTCAATTCCTTTGCCTCGCGGCCGCAGGCCGAATGGCCGGATCTTGTCGGCAAGCCGTCCATGCTGCAGATGGCGGCGCGTGCGGCGAAGGTTGCGGGGCTGACCGACCTCGACCTCAACTTTCCCGATCATGTCGATGAAAAACCTGCGGAAATGGCACAAAACCTCGGCGATCTTGGGCTTTCCATCAATGGTTTTGCCATGCGCTACTACTCCAATCCCGCCTTCAAGCTCGGCGCCTTCACCAATCCGGATCCGGCAGTTCGCCGCGAAGCCATCGACCTGACCAAGGCCGGCATCGACGCCGTGCGTGAGGCGGGCGCCAATCTGATGACGCTGTGGCTCGGCCAGGATGGCTTCGACTATGCCTTCCAGGCCGATTACGCGACGCTGTGGCAACACGAAATAGATGGTATTCGTGAAGTGGCGGCGCATGATCCCGACTGCGAGATCAGCCTGGAATACAAGCCCAACGAGCCGCGTTCCTACAGCCTGATGCCCGACGCGGCGACGACATTGCTGGCGATCCGCGAGATCGGCCTGCCCAATCTCGGCGTGACGCTCGATTTCGCCCATGTGCTCTATGCCGACGAGCAGCCGGCCTTTGCCGCAGCACTGGTGGCGCGCCACAGCAAGCTCCTGGGCGTGCATCTCAACGACGGCTATGCCAAGCGCGACGACGGCCTGATGGTCGGCGCAGTGCACACGCTGCAGACGATCGAGCTGCTCCGCCAGATCCGCCGCGACGGCTACGCCGGCGCCATCTACTTCGACACCTTCCCCGACATGACCGGCCTCGATCCGGTCCACGAATGCGAAGTCAACATCGCCACCGTCAAGCGCATGCTGCGCGTCGTCGACCGTCTGGAGAAGGACAATCGCCTGTCCACCGCCATCGACCGCCAGGACGCGGTCGCGTCGCAAGCCATCATCCAGGAAGCCATGCTCGGGCCGGAGAACTGAGGCCGGCGCCGTTTTCAACAAGGGAGGAAAGACCATGAAATTTCTGCTTGCCACCGCCACCGCTGCGCTGATGGCGCTGTCCATCGGCTCGGCCTTTTCCGCGGAACTCGCGCCGCTCAATTCCGATACCGAGAAGGACCGCATCGACTGGTCGCAGCTCGAGGCCAAGTTCGGCGCGTTGCCCAAGCTGCCCGACGGCACCAGGGCGGGCGCCGTCTCCAAGACGCTGACCAACGAATACTGGCGCTCGCTGGGTGAGGGCTACAAGTCGTTCGGCGATCGCGTCGGCGTGCCGGTCGTCTACCAGGCGGCGCAGAGCGAGGGCGACCAGCTCGGCCAGCTGACAATCGCCGAAGGCCTGGTCACGCAGGGCTACAACGTGCTGCTCGTCTCGCCGCAGACCGACTCCAACCTGCAGCCGATCATGGAACAGGCCAGGGCCGCCAACGTGCCGGTGGTCAACGTCAACGACGCGGTCATCCCGCAGGCCGAGCACTATGTCGGCAATGTCCAGCGCGACAATGGGGTGCGCGTCGCCAAATGGTTCATCAAGAACCGGCCGGATGGCGGCAAGATCGCCATCGTCGAAGGCCAGGCCGGCGTCTATGCCGCCGTCCAGCGCACCGATGGCTTCAAGACCACGATCACCGAAGCCGGCAAGTTCGAGGTCGTCGCCAGCGTGCCCGGCAACTGGGACCGCCAGACCTCCTTCGACGCGGCCAGCAACATCCTGCAGCAGCACCCCGACCTGATCGGCTTCTATGCCAACAATGACGGCATGGCGCTGGGCATCGTCGAGGCGGTCAAGGCCGCCGGCCTGCAGGACAAGGTCGCCGTCTTCGGCACCGACGGCATCTCCGACGCCTATGCCTCGATCCGCGCCGGCGAACTGACCGGCACTGTCGACAGCTTCCCGGTGCTGACCGGCGAGGTGGCGCTGGAATCGGCGCTGCGGCTGGTGGCCGGGCAGAAGCTGCCGCGCGTCGTCGCCACGCCGCAGGCGCTTATCACCAAGGACAATGCCGACCGCTATTCCGGCGCCGGCGACGCCGTGCGCAAGGCGCTGCTCGAGGACGCGGCAGCGGGCAATTAAGGGCAGGACTGCGGGTGCCGGCCGGGCTGGCGCCCTTTGCCTGGAGAATAGAACCAATGTCTGTCCCGCGGCTGCAATTCGAGGGCGTTTCCAAGGTGTTTCCGGCGGTGCGAGCGCTGAGCGATGTGTCCTTTTCCGTCGGCGCCGGCGAAATCCATGGCCTGCTCGGTGAGAACGGCGCCGGCAAATCGACGCTGCTGCGCATCCTGTCGGGGGTCTACAGGCCGACCGCCGGAAGCGTGCTGATCGACGGCAGACCGGTGGCGCTGAACAATCCGGTCGCGGCGCGCGCCGCGGGCGTCGCCATGATCCATCAGGAATTGCAGCAGGTGCCGCATCTCAGCGTCGCCCAGAACATGTTCCTCGGCCATCCGCTGACGCGCGGCGGCATCTTCGTCGCCCGCCGCGAGCAGGAACGCCGCGCCGCGGAAGCCCTTGCCGCCCTCGATCCGACCATCGATCCGGCAGTCCCGCTCGGCAGCCTGAAGGTTGCGCAGCGGCAGATCGTCGAGATCGCCCGGGCGCTGCTCGATCGGGCGCGCGTCGTGGCGATGGACGAGCCGACATCGAGCCTGACGCCGAGCGAGTTCGAGCGGCTGGCCGAAGTCATTGCCGGGCTGGCGCGCGACGGTGTCGCGGTCGTCTATGTCTCGCACAAGCTGGACGAGGTGTTCGGCATCTGCCAGCGCGCCACAATCATGCGCGACGGCGTCGTGGTCGGATCCGTCGATCTGGCGCAAATGTCGGAAAAAGCCGTCGTTTCGATGATGGTCGGCCGCGAGCTCGCCCAGGAACAGCACCGCTCCCACACCTCGAGCGAGGTCAGGCTGAGCGTGCGTGGCCTCGCCTCGGCGACAAAAGTCCGTAACGTCTCGTTCGACCTGCACCGCGGCGAGGTGCTGGGCATTGCCGGCCTGGTCGGCTCGGGCCGTACCGAACTGCTGCGGCTGGTGGCCGGCGCCGACCGCGCCTCGTCGGGCAGGGTCGAGATCGACGGCAAGGCGATAAAACTTTCCGGTCCGCGCGAAGCCATCGCCGCCGGCATCGGCCTGGTGCCGGAGGAGCGCAAGCGCGAAGGCATCGTGCCGCTGCGGTCGATCTCCAGCAATATGGCGTTGGCCTCGATGGGCGTGTTCGCACCGTGCGGCGTCATCGATCACGCCAGGCTGAAACGGGTCGCGGCCGAGAAGATGAAGCGGGTCAATTTGCGCCCGTTCCTGCTCGACCGGCCGATCCGGCTGTTCAGCGGCGGCAACCAGCAGAAGGCGATCATCGGCCGCTGGTTGGCGGCGGGAACGCGCATCCTTTTGTTCGATGAGCCGACGCGCGGCATCGACGTCGGCGCCAAGGCGGAGATCTACCATTTGATCGAGGAGCTCGCCGCCGAAGGGCATTCGGTCGTCGTCGTGTCGTCCGAGCTTCCCGAGGTGATCCGGCTCGCCGACCGCGTGCTGGTCATGCGCGACGGCACGGTCGCCGCCGAACTCGACCGGGCCGATCTCAGCGAACAGGCGATCGCGGCGCACGCCATACCCCAATCGGAGACGCAAGGCCGGCAAGGCGCAAGGCCATCGGGCCGGCAAGGCATAACGGACAGGACCAGCGTATGACTGATGTAACCGAACACACAGCAGCGCGCCCACGGGCTGAATTCCTGCACCGGTTTTCGCTGCGCGATGCCGGCACGCTGATCGGCCTGGTGGTGATCCTCGCCGTCTTCGGCGCGCTGGTCCCGGGCTTCTTTGCCGAGCGCAACTTGATCAACATCCTGCAGCAGTCGAGCATCAACGCCTGCCTGGCGTTGGGCATGACGCTGGTGATCATCTCGGGCGGCATCGATCTGTCGGTCGGGCCGACGGCAGCCCTTTCGGCCGTCATCTCGGCCTCGATGCTGATTGCCGGCGTGCCGTTTCCGCTGGCCATCGCCGCCGGCTTCGCTATCGGCCTCGTCTGCGGCCTGCTCAATGGCGTGCTGGTCGCCTATGTCGGGCTGCAGCCTTTCATCGTCACACTGGGAACGCTCAGCACCTACCGGGCGCTGGCGCTGATCTATACCGGCGGCAATCCGGTGCTCGGCCTGCCTGCCGGCTTCCGCGCCATTTTCAACGGCTCGCTGTTCGGGCTGCCATTGGCGGTCATCATCGTGGCCGTGGTCGCGCTGATCGCCTGGATCATCCTCAAGAAGACGCCTTTCGGCGAATATCTGCTCGCCGTCGGCGGCAATGAGGAGGCAGCCTACATAGCCGGCGTGCCGATCGCTCGCACCAAGATCGCCGCCTACATGATCTCGGGCCTGCTGGCGGCCCTTGCCGCGCAGATCCTGATCGGACGGCTGGGTGCCGCCGAACCCATTCTCGGCAATCTCTGGGAGCTCGATGCCATTGCCGCGGCGGCCATCGGCGGCGCCTCGCTGATGGGCGGCAAGGGCAGCGTCGTCGGCACCATCCTGGGCGCCGTCATCCTCGGCACCATGCGCAACGGCCTGACGCTGATGAATGTCCAGTCCTTCTATCAGCTCTTGGCAACTGGCCTTATAATCCTCGCCGCGATGCTCATCGATCGCGTGACGAGGGGACGTGGATGACCTTGACCAGCCTGGATCTGAAAGCAGTAGGACCGCGGATCCGCATGATGATGCCGCATTTGACGCCGCTCGAGGCGAAGGTGGTGGAAACCGTGTTCGGACGGCGCGGCTTCGACGAGACCATTCCGCTCAAGCAGATCGCCGAAGAAGCCGGCGTGTCGGAGGCGATGGTGGTGAAGATCGCCAAGAAACTGGGCTTTTCCGGCTATCGCGACTTCCGCACCGCGGTTTACGAATACAGCCGCCTGCCGACCGCCGAAATGCACCAGGAACTGTCGGTCGACGACAGTTCGGCCGAGATCGTCCAAAAAGTGTTCCGCACCTCGATCCAGGCGCTGGAGGAGACGCTGGCGATCCTCGACATGGACGATTTCGACCGCGCCGCCGATCTTTTGTACCGCGCCAGGAACCGCGATTTCTATGGCGTCGGCGGTTCGGCGCAGATCGCGCGCGACGTCTCGCACAAATTCCTGCGCATCGGCATCCGCGCATCCGTCTACGACGATTCGCACATGATGCTGATGTCGGCCTCGCTGCTCGGCGCTGACGACATCGCCGTCGGCTTCTCGCATTCCGGCAACACCAGCGCCGTGATCGATGCCATCCATCTCGCCCGCAAGAGCGGTGCGCGGACGCTGGCGATCACCAATTACGACAACTCGCCGCTGGCCGCCGTCGCCGACATCGTGCTGTGCTCGACCGCGCAGGGCTCGCCATTGATGGGCGAGAACGCGGCGGCGCGCATCGCCCAGCTCAACATTCTCGACGCGCTGTTCGTCGCGGTGGCACAGCGCGACTACCAGGCGGCGGAGCGCAATCTCGGCCGCACGATGTCGGCGGTGACCTCGAAACGCCGGGACAAGGGCGGTTCATGAAAGATTGGGGCGGCTCATGAAAGATTGGGGCACATGACGGCTCCGCTGGTCACCGTGTTCGGCAGCCTGCATTACGACATCATGGTCGAAGCGCCTGACCGCCCGCGCAAGGGCGAAACCGTAACCGGCCATGCCTGGCAGCCGAAATGCGGCGGCAAGGGCGGCAACCAGGCGGTCTCGGCGGCGCGGGCCGGCGTGCGCTCGGCAATGATCGGCGCCGTCGGCGATGACGATTTCGGCCGCGCGCTTGTCAGCAATCTCGCGCGCCGCGGCGTCGACAGCCGCTTCGTGCGGGTCGCACCTGGCGCCGGCTCGGGCATGAGCGTGGCGATCTTCGACGCCGGCGGCGATTATGGCGCGGTGATCGTCTCGGGCAGCAATCTCACCTTGGGCGAGAAGGACATCGTGGCCGCGACCGAGATGGTTGCGCAAACGGCGGTGCTGCTGCTGCAGAACGAGGTGCCGGAAGCCGCCAACATTGCGGCAGCGCGGGCGGTGAAGGCGCATGGCGGCCGCGTCGTGCTCAACGCCGCCCCCGCGCGAAAACTGTCCGGCGAATTGATCGCACTCACCGATCTCGTCATCGTCAACGCCATCGAGGCGGAATTTTTGGCCGGCGTTGCGGTCGTCGATACGCTCGAGGGTGCTGCCGAGGCGGCACGCATGCTGATCGATTTCTACCCGGCGGCGATCGTCACGGCCGGCGGGGAGGGCGTTGCCTATTGCGGCCGCGACGGCCAGGCGTTCGCGCGGGCCGCCCTTCCGGTGAAGGTGGTCAGCACCCATGGCGCCGGCGACGAGTTCGTCGGCGCGTTCGCGGCAGGCCTTGCCCGCGGGCATCGGGTCGAGGCCGCACTTGCTGCCGCCAACGCCGCCGCGGCCTTGCTGGTCGCCACGCCGGAACGGCAGCGCGAGGCGATCTGAGACGGGTGGCTGCCTCCGCCCGCGATCGTGACACGAAGCGGATGGCGAGGACTTTTCACAGGCCGATAAAGCCGACAATTGATACGAAAGCCCGCCACCCCAAGGGATGACGGGCTCCGTAGCCTGTGCGCCAGGAACGCCACGGTAGCGACGCTGCTACTCAATGCTCCGTAGATACTCACTATGCGGCCTTCGCCCCGTCAGGCGCATCGGCCGAACAAATGAAGCCCGTGCCTTTGGGCGGAGCGCGCGGGCCGATCGGGATGCAGCCCGATCTGCAGCCGGGCGCGGCTGGCGCGTCCGGCTGCCGATGTCGTCAGTGCTTGCTCTTGCCGGGGCTGGCGGCACTGCCACTGATGGCGATGCGCTTGGCTTTCGTCCGTGCGCGCTCCGTCTTGGGCAGCGTCACGGTGAGCACGCCGTTATGGAAGGCGGCGTTCACCTTGTCCTCCTCGACCTCGTAGCCGAGCGGGATGCGGCGCTCGAAGCGGCCGTAGAACCGCTCGGAGAACTGCCTGTCCTTGTCTTCGGTCTCGGAGCGCTTCTCGCCACGCAGCGTCAGCACGCCGTCATCGAGCATCACCTCGACGTCCTTTTCGTCCATGCCGGGAATTTCCGCGGTCACGCGGATCTCCTTCTCGCCGTCGGCGATTTCAACGCTCGGCCAGCTGCCGCGCGCCGACGAAAATCCGCTGAGCATCGGCATGCGCGTTTCGAAGCCGCGGAAGGCGTCGTCGATCAGGCGGTTCATCTCGCGATGCAACGCCATGAACGGGTCGCGGTCCTCGTCACGATAGAAGCTGGGAACCGGACTGTTCTCCCGGCCCCAGGGTATGAGATCACGAATAGCCATTGCTGTTCTCCTTTCTCGACTGGTTGTGTCAAAGGCGAACGCCAGAGATCGCCTTCGCTCAGGCGGCCTGCTTCGGCTTCTCGACCTGTCCGGCCTTCGGCGCGCCGTCTTGCTTGGCGATCGTGATGCGACGCGGCTTCATCTCTTCGGGCACTTGGCGCACGAGGTCGATCGTCAGCAGGCCGTTATTAAGCGAGGCGCCGGTGACCGTCATGTGATCGGCAAGCTCGAAGCGCCGTGTGAACGGTCGCACCGGAAGGCCGCGATGGAGATATTCCACCTCGTCCTGTTCCTTGCGCTCGCCCGAGACGATGAGAAGGTTCGGCTCGTGGCTGATGTCGAGGTCGTTCTCGGAAAAGCCGGCGACGGCGATCCTCACCCGATAGGTGTTCTCGTCGCTTCGCGCGATGTCATAGGGCGGCCAGGTTTCGACTGCCTGAGGCGCGTTTTCCAGCAAGTTGAAGATGCGGTCGAAACCGATGCTCGACCGATAGAGCGGGGAAAAGTCGAATGCGGTTCTCATAGCTACATCCTCCGTGGAGCAACATAGTACGAGGGACGCCAAAGAGCTTGGCGCTCCCTGGGTTCTGCCGGTCCCATTCGGCAACCGGCAATTTTCATTTGGTTATTGTCAGGCCGAAATCAAGACCCAGATTCTGTCCCGCTGCCAGAATTTTTGTTGCCAGATTGTACTGGCCCCGATTGTGCTGGCAATGCCGGTTTCAACCGACGTTTGAGGGTCGCGCCGGCACGCCGCATGGAGGACATCATGACCATGACACGCGACGACATCATTTCGGTGCTGGGCCCGGTCGACGACGCCGTGATCGCCGACATCGCCTCGACCGGCGCGACGATCGAAGAGTTGCGCGAGGCCTTTGCCTGGGTCGGCGCCGATGAGGCGCTGGTCAACGAGGGCCGCCCGCTGCCGTCGGCAAGGGTGGCGACGCTGATCGGGCTTCTCGAACCGCCGGACGACGACATATAGCGCCGGGTTTCGGCAAGCAGACTGGGAGACGGGGGAGGTCTTGAAGCGTGCAGCCATACGAACCATCTCGTCAGTCGGGCGCCGATCGGGCCGCCTTCCTGGTTATTCTCAAAAAGAAAAAAGGAGGAAGTGATGAACGACGTCCCATTCTCCGAGCCGATCACGCTCAAGCTCCAATCCGTCGGAGAGCGCAAGGTCGCCAGCAGCTGGGAAGCCATCGAATGCATGCAGCGATGGCCGGACCGGGCGCGCGGCCGGAGCTGGCGCGCAGCCTATCGCGCCTGCCGCGACGCGCTCGACGGCTGGCGCACCGCCCGCGAGGCGCGAACCGCCTTCGTCAAGGCGGCGCGCACCGCCGGACTGCTGGTCACGGGACGTAAATCCACCTGAACGCCAATCCACCTGAACGCCAATGAACCTGAAGCCGGGGAACCTGAAGCCGGGGCGGACGCGCTGTGCTGCAGAGGCGGCGCCATTCATTAAAAGCGCCGCCTTTTTTCTATTTCACTGCAGCGTAATGACGCCGTCCACCGCCCGCCATTCGGAGGGCTGAATCAGACGGTGATGGGCGACGCGCACAGAATGCAGCGGGCCCTCGATCTCACGTTCCCAAAATTCAAGGAAATGCTTCAGCGTCGGGAAATCCGGGGCGATGTCGTATTGCTGCCAGATGAAGAGCTGGAGCAGGTCCCGATAGTCGGGAAGACGATAATGGATCTCTGCCGTCGTCAGGCCAAAACCCTGCATCTGGAGCCGGAACTCGTTGCTGACCTGGAACTCATTACCGACCATGCCCGTCTCCTTTCCGAACGATCAGGCGTCCATCCTCCGCGGGGGAAAACGCTTCCACTTCCTCATCGGTTCCGGCCGCCGGCAGACGGTGCCGGGATCGACGATGATGTCGGAAGGTTGCGCCCCGATTTCAAGCCGCATCCGTCGTTTCAAATCCTGGAATAGCGCCATTATTACAGTGTGTTATTACGGTGCGTTGGCACTCGACAACGGCGAGTGCTAAAATTTTTTCGGCGTCCTCTTGAAAGGCTGGATAGGCAGACTAATTCGATAGGCGCGTGATGCCTGAGCAGGGGTCGCGCACCGTCGCACCGACCCATTGGTCGGCTGCGAAGGGAGGTCCAAGAAAATCTGTTTGTCCTATGAGGAGAACGACATGGCGTTCCGTCCATTGCATGACCGTATCCTGGTCCGCCGCATCGAGGTCGACGAGAAGACCGCGGGCGGCATCATCATTCCTGACACAGCCAAGGAGAAGCCGCAGGAAGGCGAGGTCATCGCCGCCGGCCCCGGCGCGCGCGACGATAGCGGACAGCTGCAGCCGCTGGACGTCAAGGTCGGCGACCGCATCCTGTTCGGCAAATGGTCGGGCACCGAGATCAAGCTCAATGGCGAGGACCTGCTCATCATGAAGGAAAGCGATGTGCTGGGCGTGATTGAAATGACCGACCAGATAAAAAAGAAGGCCGCCTGAGCGGGGCCTGAACAAGCCATCAGTCAACGTAAGCTGCCTATTTGAAGGAGTTATCCAATGGCTGCCAAGGATGTGAAATTCCATACCGAAGCCCGCGAGAAGATGTTGCGCGGTGTCAACATCCTCGCCGACGCGGTGAAGGTGACGCTCGGTCCCAAGGGCCGCAATGTCATCCTCGACAAGTCATTCGGCGCCCCGCGCATCACCAAGGACGGCGTTACCGTCGCCAAGGAAATCGAGCTTGAGGACAAGTTCGAGAACATGGGTGCGCAGATGGTGCGTGAGGTCGCCTCGAAGACCAGCGACGTCGCCGGCGACGGCACGACGACCGCTACCGTTCTGGCGCAGTCGATCGTCCAGGAAGGCGCCAAGGCGGTTGCCGCCGGCATGAACCCGATGGACCTGAAGCGCGGCATCGACAAGGCGGTCGACGCCATCGTCGCCGAACTCAAGGCCAATGCCCGCAAGGTGACAAGGAACGACGAGATCGCCCAGGTCGGCGCCATCTCGGCCAATGGCGATGTGGAGATCGGCCGCTTCCTCGCCGAAGCGATGGAAAAGGTCGGCAATGAGGGCGTCATCACGGTCGAGGAGGCCAAGACCGCCGAGACTGAACTCGAAGTGGTTGAGGGCATGCAATTCGATCGCGGCTATCTCAGCCCTTATTTCATCACCAACCAGGACAAGATGCGCGTCGAGCTCGAAGAGCCCTATGTGCTGATCCACGAGAAGAAGCTGTCCAACCTGCAGGCCATGCTGCCGGTGCTCGAAGCCGCAGTGCAATCGAGCAAGCCGCTGCTGATCATCGCCGAGGATGTCGAAGGCGAGGCGCTGGCGACGCTGGTCGTCAACAAGCTGCGCGGCGGGCTGAAGGTTGCCGCCGTCAAGGCGCCGGGTTTTGGTGACCGCCGCAAGGCGATGCTGGAAGACATTGCCATCCTGACCGGCGGCACGGCCATCAGCGAGGATCTCGGCATCAAGCTCGAAAACGTCACGCTGGAGATGCTCGGCCGCGCCAAGAAGGTGCTGATCGAGAAGGAGAACACCACGATCGTCGATGGTGCCGGCCGCAAGGACGAGATCCAGGCACGCATCAGCCAGATCAAGGCGCAGATCGAGGAGACCACCTCCGACTATGACCGCGAGAAGCTGCAGGAGCGGCTGGCCAAGCTCGCCGGCGGCGTCGCCGTCATCCGCGTCGGCGGCTCGACCGAGGTCGAGGTCAAGGAGCGCAAGGACCGCGTCGACGACGCCATGCACGCCACCCGCGCTGCGGTCGAGGAAGGCATACTGCCTGGCGGCGGCGTGGCGCTGCTCAGGGCAGCGAAGGCGCTCGACAATGTCGCCGTCGACAACCCCGACCAGAGGACCGGCGTCGAGATCGTGCGTCGGGCCATCGAGCAGCCGGTGCGCCAGATCGCCGAGAATGCCGGTGCGGAAGGCTCGATCATCGTCGGCAAGCTGCGCGAGAAGACCGAATTCGGCTATGGCTGGAACGCCCAGACCAATGAGTTCGGTGATCTCTACGCGCAGGGCGTGATCGACCCGGCCAAGGTGGTGCGCGCCGCTCTGCAGGACGCCGCGTCGGTGGCCGGCCTGCTGGTAACCACCGAGGCGATGGTGGCCGAGAAGCCGAAGAAGGAAGCTGCCGCACCGGCAATGCCCGGCGGTGGCGGCATGGACTACTAAGGTCAGGCCTCCAAAGCGAGGCTTCTGAACGGCAGATGGACCGTGTCCGCCAAAGCGGGCACGGTCTTGCCGGTCCGGGATTAATGCGGAGCAGGTGTTGCGATGGATGTGATGGACAGTTTTGGAAAGATCGCGGCGCCGACCCGCCCGAAGAACGATTTCAACTATGAAACCGATTGCAGGGCGGCGCTGGCGCCCCTGGTCGACGGCTTGCTGGGCATGGCCGAGCAGGCCGGCTGGGATCGCCGCAAGGCGGCCTATACGCTGATGTTCCTGTCGGCCCAACGCGTCGGGGCCGGCCAGGAGGAGCGTAAATGATGGTCGCGCGGGCGCGCATGCCTGCGCCTGTTGGAGACAGTTGAACCGGAAAGGAGAGTGTCATGGACCGTTCTTCTTTTGAAAAGCCGGTCACCATCCTTACCGGCCTCGGCACGCCGACCAGGATAGAAAGCGCGGCTGAGGCCTATGCGCTGCTTGCTGACTGGCCGCGGGCGAGCCGGACGGCCGCGCATGACATCGCCGCCAACGCCTGCCGGGCGGCGATGGACGGAGAGATCGACGCCGAGACGGCGCGGGCGACCTTCGTGGCGTTCGCCCGCCGCAACGATCTTCTCGCGCCGCTGACGAGTTCTACCGTTGCCGGCGGGACAGTCATCGATTGGGCAACGCGTTCGCAGCGTCTCAACGCACCGGCATGAACGCGGCTTTTCCCCAAGTTGGAGAATGGCGAAAGCCGCAGCAACATCCAATCTCCCCCTCAAGGGGGGAGATTGGCAGCTTCGCCGGTAGCGTTATTCTGAGATTGGCGAAAGCCGAAGCGACATCCAATCTCCCCCTTGAGGGGCAGATGTCCGGTAGGACAGAGGGGGTACTGTCCCGCCGACCTAGGTCTGTATTGCCCCTCGGACTACCGCCTTACCCGCGATTTCAGCCAGCGGTCGAAGGCCACGGCGAGGATCAGGATCAGGCCGATGACGATGCTTTGCGTGTAGGACGAGACGTTGTTGAACTGCAGCCCGTTCTGCAGCACGCCGATCAGTGCCGCACCCACCACCGTGCCGCCGACCGAGCCAATGCCGCCGAACAGCGAGGTGCCGCCGATGACCACCGCCGAGATCACCGTCAGCTCGTAGCCGATGCCGGCGACGGCTTCCGAGGAATTGAGCCTGGCCGATAGCACGAAGGCGGCAAGGCCGGCGAAGAAGCCGACGATGATGTAGACCGAGATCAGGATGCGGTCGACGCGCAGGCCGGACAGCCGCGCCGCCTCGGCATTGCCGCCGACGGCGTAGACGGCGCGGCCGTAGCGCGTGTAGCGCAGGACGATGTGGCAGAGGATCGCCGCCGCCGCGAAGATGATCGCCGGCACCGGCACCGGGCCGATCAGCCCGGTGCCGAACCAGCGCATAGAAGCGTCGAAGCCGGAGATCGGGCCGCCATTGGAGATCGTCAGCGTCAGGCCGCGAAAGACGGTGAGGCCGCCGAGCGTGACGACGAAGGGCGGCACTTTCAGCCGGGTGATGGCAAAGCCCTGGACGCCGCCGGCCAGGGCGCCGACGACGACGGCAGCCAGAAGGGCGGCGAACCACCCATAGCCTTGTGCGCCGGACGTCGACAGCGACAGCGTGTTGGCGGTGCCGCCCTTGGCCACCACCGCCGCGACCATGCCGCAGAAAGCCAGCAGCGAGCCGACCGACAGGTCGATGCCGGCGGTGAGGATGACGAAGGTCATGCCGAGCGCGATCAGCCCGGTGATCGAGATCTGCCGCATGATGTTGAAGATGTTAATCGGGTCGATGAAGCTCGGCTTCAGCACGGTGAAGACGACGATCAGCAGCGCCAGGAACATCAGCGGGCCGAAGCTCATCAGCAGGCGCGCGACATTGATGCCGCCGCGCTGGCTCTGTTCGGTCGTGCTGGTCATTGCGTCGCTTCCTGCGTTTGATCGAGCGCCATCAGTTCCATCAGTTTTTCCTCGGTCGCCTCGATGCCTGGCATCTCGCCGGTGATGCGGCCGCGCCGCATGGTGACGATCCTGTCCGAGACCGCAAGCACTTCGGGCAATTCCGACGAGATCATCATGATGGCGATGCCGCGCCCGGCGAGTTGCACCAGGATCTGGTGCACCTCGGCCTTGGCGCCGACATCGACGCCTCGCGTCGGCTCGTCGACGATCAGCACCTTGGGGTCGCGCGCAAGCCAGCGGGCGAGGATGACCTTCTGCTGGTTGCCGCCGGACAGCCCCTCGATGGGCTGCTCGGGCGAGGCCATGCGGATCGACAGCGTTTTTCTGTAGCTCGCCAGCGCCTGGCGCTCGCGGCGCTCGGCCATGAAGCCGAGAGCGTTGGAGTAGCGGCCGAGCGCTGCGACGGAAAAGTTGGTGAGAATGCCGAGCGCGGCGAAGATCGCCTGATGCTTGCGGTCTTCCGGCACCAGGCCGATGCCGAGGGCGATGGCGTCGGCGGGTGTTTCAGGTGCGATCGTCTTGCCGTCGAGGGTGATGGTGCCGGCGGCGATGCGGTCGGCGCCGAAGATGGCGCGGGCAAGCTCGGTGCGGCCGGAGCCGACGAGGCCGGCGACGCCGAGGATCTCGCCCGCCTTGAGGTCGAGATCGATGCCTTCGAGCACGATGGCGTGCGGCGCCTGCGGATCGCGCACCGTGCGCAGGCCGCGCACGGAAAGCCTGACGTCGCCGGCGACATCGCGCAGCGTCGGCCTGGCATAAAGCTCGGACGCGGCGCGGCCGACCATTTTCTCGATGATTTTCGGCAGCTTGATCGGCCCGCCATCGCGGTCGAGATGGCCGGCCAGCCTGCCGTCGCGCAGCACCGTCATGCGGTCGCAGATCGCGGAGGCCTCTTCCAGCCGGTGGGTGACGAACATGATGGCGACGCCGTCCTTGCGCAGCCGGCCCATGATCGACATCAGTTTTTGCACTTCGGTTTCGGTCAGCGCCGAGGTCGGCTCGTCCATGATGATGAGCCGGCTCTTCAGCGACAGCGCGCGGGCGATCTCGACCAGCTGCTGCTCGGCCACCGACAGCGCAGACACCGGCGTCGCCGGGTCGAGGTCAAGGCCGACGCGGGCGATGATCGCGCGCGAGTCTACCTCCATCTTCCGCCAGCTGACCAGGCCGAAGCGCCCGAGCGGCGCGCGGCCGATAAAAATATTCTCCGCCACGGTCAGCGTCGGGATCAGGCTCAGTTCCTGGTAGATGGTGACGATGCCGAGGCGCTTGGCATCCTGCGGATTGTGCGGATTGAATTCTACGCCGTCGAAGACGATGCGGCCGCTGGACGGCGGCATCACGCCGGACAGGATCTTGAGCAGCGTCGACTTGCCGGCGCCGTTCTCGCCGAGCAGGCCGAGGATTTCGCCGGGCGGAACCTCGAGCGAGACATCGCTCAGCGCGGTGACGCCGGCAAAACGCTTGGTCACGCCCTCGACGGCCAGGAGGGGGGTATTGGGCGACGCAGTGGCTTCGGCTGGCAAAAGTTTTCCCTCGATGCAGTTGTTCACGCCGCGCTTGAACACCCCCTCTGTCCTGCCGGACATCTCCCCCTCAAGGGGGGAGATCGGATGTCATGGCCGCTTTCGCTAATCTTCGGCGTTGAAGAAAGGGCGACGCGTTGAAACTGCCAATCTCCCCCTTGAGGGGGAGATGGCCGGCAGGCCAGAGGGGGTGCTTTCCCACCGGCCTCGCCAATTGGCCTACTTCGTCTCGCCCAGCCTTTCCGCCTTGTCGAGATTGTCCTTGCCGATGACGATCGGCGTCAGCAGCACAAGCTTTTCCTTCGGCTCGGTCTTGTCCCTGGCATAGGCGACGGCGATCTGCACCGCGGTGCGCGACTGCTCGCCGGGGAACTGTTCGACGGTGCCGGCCAGCTTGCCGTCGCGCACGGCGACCAGCGCTTCGGGAAGCGCATCGAAGCCGTAGATCTTGACGTCGGTAAAGTTGCGCGCCGCGCAGGCTTCGACCGCGCCAAGCGCCATGTCGTCATTGGCGCAGATGATCGCGTCGGGCTTGCCGTTGGCGGCAAGGCCGGCCTCGGTGACCGAGAGCGCCTCGGCGCGGGCGAAATTGGCGGTCTGCTCGAAGATGATCTGGTACTTGTCCTTCATCGGATCGAGGACGTTGTGCACGCCCTTGTTGCGGTCGATCGCGGGCCCAGCACCGGGCTGGCCCTGCAGATGGAAGATCTTGGCGCCGTTCGGGAAAGCCGCCACCATGGCCTGCGCTTCGGCCTCGCCGCCCTTGACGTTGTCGGCGCCGACATGGGCGAGGATGCCTTCGACCCCGTCGACGCGGCGGTCGATGGTGACGACGGGGACGCCGGCCTGGATCGCTTGCTCGATGGCCGGGGCCAGCGCGTTAACGTCGAGTGGCGAGATGACGATGGCGTTGATCTTCTGCACGAGCGCTGCCTCGATATCGGCGGTCTGCTTGGGCGCCGAGTTCTGGCCGTCGCTTTCGACAAGATTGACGCCCTGCGCCTGCGCTTCCGCCTTGATCTGGTTCAGCATGTGCACGAAGAACGGAAAGCCGAGGCTCGGCACCGAACCAAGGATGGTCAGCTTGTCCTGGGCGAAAGCCAGTTGCGGAGCGGCCAGCGCCATCGTGCCCATCGCCACGGACGACAGCAGGAATTCACGTCTGTTGATCAATTTAGTCTCCTCCCACATGAGCGCATGAACCGAAAACCGGTTCCGGTTTTCCGAAAATTCCTGCGTCGATCCAGAAATGGAGTGTCCTTTGAGCGCCCAAGGGGACGCAACGGCGCTCCAGCCGGTCCACCGCGACGTTCTCCTCCGCTCGGCGCCGGCGGGCGGATGCTAGCCAAGGCCGGAGATTTGCGCAAGAACGGGCGGATCCGACACAGGGCCGCGTCACGCGCCCAACGCTCCGATGCTGCTCATGGTGTTGTCGGCAATTGCGCTTCATCCCATCCGGCCAACTCGAGACCGGATCGTATCCGCTCCCGATCTTCCGAGCGCATCATATGAAGGTCCGCCATGATTTCCTGCACGGTCAGCCCGGGGTTTAGGCGACGGCCCTCCCTGGTGCAGGCCCTTGCCTTGTCGATATTGCCGTCAAGCGCGTGACAAGCCGCCAGCCGCGACCATTGCCAGGCACTTTTTCGCGGAAGGCAGGAAAAAGACGCGGCCGCTTCCGGGTAGCGGCCAACGACAAGCAGGGCCTCACCCCGGTCGTAATAATACCAGGCGGGATGCATCGGATTGAGTTGAATCGCCTGGTCCAGCAGCACCAGGCCGGTCTCGCCATGACCGCGTATGACCTCGAAGAAGCCCGTCTGGGCCAACGTGTCGGCATCATAGGGGTTCAGATCCAACGCGCGCGCGAAATGGCGTGCGGCGGCGTCGAATTCGGCCAGGTAGAGGAGGATCAACGCCAGGATGCGATGGCAGCGTGCCTCGTCCGGGCTGAGTGCAGTGGCGTGCAAGGCCCGGTCCCGAGCCTGATCGAGCAAGGCGCGGGGCGCACCGCCATAGCCGCCTATGATTGTGTCCGCCAAGGCGAGATAGGCGTGAGCGAGCCCCGAATCCGGATCGCGTTCGAGCGCCTTCAGCAAATGTTCGCGGGCCTGCTGGTTGACACCCTCGCCATAGCTGCGCAGCAGTGCCATGCCGCGCAGGATATGGACGTAGGCCTCAATGTTGGCGGCGGGCGCGGGGGACATGCGCCGCATCGCCGCGCTCTCGATGTTGGCAACCAGCGCGGTCGCGATCCGTTGCGCCACCATCCTTTGAAAGACGAAGATATCGCTGGTCCTGAACGAAAATGCCTGCGCCCAGATGCGCCGGCCGGACGATGTCTCGGACAGCACGACATGCGTGCTGTAACCATCCTCAGCGCTCTCGACGCTGCCTTCCGCAACATAGTCGGCGCCGAGACGCTCAGCAGTCGCCCAGATGTCCTGGTCGGAATGTTCGGCAAGCGCGAAGGCCGAATGGCGCGCCAGCACCGCGATGGTCTTGAAGTAGGAAAGCGCGTTGATAATCTCCTCGACCGCGCCGTCGAAGAGCGGCTTTGCCGTCGCATCGTCAATGTTAACGCGAAACGGCAGGATGGCGACCATCGGCTCGGGCGCTCGTTCAATCTGAACCGCAGCGCTGGCCGGCGGCAGCGAAGCGGACAGATCGTCGGCAGCCTGGAACATGTAGCCGCGCCGGGGCACGGTGCGAACCAGCGACTGCGTCTCGTCGCCTATGCATTTGCGCACATCGCGAATGCATTGCGTGAGCGAATCCTCTGTCACGATGGTGTTGGGCCAGACCGCTTGGAACAGTTCGTCCTTGCTCAGCACACGGCCGGGATTGCGCACCAGGAAGGCCAGCAGCTCGAAGGTCTTTGGCCGCACCGGCACGATCTCGCCGTCACGCCGCAATGTGCCGCGGTCGAGATCGAGAACCGAGCTGCCGACCTGGTGTGCCAAGCTCCTGCACCACCGCTGCGCCTGATTGCGCAACGATCATCGGAGCCGCATAAGCCGGTAAGGTCAAGCCCGAAAGATGCGGGAAAGGCGCTGCCACAGGCGCGGCCTCGTTTCAGCAGGAATCGTTTCGGCAGGAATCCTGGCTGTCTCACTCGGCATCAGTCGGTCGAGATAGTGCAGCATCTGGGCCGTTTCGCCGCCACAGAATTCAACGTTGCCCGTCGACAGGATCCGGTGCACGGCTTCCCGTGCCAGAACCGACGGGGAGAATGGTCCTTCAGCCTTCGCATGCATAATCGATCTCCACGGTTGGTGCCGGCAAGGGCGTGCCGGATTGCAATGATCCGAGGTAGGCGGCGACCTTGCCTTGCAGCCGCCATAGCGTGGCGTCGCGGATGTTGCGGGCTTCAAGCTGAACGACGGTCCGGCGCAGATAGTCGGCGCAACTTCCGATGTGGCCCGCGGCGAGCGACAGGATTTCCACTGTGGTCTGCTCGGGCAGGTCTGCTGCATAGGCGGGGCCACTCCGGTCGGCGACGAAGGCGATGGCCCGCAAATTCCCAGCCGCGCCTCGAACGGAAACCCAGCGCGGAATGTTGGTCGGCGGGTTGGCGCTCATCTCCCGGCGCAGCAGCCGGTCGATTGCCGCGTCGATATCAAGGTCGGGGAGACGATAGACGACACCGCGGCAGCTGCCGCCGCGGTCGAGCGCAAGCATCAGCCCGGGCCGCTCGCGCGTGCCGCGCCAGCGGGTCAGCCACAGCGAAAATCGCCGATGCCAGCCATGCACGGTTGCCGGTCGCTCCTCGACGAATTCGAAGCAAGGGTTCCACAGCAGGGAGCCGTAGGCGAAAACCCAGACGTCACGCGGGCGTCCCGCAAGCAGTTGCTTGCGAATGCCGACATAGTCGCGATCCTCCAGATTGCGCAGTCCAGGCGCCGGGCCGGCGTCTTCGATCTTGCGATCGATCCTGGCGAGGAGGTCTTCTGTCAGGGCGATTGTCATGGTCGCTCATCGGGTTTGTCTCCCGGGAGCATCGCCGCGACAAGGCATCCGCGTCCTGAACGGATGCTGATATTGTGCTGAAATCGAATGGAGCCGCAGCGCCTGGTCTCACAATCTCTCAGTCTGCCACCGCCGGCTTGCTGATTTTATCGGTTGTCAGCGACAGCAACGTGATTGATCCAAATATGACCGCAGCACCGGCTGCTCCGGTCGGCGACAGA
This sequence comes from Mesorhizobium sp. WSM4845, assembly GCF_055811455.1. NCBI lineage: Bacteria > Pseudomonadati > Pseudomonadota > Alphaproteobacteria > Hyphomicrobiales > Phyllobacteriaceae > Mesorhizobium > Mesorhizobium sp. WSM4845. Next base: position 78,795 of record NZ_JBVVQA010000023.1, read on the forward strand.
CGCTCGCCCAGAAATATGGCGGCGCCAACCGCTCCGAACACGCTCTCTGCGCTGACGATCACCGCGGCATGGCTGGCCGAGGTGAAGCGTTGAGCGATCGTCTGCATGCCGAAGGCGGCCCCTGTCGAGAAGATGCCGAGCACGGCGAGTTCCGGGGCGGCATCGCTGATGGCGGCCAGCGACAGATTACCCAAAAGGGCGCCGAGCGGCAGCGTGATCACGGCGGCGCCGAGAAATTGCGCGGCAGCCGCTGCGATCGGCGCGCCGTGGGTCTGCATGTGGCGACCAAGCTCCACCATCCACAGCGCGTAGCACGCGGCCGAAAGTGTCGCAGCGAGATCGCCCTGGCTGAAGCTGGTGATCAAGCCTCCGGACAGCAGCAGGACACCGGCCAATGTCATGGCAGCCGCAAGCCCGCCGACAGCAGTCGGGCGCTCGCCAATCAGCAACCAGGCCGCAAGCGGTGTCATCACCGTTGCGGTGCTCACCAGGAAACTCGCATTGGTAACCGACGTGTCGAGATAGGAGACCTGCTGGATGATGATGGATATCGAGAACAGAGCGCTGACTTTGGCGAGGCTGATCCAGTAGCCTGGCCCGGATTTCGTTCCCCATTCGAGCCCCGTCAGCGGCGCGACCATGAGCCCCGCGATCAGGCAGCGCATGCCCACGGCGCTGAGCGGATCGAGATGATCCAGCACAGTCTTCTGCGCAACATTGCCGAAGCCCCAAAAGGCAGCGGCAAGCAGAAGCAGACAGTTGGCCTGCACCTTCGACATATCGATGTCTCGGCAAAGCTTGCGCCGCAAAGGGCGGATCGCTGGTTGCTAGCGGGCGGCGAGCTTGTCCCACCGCTTGCAATACAGGCGGACGCCGACGGGCATGATCTCATAGCCGGCGTCATTCAACTGGAGCTTCATCTCCTCGAAATGCCGCTTTGAGCCGCTGACGATCGATTCAGGCGTGTAGTCCCAGCCGTTGCGGGCGGCATTGGCCAGGATGTCGGCATAGAGGCGCATGCTCGTGATTTTCACATCCGATTCCAGCACCTGCCTGCATCCTCTTGCGAACGACGGCGACTGGGCGGCGGAAAAACTCAAGATCGTGCATGCCAGCATTATCGAAACAGGACGCATGGAAACCTCCCCCGGATTGCCGCTTTTTGCGGCAAACGACCTTGCAATTTGTGCGCCTGCGACGGGATCGGGCAGATGCAGTATTCGGCCTCCTGCATTTGTAGTATTCTGTCCTGGGACGGGTTCCACCATGACGGTCAATGACGCTTCGAAAGCGCAGACGCTCGATGCCTTGTCGGGTCGCGAGCGCGCGGTCGCGGAAAAATTCGCAACCGGCATGACCTATCGCGAAATCGGCAATGCACTTTTCATTGCCCCGACCACTGTTCGCACCCACCTTGCGGCCATCTACGAAAAACTTGGCGTGCGCACCAAGATCGGACTCGCGGCGTATTTTGCCGGCGCTTCCGGCGCTCGGCCGGGCGGGCAGTCACCCCCGTCGGACGCTCCGCCGGTGCTCGCCATATTTCCGATTGAATGCCTGAATTCCGAAGAGCGCTGGAACCGCTTTGCCGACGGCCTGTCGTCAGACATCACCATCAACCTGGCGCGATACGCGGGCCTGCCTGTCATCGCCTTCCACACGATGAAATCGCTGGGCAGCAAGCCGGCCGATTTCGCGGCGGACGGCAAGGCGCTCGGCGCCACCTATTTCGTATCGGGCCAGTTGCGTGCGGACGACCAGAGGATTCGCTTGACGATAGAGCTTGCCGATGCCCGTAGCGGCGTCGACCTGTGGAGGGAGCGCTACGATCGCCCGGCCGAGGACATTTTCGCGCTGCAGGACAGCCTGACCGAAAGCATCATCAATGTGTTCGCCGGCAGTTATGGAACGCTGGCCACGGTCGGCCGCAACGCGGTTCGCCGCAAGCCGCTGGCCAGCTTGCGGGCCTACGATTTTTATCTGCTTGCCCTCGAACAGCACACCATGTTCAGCCGCGCCAGCAATGCCGAGGCGATCCGCTTGTTTTCCCGCGCGCTGGAGCTTGATCCTACCTTCGCAAACTGCTGGGCCGAACTCGCCTACGCCTATTCGATCGAGGCCTGTAACGGCTTTGGCGACGACGTGCTGACGTCGATCGAGAACGGGTGGATCACGGCCGAAAACGCCTTGCGTCTCGACCCGACGGACAGCTGCGCTCACGCATGCCTTGGCAATGTCAGGGCATGCCTTGGCGATCTCGAAGGAGCGGAGCGCGCGCACCGGCGCGCTCTCGAATACGGCTCCAACCACGCCGGCATACTGGCGCTGCTGGCCGGCAGCAAAGCGCTTGTCGCCGGTGATCCAGCCGAGGCGATCCCGCTCATCGAGCGTGCCATGCGCCTCAATCCATTGGCCCCGCCCTGGTATTTCGGCATGCAAGGCCGCATCCTGTTTGCCGCCGGCAGGCATCGGGAAGCTGTCGCGGCGCTCCGCAGGAGTTCGCCGGAGTCGCCGGACGTGCTGATGTTCCTGGCGCTTTCGCATGCGGCCATGGGCGAGACCGGCGAGGCGGCGCGCGCCGCGGCCCGCTTGAGAGCCGAATTTCCAGGCTTTTCGGTCGAACGCTTCATCGCAGGCTATCCGGTGGCCAACCGGGACGCCTTGCTTGCCATCCGCCACGCTGCCGAGCTGGCGAAGCTGCCGTAGGCAAGTTGAAAAATTGACACAACCGTCTGTCTCGGCCATCCTTATGCCAGCCGTCTTCTCCTGCGGCGGCGTGTGTATGAGCAGTCCATGGCCAGTTCCGTCACCAGCCAGAATTCCAAGCGCGCTGCAGTGCGCAGGGCGCTCGGCCGCCACAAGGTCTACATCACCGCACAGAGCTTTTCCGCCGGCGCCTACAAGGCGCGTGTCCTGGTCGACGGCGAGGCTTATTGGGTCGACGAATTCCGGCTGAGCCAGCTCCAGCAGGGTCTGTCGCCTGCCGAGCTCGAATTGACGCCGGCCACCGACGATTGAGCTGCGTGAGCGCCGCTGCGGTGGAATTTTGATGCTGGCGGGACAGCGCCCCCCTCTGTCCTGCCGGACATCTCCCCCACACGGGGGGAGATCGGCAGCGTCACTGTTGGCGCCCTCTTTGCGACGTCGGAGATTGGCGAAAGCATTCGTGACATCCAATCTCCCCCCTCGTGGGGGAGATGTCCGGCAGGACAGAGGGGGGCGCGAAGGAATGAGACGCTGGTTGCTGACTGCCGCGCGCTTCGATCTTTGACATGCCAGCTCCTTCAAAACTCAAGGCCTATCGCGCCAAGCGCGAATTCAGCAAGACGCCGGAGCCCGCCGGCGGGCCGGTTGCCGCAGAAGGCAATCGCTTCGTCGTCCACAAGCATCATGCTACTGCCGACCATTACGATCTTCGCCTGCAGGTCGGCGATGTGCTGAAGAGCTGGGCGGTGCCTCGCGGCCCGTCGCTCAATCCGGCCGACAAGCGGCTGGCGGTCGAGACCGAGGACCATCCGCTTGAATATATCGACTTCGAAGGCGTCATTCCCGAGGGCGAATATGGCGGCGGGCCGATGATCGTCTGGGACACCGGTGTCTGGGCGCCGATGGACGATGTCGAAAAGAGCTTGCGCACCGGCTCGTTCAAATTTCGTCTCGCCGGCGAGAAGCTGAATGGCGGCTGGATGCTGACCAGGCTGAAACCGAAGCCCGGCGAGGATGAGGGCAAAAAGAACTGGCTGCTGTTCAAGGAGCGCGACCTCGCCGCCGACGCCAGGCTCGACATACTGGAAGCCCGGCCGGAAAGCGTCAAATCCGGCCGTCGCATCGAGGAGTTGGTGGCAAAGCCTGCCGCAAGGCCTGCGAAACCGGTGGCATTGAAACCCGGTGCGCTGCCGGGTGCGGTCAAGGCGCCGCTGCCTTCCCGGATCGAGCCGCAGCTGGCCACGCAGGTTCCGAAGCCGCCGGGCGGCGAAAGCCCTGCCGAAAAAACGCGCGAAATCTGGCTGCACGAAATAAAATTCGACGGCTACCGCACCATGGCACATCTGGCCGACGGCGCGGTCAAATTGATCACCCGCGCCGGCCTCGACTGGACCAGGCGCTATGGCGACCTGCCGCTCGCCTTTGCCAGGCTGCCCTGCCGCGATGCAATCATCGACGGCGAGGTCGTTGCGCTCGACGCCAGGGGCGTCAGCCGCTTCGCGCTGCTGCAGGAGGCATTGGCGCAAGGCGCCGGCAACAAGCTCCACTTCTATGCCTTCGACCTGTTGTATCTCGACGGCTGGGACCTGACAAAAGCGCCGCTCGGCCGGCGCAAGGCGCTGCTGTCGCAATTGCTGTCCGGCCTGGGCGCCAACTCCGCCATCCAGTTCTCGGACCATGTCGAAGGCGATGGCCAGGCGCTCTACGACCAGGCCTCCGAGATGGGGCTGGAAGGCATCGTCTCCAAGCGCGCCACGGCGATCTACCAGAGCGGCCGCACCAAGACGTGGACCAAGACCAAGGCGCTGAAGACCGGCGATTTCGTCATCGCCGGCTACACCACCTCCGCTGCAGCCGAGGGGCTGGCCGCACTCGGGCTCGGCGAATTCGAGGATGGCGAGCTGCACTATCGCGGCAAGGTCGGCACCGGCTTCGACGCCGCCACCGCCACCGCGTTGCTGGCCCGGCTGGAGCCGCTGCGCGCCGGCGCGTCTGCACCCGAAGGCGTTCCACGCGAGATCATGCGCGAGATGAACTGGGTGCGGCCGCTGCTTTCGGCCCATATCCACTATGCCAACCGGACCACCGACAATGCGCTGCGCCATGCCGTGTTCCGCGGACTGCGCGACGTCGGCCTGTCGACGCCTGTATCGGCCAGGCGCAAGCGGCTGATCGCCGAGGCCGACCTCGCCACGATATGGGTGACCAACCCGACGCGGCGGCTGTTCGGCAGAACCGGACCGACCAAGCTCGATATCGCCGTCTATTACGCGCTGGTCGGCGACTTCATGCTGCCGCATATTTTGGGCCGCCCGGTGTCGCTGGTGCGCTGCCCGACCGGCAAGCCGCAGGACTGTTTCTTCCAGCGCCATGCCTTCACCGGCATGCCGAAATCGGTGGCGACTTTCGAGGCGACCAATTCCGAGGGCGAGACCAAATCCTACCTGTCGGTCGAGGACGCCAAGGGCTATCTGGCGCTGGCGCAGTTCGGCGTCGTCGAGTTCCACACCTGGGGCACCCATCGCACTCGGCTCGACAAACCCGACCTGATCGTCTTCGACCTCGATCCCGGCGAGGGGGTTAGCTGGCGCGAGGTGGTCGAGGCGGCGGTGCATATCCGCGCCGAACTGGAGGCGATGGGGCTGGTGCCGTTTGCCAAAACCTCGGGCGGCAAGGGCATCCACATCTCAGTGCCGGTGACGCAAAAACAGAACTGGAAAAAGCTGCACCAGGCGACCAGCGCCATCTCCTCGGCATTGGCCGCCACGGCGCCCGACACCTTCACCACCACGATGGGCAAGGACAACCGCAAGCGGCGCATCTTCATCGACTTTCATCGCAACGCGCGCGGCCACACATCGGCGGCACCTTACTCGCTGCGCGCCCGCACAAACCTGCCGGCCTCGACGCCGGTGAGCTGGTCCGATCTGGAATCCATCGACGCTCCGGAAGATTTGAATTATTCTTCACTGCCGGGCCTTCTGGCCACCTCCGGCGACCCCTGGGCCGACATGGAAGATTTCGCTAGGGATTTGCCGGTATTGTGAGGGCGATGTAGGTTTTGCGCAGCGTCGTTCGTCCTTTGGACGAAGCGCTGCGAACAGTTCGACAGTGCACGGCCGCGTAGGAGAGTTTCATGGCGCCCAGGGCAAGTTGGAAAGGTTACCTCAAGCTCAGTCTCGTCAGCTGTCCGGTCCGGCTGTATCCGGCGACGAGTGCCAGTGAGCGCATCAGTTTCAACCAGCTGCACAAGGACACCCACAACCGCATCAACATGAAGCCGGTCGACCCCGAGCTCGGACTGGTCGAGCGCTCGGATCTGGTCAAGGGCTACGAATACGAGGACAAGCAGTATATTATCATCGAAGATGCCGACCTCGAGGCGGTGCGCATCGAATCCAACCACACGATGAACATCGAGGCTTTTGTCGACGAGCATTCGGTCGACGTCATCTACCAGGACGCCCCCTACTATCTGGCGCCGGATGGCGCGATGGCCGAGGAAACTTTCGCGGTGCTGCGCGAAGCCATGCGCAAATCCGGCAAGCTGGCGATCGCACGGCTGGTGCTGTCCAGCCGCGAGCGCGTGGTGACGATCGGGGCGCGCGAGAACGGCATGTTCGTCTGCACCTTGAGGAACCCGAACGAAGTGCGCGGCACGGCTGAATATTTCGGCAATATCCCGGCCGGCAAGCCCGACCCGGAAATGCTGCAGCTTGCCGAAGCGCTGATCAAGCAGAAGGAAACCACCTTCGATCCGAAGAACTATGAGGATCGCTATGAGATCGCGCTGATGGCGATGATCCGCGAGAAGCTCAAGGGTCACAAGCCGATCATTGCGGCCGCGCCCGAGCGCGGCAACGTGATCAACCTGATGGATGCCCTGAAGGCCAGCCTGTCGCAATCGGCCAAGCCGCCGGCCAAGAGCAAGAGCAAGGCCGATGAAGCGGCGAAACCGGCAACGAAATCCGCCAGGGGCGGCGCCGGCGCGGCCAAGGAAAATCCGCTCAAGGCCAATCTGCTCAAGGCCGTCGGCAAGAGCAAAGGGTGACAGCGCCCACCGGTATGATTTCCGGCAGCGTCTTCGGCGCGATCGGCGCGCTGGCGGCGTTCCCGCTGAGGCTGGCGGCGCGTGAAGTCGAGCGCCGGCAGGGCCAGTTGCGACGCGGCGTCAACAGGCGCACCAGCCATGTCGTGTTCGGCCGCAAACTTCTGGCCAAGGCCGGGGATGCCGAGATCGAGCGCCGCGTCGCCGCCGAGCGTGCGGCCGGGCGCAAGCTGATCAGCGAAAACGGTTTTTTGCGCCTGCTCGGGCTGATCAAGGCGCCAGAGGCCTCGGCGTTGTCGCGGCAGTCGCTTCTCGATCAATCGCGATTGGCCGCATCCGACCTCGACCTGTTGTCGCTTTTCGATGCCTTTGAGCATGATTGCGAACCCTATTCGTTTCGCGATTTGATCCTGGCCCGCAAATATGCCGGGCTGGTCGCCGGCGGCGCCTCGTGGGGGGCGATCGCGCGCTCGGTGCACCGCTGCGGTCCGGTCGCTTCGCTGACCGCCAAGTCGCTGAATGTCGGCTCGCAGCACGGGCGCGCCGATCAGATCTATCTCGAGGGCGGCCAGAGCGAACTCGACGGCCAGCTGCTGTTCGATCTGGGAACGCCTGACGATGACACGCTGGAAGAACTGTTCGCCGATGCTGAAGCCGCGGAAGAGGCTGAAGACCACGAACAGGCGGCTGCACTCTACCAGCGCTGCCTTGCCATCGATCCGAGCGATGCGATCGCCGCCTTCAACCGCGCCAACTGCCTGCGCGCCGCTGGACGCGCGCCCGAGGCGGCGCACGACTATGCCCGCGCCATCAAGTGTGACCCCGGCTTTGTCGAGGCCTGGTTCAATCTGGCCGGGCTGATGAGCGATGAGGGTCGCGAGGCCTCGGCGCGCCGGAATCTGCAGAAGGCGATAGCGCTCGACCAAAACTATGCCGATGCGGTGTTCAACCTGGCAAGGCTGGAGTTCGACGCCGGCAACCTCGCCGAGGCGCGGCGGAACTGGGCGCGCTATCTCGAGCTCGACGCCGGCTCCGAATGGGCGCGGATGGCGGCCAAGGGTATTCAGTTCATCGATTTGCAGCTGGCGCACAAATCGGCGGGGTGAGGGCTCGTTTGGTCGCGCTTGAACACCCCCCTCTGTCCTGCCGGACATCTCCCCCTCAAGGGGGGAGATTGGCTGTCACCGACGGTTTCGCCAACTACCACCGTTGGGGAGTGGGCGGGGAGACGAAGCTGCTAATCTCCCCCCTTGAGGGGGAGATGGCCGGCAGGCCAGAGGGGGGTGGGACGGAACGCGGCCTCTATAAGTGGGATAAGTGGGCCGCCCCATGACCACCTTCCTCTACGACGGCCCAGACACCGCTCCCATCACCATCCTGCTCGCCCATGGCGCCGGCGCGCCGATGGATTCTGCCTCGATGAATGCCACGGCAAAAGCGCTGGCCGAAGCCGGGTTCCGCGTTGCGCGCTTTGAATTCCACTACATGGCGGCCCGCCGCTACGGCCACCGCAAGCCGCCGCCGCGCGCCGAGACGGTGAACCCGGAATACATCAAGGCGATCGCCGACCTCAGGGCGAAGGGCGTGAACGGGCCGCTCATCATCGGCGGCAAGTCGATGGGCGGCCGCGTCGCTTCGATGATCGCCGACGAGGTGTTTTCGAAGGGCGACATTTCAGGGCTGCTTTGCCTCGGCTATCCCTTCCATCCGCCGGGGAAACCGACGCAGCTTCGGACAAAACACCTCGCCGGTCTCAAGACGCCGACATTGATTTTTCAGGGCACACGCGACGAATTCGGGACCAGGGACGAGGTCGCGACCTATGACCTTTCCGACACCATCGAAATGCGGTGGCTGGAAGATGGAGACCACGATTTGAAGCCGCGCAAGAGCATCTCCGGTTTTTCGGCCGCCGATCATCTGAAGACACTAGCCGATGCGGTGAAGGCGTGGACCGAGCGCATCGTGCGCTGAAGCAGGCCAATGAAGATCGCCACCTTCAACGTCAACAACATCAACGGCCGGCTGCAGAACCTGCTCGCCTGGCTGACTGTCGCCAAGCCCGACATCGTCTGCCTGCAGGAACTGAAGGCCAGGCAGACGCAGTTTCCGCGCACAGCACTCGCCGCGGCCGGCTATGGCGCGGTTTGGGTGGGACAGCCGACCTGGAACGGCGTCGCCATACTGGCGCGGGGTTCAGAACCGGTTCTGACCCGCGAGGCGCTGCCCGGCGACGACAGCGATAACCAGGCCCGCTACATCGAGGCGGCGGTCAGCGGCATCGTCGTCGCCTGCCTCTATGCGCCGAACGGCAACCCGCAGCCCGGCCCGAAATTCCAGTACAAACTTGCCTGGCACCAACGCCTGAACGCGCATGCGGAAGAACTGTTCGACACCGGCCTGCCGGTGGTGCTGGCCGGCGACTACAACATCGTGCCCGAGCCGCGCGACATCTATCCGACCCGCTCCTATGACGACAATGCGCTGGTGCAGCCGGAAAGCCGCGCCGCTTTCGCAGCGCTGCTCGACCAGGGCTGGACCGATGCGCTGCGCAAAAAACACCCGAAGGAGACGCTCTACACATTCTGGGATTATCGCCGCAACCGCTGGCCGCGCAACGCCGGCCTGCGGCTGGATCATATATTGCTGTCCAAGAAACTGACGCGCCGGCTGGCCGGGGCAGGCATCGACCGCGACGTCCGCGGCGAGCCCGGCGCCAGCGACCACGCCCCGGTGTGGGTGGAGTTGCGGTGAGAGCGGAGATTGGCCGTCATCGGCGGTTTCGCCAATCTTTAATCCTTCATGCGCAACCGGTCAGCCCGGTCGCGCGCCTTCGCGGGCGAAGGCCTCGATCAATGGCGTATACCCCTCAAGGTCGGGTTGGGTGGCGAAGCTGTGGCTGGCGGCGGTCGTTGCCCAGGGCAGCCTTTCCGACGTGAAGACCTCGACGAAGGGCACATACCAATGATGCTCGTCCAGCATGGTCGCGCGAACATTGACGAAGAAGTCCAGGCCGTGCGGATGGGTGAACATCCAGTTCTTGCAATGCGGGCAGTAGAGTTGCCGGTGCGGGCCATGCATGCCGCCGACCAAGGGCTCGCCTTGCGTAACGGTGAAGCCGCTGCTTGGCACCGCCACAGTCAGGGAATAAGCACTCGCGCTCAGCTTCTGACAGCCGGTGCAATGACAGGCCATTGTCAGCAAGGGCGGCGCACTTATGCGAAAGCGTATCCCACCGCACAGGCAGCCGCCGTCCCAGGGTAGTTTCCAATCATCCGTCACTTGGCCTCGGTGCTGAGTTCCCTGCCAGGCGATTCTAGCGCGCGACCGGGCAACATTGCGGCGACCGAGAGTGTCGCCAGGCCATATCGAGCGCTTTGGCGCAGGCGCGCGTTTTGCGCTCGCTGTTTCGCTCTTCGGAATTGACCGGGCATCGACAAGCCCGGCGCCGACCTGCATCATTGCGGACGAAGCGAACAGCGGCGCGAGGGGAGCTCGATGAACAGGTTTGTCGACAGGCTGCTGGCAATGCTGCTGCTGGCGATCGGCATGCTCTGCTTCACACGCGTGTATTTCGCGCTGGGCGGCGGGGGCGTCGGCGACGCTTTCGCGTCGGTGCGCCTGGCTTTCTTCGGGACAGCGGGTGTTGTCTCAGCTCTTGCAGCCCTGCTGTTCTGGGCCGGCCTGTTGCCGGGCCGATCGACGCTCGCTCCGAAGACGCCTCTGTTCGGCAGGGGCGCCGAACTGCAACCCGCCGGAAGACCACGCCTGCGGCGGCTCCTTGCCGTCGTTCCGTTCCTCGCCGTGCTCGCTCTGGTGGCCGACCAACTCGGCCCGTGGTCGCGGCAGCCACAGGACGCCGGCAAAAGCCTGATCGCCGAGCAAACCGTGCCGAGCGCGCCGGAAAGCCAAGAGGTCACCAGCGCACCGGCCCCGGAACCGGAAGCGGCTCCTGCCTCGCCATCCGAGGTCGCGCTTGCCCCACCTGTCTCACCGCCGGAGCCTGCTCCAGCCCCGGCTGCGCCACCGCAGACCGTCGCGCCGCTGCCTCAGGCCCCGCCGCCGCAGCCGACGCAGCCCGATGGCCACCGCGAGCCCGTCGTCTGGCTGGCGGTGGCGTCCGACGGTCACTCGATCATGAGCGCCAGTACCGACCGCACGATCAAGCTCTGGGATATCGATGGCAAGCGCCTGATCCGCACTCTCGGCATCCACAAGGACATGGCGCGTACCGCGCTTTTCCTGCCCGATGGGGCGCGGGCGCTGACGGCGGGCGACGATGGCGAGATCGTGCTGCGCCAGCTCGCCGATGGCGCGGTGCTGCACGTCTTCTCATCAGGCCAGAACGGCGGCGTCAACAAGCTGGCGATCAGCCCCGACGGCAAACGTGCCGTCAGCGGGCACGACACCGGCAGGGTCATCGTCTGGGATATCGATAAGGGCTCGGTGCTGCATGTGATGCCGGGGCACGACTGGTCGATCAGCGGGGTCGCCGTCTCGCCCGACGGCACACGCGCGATCAGCGGCAGTATCGAGGGCACGCTAAAACTATGGGACATCGGCGCCGGCAAGCAGCTGCGCAGCTGGCACGGGCATGAGCGCGGCCCCTATGGCGTCCTGTTCATGGCCGACGGGCGCCATCTGATCACCGGCAGCGGCGATTATACGATCAAGCTCTGGGATCTCGACAGCGGCCGCGAAGTCCGCCGCCTCGAGGGCCATTCGGGCACGGTCTATGCGCTGGCGCTGTCCGCCGACGGCAAGCGGCTGCTGTCCGGCTCCCTCGACGGCACGGCGCGGCTGTGGGACATGGAAACCGGCAGCGAGATCGCCCTGTTCGACAGCTGGTCCGGTCCGGTCTACGCGGTGGCGTTCGCCGCCGACGGCACGGTGCTGACCGGCGGCTACGACCGCACCATCCGGGACTGGCCGGCGGGCGGCGGCGACGGGGTGGTGCTTTTCGCTGGAGCGCCAGATTGATTAGATTTTCAAGGTGCGAATATTTCGGAAAGAGGCGGCGTGCGCTAATGATTACCGCTATCGACAAATGGATTGGCGAACGTGAGCAGTGAAGACTGGCCGCTTGAGGCGAACACAACTGTGTCCATTTTGCCCGAGCCACATCGCCGAAGAATCTTTCCCATCGTCTTGCTTGTGTTGGCTGCTGTCGTGGTGTTTTGGCCAGCTCGCAATTATTACGCTCAGTGGTCGGCCATCCAGAAGGCGCAAGCGGCATTCCTCGCCAAGGACTACGCCGAGGCATTCCGCCAGTGGAAGATAGTGGCCGACGCCGGCAACCCCGATGCGCAGAACAATATTGGTTTGATGTATTGGTTAGGCCAAGGCGTTGCTCGGAATGACGCGCGGGCAGTGAGCTTTTGGCGCAAGACCGCCGAGGCAGGAAACCTAAACGGTGCGTCCGGCCTCAGCCAAGCTTACTATTATGGCAGAGGTGTCGAAGAAGACGATCAGTTGGCCTTTATGTGGGCGCGGAAGGCTGCGGATAAGGGAAACGCAAATGGTCAATACATCCTTGGAGTTCACTATTCGCAAGGCCGGGCGGTGGCGAAGGATGACCGCAGGGCGTTCGAATGGTGGATGAAAGCCGCGGCCAGTGGCCTCGCCGATGCACAATATGCTGTTGGAAGTGCATATGCGTTGGGAAAAGGTGTGGGCAAGGATGACGCACAGGCATTTGCCTGGTTCAGCAAGGCGGCCGATCAGGGACATCCCAACGCTCAATTCGCTGTTGGCCAAGCCTATTCACAGGGTTGGGGGGTACAACATGATCATGGTCGGGCTGCCGTCTGGTGGCGTAAAGCGTCCGAACACGCCAACCCCCAGGCACAAGCCGCGCTTGGCTATGCATATTCAATCGGCAACGGTGTTACCCAAAGCGATGCGGACGCAGCGTCTTGGTGGCTCAAGGCGGCCAATCAGGGAGACGTCAGTTCGCAACTGAACCTGGGGGTCGCCTATTCGAAAGGCGCCGGTGTTAGCCAAAGCAAGGCGGACGCGGTTTCGTGGTGGCTCAAGGCCGCAAAGCAGGGAGATACCCAGGCCCAGCTCCTCGTGGCATACGCCTATGCCAATGGTGAAGGCATCGCCAGAGACCACAAATCTGCTGAGTTCTGGTGGCTGGCTGCCGCGAAAACGGGAAATGTCGATGCCGAAGCCAGTCTTGGGATGCTGTACTATCGCGGCATCAATGGACAGCCGGACTACAAAGAAGCTGCCAAATGGCTGCTCAAGGCTTCATCCCATGGCCATCCCGCTGTCCAGATTTATCTGGATATGATGAAGGAAGACGGTCTGTTGGACACCAAGACATTGTAGGTAAAGATCATAGTTGAAACTGTTGCGGATAACAGACGTTTGGCTTTCCCAAAGTGACCGATCTCCACATCGTCGAGGCGTCGATCGCAGAGCTGCGGCGGGCGCTGGAGGCCGGCACTGTCACCAGCGTCGAGCTGGTCGGCGCCTGCCTGCGCAGGATTGCGCATTACGACCGCCATGGCATCGCCCTCAATGCCGTTCCCTTGCTCAATCCCAAAATGTTCGAGGAGGCGGCCGCGTCCGACTGGCGCCGCAGGAATGGTGCTGCGCTCGGGCCGCTGGACGGCATCCCCTATACCGCCAAGGACAGCTACAAGGTATCAGGCATGACAGTCGCCGCCGGCTCGCCGGCCTTCGAGCATCTCATCGCCAACGAGGACGCCTTCACCATCGGGCGGCTGCGGGCCGGCGGCGCGGTGCTGATCGGACTGACCAATATGCCGCCAATGGCCAATGGCGGCATGCAGCGCGGCGTCTACGGCCGGGCGGAAAGCCCCTACAATGCCGATTACCTGACCGCCGCCTTCGCGTCGGGCTCGTCGAGTGGCTCCGGCACCGCGACCGCCGCCAGCTTCGCCGCCTTCGGGCTTGGCGAGGAGACATGGTCGTCGGGCCGCGCGCCGGCGTCGAACAACGCGCTGGTCGCCTACACGCCGTCGCGCGGCGTCATTTCCGTGCGCGGCAACTGGCCGCTGGTGCCGACGATGGACGTGGTGGTGCCGCATACGCGCAGCGTGCCCGACATGCTCGAACTGCTCGACGTGATTGTCGCCGACGATCCGAACACAAGGGGCGATTTCTGGCGTGCGCAGCCCTGGGTGGCGCTGCCGAAGAGCTCGGATGTACGGCCGCCAAGCTACACCGGCCTCGAGCTGGAGGGAGCGCTCCGAGGCATGCGGCTCGGCGTGCCCCGCATGTATATCGGCCGCGATGCGGACGTTGCGATCCAGACCCGCGCCTCGGTGCTGGAACTGTGGCAGCAGGCGGCGGCCGATCTGCGGCGGCTCGGCGCAGATGTGGTCGAGGTCGATTTTCCCGTCGTCTCCAACTACGAGCGCGACCGGCCGGGAGCAAAAAACATGGTCGATCGCGGGCTGATTCCCAAAGGATTCGCCGAGCGCGAGATCTGGGACCTGTGCGTCTTCGCCTGGGACGATTTCCTGCGCGCCAATGCCGACCCTGCCATCGCCGATCTCGCGTCGGTCGACGGCCCAAAGATCTTTCCGCAGCCGCCGGGCACGCTGCCGGACCGTTATGAGGACAGTTTTGATGTGGCGGAATATGTCGAGCGGGCCAAGCGCGGCGTCACGCCATTCCTGGCCATTCCCGAGCTGGAGGCCGGCCTGAAAGGCCTGGAGGCGACGCGGCGCATCGATTTCGAGGATTGGCTCGCCGCGCAACGGCTCGACGCGGTGGTGTTTCCCGCCGTCGCCGATGTCGGGCCGGCCGATGCGGATGTCAACGAGGCCTCCGCAGCACTGGCCTGGCGCAACGGCACCTGGGTCGCCAATGGCAATCTGGTGCCGCGCCATCTCGGCATTCCGACCGTCACCGTGCCGATGGGCGCGATGGCCGATATCGGCATGCCGGTCGGCCTAACCTTCGCCGGCAAGGCCTATGACGACACCCGGCTGCTGCGGCTGGCCGGCGACTTCGAGCGTTTTGGCCAGCGCCGCAGCCGCCCGCCGCGCACGCCGGAACTTCCCGACGATTTTTTTTTCGCCCGACACAACGCGAGCATGCCCGGCGAGACGCCGCCGCTGACCGTGGCGCTTGCCGCCGAGACGCGCCATGCCGGTGATCAGGACGAGATAACAGTCACGCTACATGTGGCCGGAACGGGAATCGAGACCAGCGTGAAAGTCCATGTCAACGGCGAGCCCATTCGCATGCAACGGACCGGCGCGCGCTTCACCGGGCGTGCAGTCGTACCGGCCAAAGAGCATGAGAGAATTCACAGCGTCTGGCGCGGCTCGTACGGCTCCGTCGTCACCGCTGTCGTGCATCTTGAAGACGGACGCGCCGCCGGCGCCTATATGGTGACCGGCGGGATCGGGTGACCATCGCGCTTCGCCTTGTGCTGCGGCGCGCCGTCTGCAAACGGCTTTTCAATTCGCGTCAGTCCGGCTTGCAGGGGTCGGCCTTGGCCGCTGCTGTCTTCTCGCCCTCCTGCTGCGCCTCGACATCCTGCTGCGAGGTGGCAAGGTTTTTATCGCCGCCGGCTTCCTGGTTGGCAAGCGGCATGGTGTTGCCGGTCTTGTTGGCCGGGCCGCCCTTTACCCTGTTACCGGTATTCGCGTCGGTTTCGAGGGGCGCGCGCGTTGCGTCTTTTGCAACGCCTGATTGAGCTTCGATCGATGCGGTCGTGTCGTGGCAGGTAGCGCTTGCCGTGCCGGCCGTCACCCCGATCATTGAGGTGGCGAGCAAAATAGCGGTTAGGGTCTTCATCTCGTCCTCCTTCGCTGTTTGAGGTCATCTTTCTAAACTGCCGGCCCTATCTGAGGTTCCGCCAATTCAGTTCGAACTTCGAATGTGGCGTCGTATTCCGATTGAGTTGCGGGCTTCCGCAGGCGCCGCCTATCGCGTATTGGCGCGGGGAAACTCCCTTGGGCGCGCGTGAAAAGCATGATTCGACTGGAAAGCATCAGCAAGCAGAACGGCCGGCAGATCGTCTTCATCGAGGCCTCCGCCTCCTTGCAGAAGGGCGAGAAGGTCGGCCTGGTCGGCCCGAACGGCGCCGGCAAGACGACGCTGTTTCGCATGATCAACGGCGAGGAGCAGCCCGACGAGGGCCAGGTCTCGGTCGATCGCGGCGTCACCATCGGCTATTTCAGCCAGGAAGTCGGCGACATGGCGGGCCGCAGCGCGGTTGCCGAAGTGATGGACGGCGCCGGGCCGGTGAGCGAAGTGGCGGCCGAGATGGGCGCGCTCGAAGCGGCCATGGGCGATCCCGATCGCGCCGACGAGATGGACGCCATCATCGCCCGCTACGGCGACCTGCAGGCGCGTTTCGAGGAGCTCGACGGCTATGCGCTGGATGGCCGCGCCCGCGAGGTGCTGGACGGCCTCGGCTTCAGCCAGGAGAGATGGACGGCGACGTCGGAAAACTTTCCGGCGGCTGGAAAATGCGCGTGGCGCTGGCCAGGATCCTGCTGATGCGGCCCGACGCCATGCTGCTCGACGAGCCGAGCAACCATCTCGACCTGGAAAGCCTGATCTGGCTGGAACAGTTCCTGAAGAATTATGACGGCGCGCTGCTGATGACCTCGCACGACCGCGAGTTCATGAACCGCATCGTCGACAAGGTGGTCGAGATCGATGGCGGCTCGCTGACCGCTTACTCCGGCAACTATGAATTCTACCAGCAGCAGCGGGCGATCGCCGACCGGCAGCAGCTGGCGCAGTTCGAACGCCAGCAGGCGATGCTGGCCAAGGAGATCGCCTTCATCGAGCGCTTCAAGGCGCGCGCCTCGCACGCTGCCCAGGTGCAGAGCCGGGTGAAGAAGCTGGAGAAGATCGACCGCGTCGAGCCGCCAAAACGCCGCCAGAAAGTGTCGTTCGATTTCCAGCCGGCGCCGCGCTGCGGCGAGGACGTGGTGACGCTGAAGAACGTCCACAAGGGCTATGGCAGCCGCCCGATCTATCAGGGGCTGGATTTCCAGGTGCGCCGCCGCGAGCGCTGGTGCGTGATGGGCATCAACGGCGCCGGCAAGTCGACGCTGCTGAAGCTGGTCGCCGGCGCTTCCGCGCCGGACAATGGCACGGTGGCACGCGGGCCCAGCGTCAAGATGGGCTATTTCGCCCAGCACGCCATGGAAGTTCTGGAGGGCGAACGCACCGTGTTCCAGACGCTTGAGGGCGCCTTTCCGCACGCCGGCCAGGCGCCATTGCGCGCGCTGGCCGGCTGCTTCGGCTTTTCCGGCGACGAGATCGACAAGAAATGCCGGGTGCTGTCGGGCGGCGAGAAGGCGCGGCTGGTGATGGCGCTGATGCTGTTCGACCCGCCCAACCTGCTGGTGCTGGACGAGCCGACCAACCACCTCGACATCGCCACCAAAGAGATGCTGATCACGGCGCTTTCGCAGTATGAGGGCACCATGCTGTTCGTCTCGCATGATCGGCATTTTCTGGCGGCACTGTCGAACCGGGTCCTGGAACTGACGCCCGAGGGGATTCATACCTACGGCGGGGGCTATACGGAGTATGTCGAGCGAACGGGGCAGGAGGCGCCGGGGCTGCGGAGCTGAGGCGCAGAGCGGCGTTGCCGCTCACCATGACCCAAACGCTCGATTCCGGAAGGAAGCACGGGCTGCTCAGCCGTGTATCACAATTTCGCGCAGCGGATCGCCGCCGTCGATGAACAGTCGGCCTTGCGCCGTCAACGCGGCCTTGAGCCGTTGCAGGGCGATTTTCCTTGCCTCGGGATGACGCCCGTCCAACGCGCCGACGCGCACCGCAACGGCAATGTCGAAATGCTTCTCGTCCGCCTCCAACTGGAAATCCTCGATGGCGACCTGACGCAGGCTCAGCCGGCCCGCTGCAATCTCGGCGCGCGAGGCGGCCCTGGCCTGCGTGATGGCCTTGGCCGAGCGGTCGATCGCCAGCACGTGGCCGTCGCCAATCCGGCGCGCGATCTCGCGCGCCGCAGCACCCGGTCCGCAGCCGATCTCCAGAACCCGCATGCCGTGCCGCAAAGGCAGCGCATCGACGATCGCCAAAAGCCTTGGCGACAAGTTGTTCGCCATTCCGCTTCTCCAGCTCTTTCCGTGAGCCGAGATTAGCGACCATGGCTGGCGACGGGAAGGCCGACACCTGAGGGGATCGCGGACGTCGTCGATGTTTTCACCGCCGGTGGTGAACGCCCCTTGATCGATTATCGAAGAGGCCGACGATCGGTCGACTTCTCAACTGCGCGACAGGAACAGTAGGGGATACTTAAAGCGGAAATAGACCCCGAGCGGCCCGGCGTCGTTGGCCTGAGGGGGGCGGGACTGGCGCCGAGCCTAACCGGTTGGGGGGTAGATCACCGGCCACCTGCATACATACGCTAAATCTAATTTAAGAGCAAGCTAATGTAACAGTGATTCAATGTTGCGCGTTGGCGATTCTCCAGCGGTTGTCTCCAATCAGTTGTTGTTTCTGGCGGCCGCTTCCTGGCCGCGCGCGTCACTCCTATGGCGGCGGCTATACCTGGCATGTTGAGCGCACCGGCCAAGAGGCGCCGGGGGCGGGGCTGAAGCGCAGAGCGCCGGCTTGACCCTGCACCAGGCCGGCGACATTGTGCTGGTCGCCAGTCCATAACGGTCGTGTGGGAATGGATTTTCGTAACGCCATCGATGAATCGCTGGCCTGGGCCAGCCGATGGTTCGACTACGCCGTCACGCCGTGGTTTTTCTATCAGGCTGCCATCATCGTCGTGCTCTTCCTCGTCGCGAAGCTCGCAGCGCAGCGCATCGAACCGCTCATGGAGAACCGGGCACGCCAGATCAAGGGGCATCCCGGACTGTTGAGGGTCGTCGTTGCCCTGTTGCGGCGCACCGACTGGATTCTGTTCACGGTCTTCCTGCTTGCAGCGCTCGTTCTCATGCGCGCCGTCACCTGGCCAAGCCGGACCCATTTCATCTATATCGCGCTCTCGCTATCGCTTGCGTGGCTGTTTGCGTCGGTGCTGTCGCGCATCGTCCGCAATCGCTTTGTCGCGCGGGCTCTCGCCTGGCTGACCTGGATCTATGCGGCCCTCGTCATCCTGGGCATCGATGACGACGCCGCGACTTTCATGGAAGGCCTCGCAATACCTTTGGGCGCGGTGCGCCTTTCGGCGCTCATGGTGCTGAAAGCGGCGCTGCTGCTGATCGCCACGGTTTGGCTTGCGGTGGTCGTCGGCAAGTATATCGACGAGCGCGTCCGCATCTCCGAAGAGCTGACACCCTCGATCCGCGTCCTCGTCGGCAAGGTCGCAAAGGTCGGCCTTGTGCTGGTGGCGGGTGCCATCGCCCTGTCTTCCGTCGGTCTCGACCTGACCGCTCTGACGATATTCTCCGGTGCCGTCGGCGTCGGCCTGGCTTTCGGGCTGCAAAAGGTCGTTTCAAATTTCGTCTCCGGCATGATCATCCTGCTCGACAAGTCGATCAAGCCGGGCGACACCATTTCGCTCGAAGGCACTTTTGGCTGGGTACGCGAATTGCGGGCGCGGTTTGTCTCGGTGGTAACGCGCGACGGCCGCGAGTACCTGATCCCGAACGAGGACTTCATCACCCAAAGGGTCATCAACTGGTCGTTCAGCGACAACCTCGTGCGACTCGACGTGAATTTCGGGGTCTCTTACGACGCCGACCCGCACAAGGTCAGTGAACTGGCGATCAAGGCCGCCATGAGCGTCGGCCGGGTCGAAGCGGACCGACGGCCGGTCTGCTGGCTCACCGACTTCGGCGAATCCTCGCTCAACTTCGTCCTGCGCTTCTGGATCCACGACCCTCAGCAAGGCCTGACCAATGTGCGCGGCAGGGTGCTGCTGGCGCTGTGGGACACTTTTAGGGAAAACGGCATAGACATCCCCTATCCGCATCGCGAGATCATCATGAAGCCGGGCGGGCGTGCTGAGAAACCAGGCGGGCGCTGAAGCCTGCCAATCTCCCCCTTGTGGGGGAGATGTCCGGCAGGACAGAGGGGGGCGCTGTCCCGCCGACTTCTCTCACCGATCCGCTCTCACGCGCATTCGCTTAGAAAGTCCTTTGCGCGTTCAGAACGAACAAGGTGGGCGATCCTTCGCGCCCCTCTCTGCCCTGCCGGGCATCTCCCCCACGAGGGGGGAGATTGGCAGCTTCGGCGCCGTGCGCGTTCGCGAGTGCATCCGGCAAGGGTTCGCACCTCGGCTCCAATCCTGTATCCAGCCCGAATTCAAGGAGCCTGCGATGACCTCACACCTCGACATCCCCGACGCCAGCCGCATGGCGGCCGACGACGAGCACGCCTACTACGCCGCGTGGCAGGACGATGTTCGCGCCGGCGTGCGGCAGGTGCGCGATCTCGACTCCCTGCCGCTGTCGCCAGCCGAGCGCGCGGCGGCTCAAGCCGCGGCCACGCGCCACAAGGTTCGCATCCCAAAAGCCTATCTCGAGCTGATCGACTGGAGCGACCCCGCCGATCCGATCCGGGCTCAGGTCATCCCGTCGCCCGAAGAGCTGGCCGAGCAGGAAGGCGAGCTCGACGATCCGATCGCCGACCACGCCTTCAGCCCGGTGCCGAGATTGACGCATCGCCATGCCGACCGGGTTCTGCTATTTGCGACCTACCAGTGCGCGGTCTATTGCCGGTTCTGCTTTCGCAAGGAGTCGCTGACCTCGATCGGCCGGGGTTTTTCGCGCGAGGCGCTGGAGCCCGCCTTCGCCTATATCGAGGCCCACCCCGAAATCCGCGAGGTGATCCTGACCGGCGGCGACCCGCTGTCGCTGCCGGACAAGGCGCTGGCAGAAATCCGCGCCCGCATCGAGGCGGTTGCGCATGTGCGGCTCTTGCGCATCCACACCCGCGTGCCCGTAGCGCTGCCCTCGCGCGTCACGTCAGGGCTGGTTCGCTCGCTGCAGGGCCGGCTGATGGTCACAGTCGTCACCCATTTCAACCACGCGCGGGAGATCACGCCGGCCACCGAAGAAGCCTGCCGCGCGTTGCGGCAGGGCGGCTTCGTGCTGCTCAATCAGAGCGTCCTGCTGAAAGGCGTCAACGACACCGTCGAGGTGCTGGAGGAACTGTGCCGCGAGCTGATGTACCGCCTCGGCATAAAACCCTATTACCTGCACCACGGCGACCTCGCGCGCGGCATGGCGCATCGGCGCACCACGATTGCCGAGGGACGGGCGCTGGTCAGCGCCTTGCGGGCGCGCCTGTCGGGCATCTGCAACCCCGTCTACGTGCTGGACCTGCCGGACGGCGGCGGCAAGGTGCCGCTCGGGCCGTGCTATGTCGAGGCGCAGGACGGCGATGCCTGGCGGATTCGCGGGCAGGATGGCGAGCTGAGGACCTATACTGAGCTTGTCGGTGACCCTTGAAAGCTTGGTTCCTCGCCCAGCGAAGCGGGGAGGTGGCTCGGCGAAGCCGAGACGGAGAGGGGGCTTCCTTTGCGCACGGAAGTTCATGCTGCCGCGCTAGTTGGAACCGGATCCAATGCCTCGCATTTTAACAGATGACGGGGCAAAGGAGCGCAAGGTGAGAGCTTTATCGGCGGTACTTGGCGGCTTCGTGCTGACGCTGGCGGTTTTCGCCAGTGGATTGGCTTTCGCCCTGTGGATTCTCTCCGCCGAACCGGTGCGGCCGGTCGCTCCGACTTCCAGCGTTGCCGAACTGTGGCCGAGGGAGCCGCGGAAGGTGAATCCCGCTTTGCAGCATCTTGAGCGCCTTCCCGCCCGTGCGGTCCCAGAGGTCCCGGAGGTCGCAGCGGTCCCAGCGGTCCCAGAGGTCCCAGAGGTCCCAGAGGTAGCAGAGGTCCCGTCTGATCAGGCCCCATTTGATCAGGCCCCAGTTGATCGCGCCGCGAAACCTGCCGATGCCGCAGCTTCGTCGCCCGACACCACCGCTACCGCCTCCGTCAAGCCGGCAACGCCGGCAACGGACGAGCAGCAGGCGATGCCCGCCGCCCATGTGGAATGGTGCGCGAGCCGCTACCGCTCCTACAGGCCTAGCGACGACCACTACATCTCCTACAGCGGGGAGCAGCGTCCCTGCATCTCGCCCTATCTCGATGCCGGTGCGGCCGACCGCGCCGCACAGCCTGCCGACGATGGCGCCAGCTATGTCGAGGCGACCGACACGTGGTCGATGGATGGCGATGTTCCGGCGGATGAGACCGGCGGCGCCTGGCTTCCGCCCGACCACGTGCAATATTGCTTCAGCCGCTACCGCTCCTACCGGCCGGAAGACAACACCTACCAGCCCTATTCCGGCGGCCCGCGCCGGCAGTGCGAGTAGGTGGGGACAGGGCGGCGGACTGGCGGCCGCAGTGCATAGCGCCTTGTGCGGTCCCACCCCACGATCACGCAGACTTCTTGGATCGTTCGGGCCGGCGCGGCGTTCATCCGATTCAAAAAGGAGGAAATCAACATGGGCGACGACCGGGAAGACAAGATTCGTGAGCGCGCATACCAGATCTGGGAACGCGAAGGCGGGATTCATGGCGATCCCGAGCGGCACTGGCACCGGGCCGAGGCCGAGATCGACAGGGAGGCAGCCCTGCCTCTAACCGCAGGCGATGCCCTGCCGGAAACCCGCGAGGTCGCGAGCTCCGACGTCTTGACGGTGGAGGCCCTGGCTGTGCGCACCGGCATATCGGGCGAACAGGCGCAGGAACTGATCGACAGGCTGGGCAACGACCGAGCGGCGATCGAACAAGCCGCGCGCAACCTCAAGGGGAAGCAGCGGCTGGGGAGTGGCAGATGATCAGAAAACTCAAAGACGGAAAATACCGCCTCTATTCGCGCAAGAACGACGAAAAGACCGGCAAGCGTCGCAATCTCGGGACGTTTGACAGCCGCGAGGCTGCGCAGAAGCACGAACGCGAGGTGCAGTATTTCAAGAGGCATTGAGTGGGGCGTTGATGGCCGTCCCTTGCCAGGCAGCCGCGCCGGATGACCCCTTACTTCGGCGTAGGGTGTAGAATTCTAGCGAGTGCAGGATACCGCTCTGGGGACAGCGAACTTTCATGTTTCCCTGCCTCTTCGTGTTATTGTGGATACGAGGAGATTGGCCCGTGAGCGAGAGCCGCAAGCTAGCCGCGATCCTTGCCGCTGATGTGGTCGGGTACAGCCGGCTGGCGAGCACGGATGAAGATCGTACGTTGGCCCGGTTGCGGGCACTTCGAAGCGACCTGATCGACCCGACCATCGCCGTGTACAACGGTCGTATGGTCAAGCGCACAGGCGATGGTGCGTTGGTCGAATTCCGCAGTGTGGTAGACGCCGTGCGCTGCGCCATAGAAGTGCAGAATGGCATGGTCGAGCGCAACGCCGGCGTGCCCGAGGACCGCCGCATCGAGTTTCGGATTGGGATACATTTGGGCGACGTGGTCGAAGAAAGCGACGGCGACCTGATGGGCGACGGCGTCAACATCGCCTCGCGTCTGGAGGGTGTCGCGGCCCCGGGCACCATCTGCCTGTCCGAAGACGCCTATCGGCAAGTCAAGACGAGACTAGACGTTTCGGTCAGTGATCTCGGCGACACCCAGCTCAAGAATATTGCCGAACCGATCCGGGTTTATTCACTCCGAGTCGGCACCGCGGCTCACGCAAAGGCGCCTGTGACCCACGAACTTTCGGAAGCTCTGCTTTCCACAGCGGCACCGCCTCAGTTATCGATTGCCGTGCTGCCCTTCGCCAACATGAGCGGTGATGCCGAGCAGGAATATTTCGCCGACGGAATCTCCGAAGACATCATCACAGCTCTCTCAAAGCTGTCGCAGCTGTTTGTGATCGCTCGCAATTCGTCCTTCACTTTCAAGGGCAGGAACGTGAACGTTCAGAAGGTGGGCCGGAACCTCGGCGTACATTACGTGCTGGAGGGCAGCGTCCGCAAATCCGGCAACAGGGTACGTATCACCGCGCAGCTTATTGACGCGACCACAGGCGGACATCTGTGGGCGGAGCGCTTCGATCGCAACCTGACCGATATCTTTGCCGTACAGGACGAAGTTACGCAGCAAATTGTCGACGCGCTGGCGCTCAACCTGACAAAGGGCGACCAGCAGCGGCCCGCGACCGAGCAAACCGGCAACCTGGACGCATATGACTGCTTTCTTCATGGCCGAGAGCAGCTATGGCGGTTCACGAAAGCGGAAAACATCAAGGGCCGGGAACTGTTGCAGCGCGCCGTCGAATTCGACCCGAAATTCGCTCCCGCCTACGCGTTCCTCGCGTTCGCAAACATACTGGACTATGCAAACCAGTGGAGCTCGTCGTGGTCGAACGCAATGGCACAAGCGGAAATGTTCGCGGCACGGGCAGTGGCGCTCGACGATCGATATCCTTACGCACATTGGGCGCTGGGCATCGTCGAATTGTATTCGCGACGGCATGAGGCGGCCATCTGCTCGGCTAAACGCTTGATCGCTCTTGCGCCAAATCTTGCCGAGGGGCACGAAAATCTCGGTTACGCACTGCATTATTCCGGCAAGCCTGAGGACGCACTCCGGTGTTTCGACAGGGCAATGGCCTTGAACCCGTATTATCCGGACGTGTACCTTCACTTCCAGGCGCAAGCGATGTTCCAGTTGCGCAGGTACGAAGAGGCAATTGGGATCCTGAGGCGGCGACTTGTTCGTAACCCTTCCACCGACGTCTCACGCGTGCTCCTGGCGGCGAGCTACGGCCATCTGGGTCGGTTCGAAGAAGCCCGTCGCGAGTGGCAGGAAGTGTTTCGCGTCAACCCCCAATATTCACTGGAACATCGCCGCAAAGTATTGCCCTACAAGGATCCCAACGATTTCGAGCTGATCGTGGATGGCCTTCGCAAAGCCGGCCTCGTATGAGCACCTGACCGGGCGAGGTCCGGTATTGAACCTCCTGCAGCCACTGCTTCGAAGGAACAGCACGACCGCTGTGCGGCACGCTGATGACTGGGGCGGGGCGGGCAGCGGACTGGCAGCTTCGGGCGGCGAATATTCAACAGCGGACATTCAAGTTGGTGTGGGCATCGTCGTGACCTGACCCTGAGCTGCCCTTCATCGGCCGACTTCGTCGCCCGAAAGCCGACTTTCACCGCAAGCAGCGCCCATGACCAGAAACGGAGATTCTTATGATCGGCTCTGAGATCAACGAGCAGTCGTCGTTGATTCGGCTGATAGCGTCCCGCGAGCCCGATAGGACGCGTTCGGACGTCTCCGTAACGATAGCGTCGCCGCACGAAGACGTAGGTGATCACGTGGGAGCATGTTGGGGTCCGCCTTTCCTTCCCCCAACCTTCAAGCGGGGCGCCTCAATCGATCGAAATCCTGGCGCCCACCGCGCCGTTCAAGAGGCGTCTGAGATGGAAACTGGCCAAATGATCTTCAGGCCACTGTCCGACTTCAGCGGCGAACGCGGCAAGCGCGCCCGGATCGCCAGTTTCCAGCTTCGCAAATGCCTGTAGATAGGCGGCCGTTGCTGGCTCGTCGTATTGCTCCCGCCTGAGTGGCTCGAAGGCGCGCAGCGGTTCGGACCTACCCCTCAGCACCAGGTCTCCGACCGGCAAGCCGCGAAAATCGGGCACTTGCTTGGCGGCAGCCTCGCTGACGCAGATGCGCGTGCCGAGCTGCTTGTTTGCCGCCTCCAGCCGCGCCGCTATGTTGATGGAGTCGCCGTAGGCGGTGTAGTCGAAGAAACGTCCGCGGCCGAAATTGCCGACGATTGCAGGCCCTGCATTGACGCCGATGCGTGTCACGCCGAGCGCGATGCCGCGTTGGTGCCAGGTCTCCCGGAAGGCTTGAGAGAAGGCGTCGAGGTCGAGCGCGCACGCGATCGCGCGTACCGCATGATCCGGCTGGTCGCCGGGCGCACCGAACAATACGTGAAGCGCGTCACCGACGATCTTGGCTAACGTCCCCTCATGCCCAAAGACAATGTCGCTCATGCCAGCGAGATAGTCGTTGAGCAGGTCACCGAGCACGCTCGGCTCGATCGTTTCGGCCAGCATCGTGAAGTCGGCAATGTCGGTGAACAGCGCCGCCACATCGCGCCGCTGCCCAGCGAGATCGATGCTGTCTTGCGCGCCCGCGAGCCGCTCCGCAAGGTTAGGAGAGAAGTAGCGCGACAAAGCCGCATGCGCCCGCTCGGCGGCGGCCTGACGGCGCCGCGCTTCGCGCAGGATCTCGATGTGGCGCAGCGTCTTGGCGATCGTAGCCTCAAGGTCGGGAAAGTCGATCGGTTTGGTGAGAAAGTCGAAGGCGCCGCGGTTCATCGCCGTGCGGATGTTGGTCATGTCGCCGTACGCCGAGACGATGATGGTCGACAGCTGAGCCTCGGCCTCTTGCAGCCGTTGCAGGAGCGAAAGGCCGTCCATGCGCGGCATGTTGATGTCGCTCACCACCATGTCTATGTCGTGGTTTCCATCGAGTATCGCCAGGGCCTCCACACCATCGCGGGCGAACATGAAGCTGATCGCGCCGTCGCGGATATGACAGCGGAATTTCTGCCTGACCAGATCCTCCAGGTCCGGCTCGTCGTCGACCACCAGGATGTGCGCAGTCACGCGACCCACCGTAGCCTGGTTTCGATTTCCGCTCGCAAAGCGGAGAAGTCGATCGGCTTGGTCAGAAACGCCGCGGCGCCTTCCTCCATCGCAGTACGCCTGGTCTCGGAGTCGCCATAGGCGGTGATCATGATCACCGGTACATCGGGACGGGCCTCTCTCGCCTTCGGTAAGAATTCGAGCCCGCTCATGCCAGGCATGTTGATGTCGGAGAGAATAAGGATCAACGTCGTGCCCTCCACCTCCCCGATCACGCGAAGAGCCGCGTGTGCAGAGAGCGCGAATTCCATAGCGAAGCGGCCAGAACGTAGGTCCCGGCGGAATCGCTGGCGGAACAGGACCTCGACGTCTGGTTCGTCGTCGACCACCAGTATGAGCGGGTTCATTGGGCGGCTGCCTTCTTGCCGACCGATGCAGCGCCGCGTGGCAACAGGATGCGGAACTCGGTGAACTCGCCCGGCTTTGTGTCCACCTCGAGCGTGCCCGCGTGCTGTTTCACGATGATGTCGTGGCTGAGCGACAGGCCGAGCCCAGTCCCTTCGCCAGCTGGTTTCGTGGTAAAGAACGGGTTGAACATCTTCTCGACCACCTCCGGCGGGATGCCAGTGCCGTTGTCGCGCAGCCTGATCTCGACCTTGTCGCCAAGGCTCTTCGTCGAGGCGCACAGCACCGGCGAATAGGCGTTGCCATCGCCCTGGCCGCGATGCGTTGTCGCATGAAAGCTATTGGAGATCAGGTTGAGCAGCACGCGCGTGATCTCCTGAGGATATAAGTCGACATCGCCGGCGTCGGGATCGAGGGACTTCTCGACTGTGATGTTGAAATCCCTCCGTTCGGCGCGGGCCCCATGATAAGCGAGATTGAGGCTCTCCTCGACGATGGCGTTGATGCTGGTCGGCCGGTGCTCTCCGGATCCTTGTCGCGAATGGAGCAGCATGTTCTTGACGATCGAGTCGGCTCGCCTGCCGTGCTGCACGATCTTTTCGAGGTCGCCCTTGAGCAGTCCAGTCAGTTCGTCGACCTCTTTGCGAATTGGTCCGTCCAAAGGGGCACTGTCCAGCGCTTGCCGCAGCTCTTCGACAAGTTCCAGGGAGACGGCAGAGAAATTGTTGACGAAGTTGAGCGGGTTCTTGATCTCATGCGCGATGCCCGCGGTGAGCTGGCCAAGCGAAGCGAGCTTCTCGGTTTGGATAAGCCGATCCTGAGCGGCCCGAAGTTCCTCCAGGGAGCTCGACAATTCGCTGGTGCGCTTCTGCACTTCCTCGAACAGGCGCACGTTCTCGATAGCGATAACGGCCTGATCGGCAAACGTTTCAACGAGTTCGATCTGCTTTTCAGTGAACGGCCGCACAGTCGAGCGGGTCAGGATGAAGACGCCTACTGCCGATCCCTCACGGACCAGCGGCACGGCGAGCAACGAGCGGTAGCCGCCGAGGCTCTGAAAGTCGGTCAAGGTGTAGCTGGGGTCGGCGAGCACGTCCGGCAGGTGCACGGTGTGCCGGTCCAGCACCGCACGCGAAGTGGCGCTGCCTTGGCCGATTGTCAGAGGGTTTTCTTTCGCATAGTCCACCAGTTCCTGCGGGAATCCTGCATTCGCGGCAAATTGATAGGTTTCGCCATCGCGGCGCATGATAGAGCCCATATCGGCTTCGCATACGCGCGTAGCCGTCGCGGCAAGAGCGCCAAGCACCGCCTGGAGGTCAAAGGTCGAGCGACTGATGACCTTCAGCACGTCGGCGATTGCGGTCTGCTGCCGCAGGGTTTCGCCGAGCTCGGCGGTGCGCGCCTGCACCTCGTCAAACAGGCGCACGTTTTCGACAGCGATGACCGCCTGATCTGCGAAGGTTTGCAGGAGCGCAATCTGCTGGGCCGGAAAGAGTCCTGGCTCCGATCCCGCAACCGCAATCGCGCCGATCGCTTGGCCGTTCTTCAACATAGGCACTGCGGCGATGCTGCGAGCGGTGACAGCCGTCACCACATCGCCAAGCGCGTAGTCGGGATCCTCATACACGTCGGGTATCTGCTCGACATTGCCACTCAGTACCGCGCGGGCCGTAGCCCCAGAGCGGCCAGGCGAAAGGGGATAGGCGCCGCTCATCGCCTGATAACCAGCCGGAGAGAGCCCATGTTGAGCCACGAAATGGATGAGCGCGCCGTCGTATCTAAAGACTGCTGAAAACTCCGCCTCGCACAGCCGCGCCGACGCCTCGGCGATCATGTCGAACACTGGTTGTACGTCGGTCGGCGAACTCGAGATGACGCTGAGAATGTCGTTGGTCGCCGTCTGCTGCTCCAGCGACGCTGTTAGCGCACGGTTCCGCGCCTGCACCTCTTCGAATAGCCTGACGTTCTGGATAGCAATGACAGCCTGGTCGGCGAAGGTTTCGACCAGGTTGACCTGCTTCGCAGTAAAGGGTGCGACCTCGGTCCGGCGCAGCAGGATCGTTCCGATGGCCTCTCCGTCGCGCAGAAGGGGAGTCCCCAGTATGGTGCGATGGCCGAGCCGCTCAGCCATTGCGCGCCCCGCCGCGAACTCGTCGCCTGCCGACATGAGATCGGGCACCTGGATAGTCCTGGCATCGACAACCGACCGACCGGCCACCCAATCGCGTCTGAGTGGAAATTTCGTAAAGTCGATCGGGATCGGGCCGAAATGCGCGGCGATGACCAGCGAATCCTGCTCCTTCAGCAGAACCGCGGCGTCATAGGCCGCGCAGAGCCTTGCCGCGTTTTCCACGACCGTCTTCAGGACGGGTTGGATGTCGGTGGGTGAAGCGGCGATGACGCCCAGCACCTCGCTGGTCGCAGTCTGCTGCTCAAGCGCTTCGCCGAGATCGCGCGTGCGTGCCTCGACCTCTTCGAACAGGCGCACATTTTCGATGGCGATGACGGCCTGGTCTGCGAAGGTTCCGAGGAGCTCGATCTGCTTGTCGGTGAAGGGCGCTACCGTCCGGCGGGCGAGCACCAGCACGCCGATCGCCTTGCCTTCGCGCATCAAGGGGACGCCGAGCAGTGTTCGGTAGCCGGCCTTCGCCTGCGGTTCGAAATAGGTATAATCCGGATCGGCGAGTACGTCGGCGACCTGCACCAGGGCCCCGTCGAGGAGCACACGGCCGACAATCGAGCCACGCCCCGTGTCGAGCCGACGGTCCTTGTTGTAGACGAGCCAGTCGGGCGGAAATCCGAAGCTGCTGGCATAGTAGAAGCCGGGGCCTTCGCTACGGCAGATGCCGGACATGTCCGCTTGACAGAGACGGGCTGCAGACTCTGTCAAGGTATCGAGAACGGTCTGGAGGTCGAATGCTGACCTGCTGATGACCCTGAGCACATCGGCGGTGGCGGTCTGCTGTCTGAACGCTTCGGCCGCCTCGCGGTTCCTGGCGTCGAGGCTGGTGACGAGACGTACGTTCTCCATAGCGATAACGGCCTGGTCGGCGAATGTCTGCACGACCGCAATCTGGCGGTCGCTGAAGAGTCGCGCTTCGGTTCGCGACAGCGAAATCACACCGACCACCTCGCCATCTCGCTTCAGCGGGACTGCGAGCGCGGCACCATAGTCGGCGAGCTTATGGCCAGCAAGCGAGCTGCAGCGCGAGTCGCTCTGCACATCCTCAATGTTGAACACCTCGCCAGCAAACGCGGCACGGCCCGAGGTGGTAACTGCGTCCGCTGCGGGCGTGATCGGATTGGCTCGCACATAGGCGACCCATTCGTCCGGATAATTGACGTGCGCTGCTAAGAATAGCTGCCCGTTGCGGCTCAGCCATATGACGCCGCGCGATGCCTCACACAGGCGGATGGCCGTCTGCGTCAAAGCAGTGAGCACCGCGTCGAGGTCAAAAGCCGAACGGCTGATCACCCTCAGGACGTCGGCAGCGGCTGCCTGTTGCTCGCGAGTCTCGTCCAACTCCTGGGTGAGGAGCGCAACCTTCTGCTCGAGCTCGATGAGCGAGCCCGGCACACCCAGTTCCTTCATCGGAATGGTCCCAGACACAGCGTTAAGCATAGCCCGAATACGTCATTGGTACCACTGCCGATCGCGGGCGCTTCGTGTCCTGAAAATTAGGGACAAACCGTGTCATCTGCACCACCTCCGGTTCGATGATACGGATCACGGAGCGCTGGGCGCGATTGCCAAGTTGATCGCGCTGCAGACCAATCGCAGGCCGGTCAACGGAACCGGGCGCCCCCGTCCCCACGAAGCAGCGGAAGCAACGCAGCCATTTTACACGACGCAGCAAGACTCTCCGTGTCGATGCGCTGCAAATTGCCAATATTGGTTGAGGTGGCGACAATGTCGGATTAGGAACTGTTCTTTCCCCCGCTGACTTGCGACGAGGGCTTGCCTTTCGGCTTCTTCGAGGGAAAATCCGCAAGGGATCGATTCCGGGGCTTGGCGCGAAGGTCCGGTTCGCAGAAGCGCTCGGAATGTCAAGAAATGGCGCAACCACGACCCTCAGCGAGGTTCTTGGGATGTCGGCTTTCAGGAAGCGGCAATGCTGATCTCAATGTCCGACATCGTCGCCCTGCCGCTCGACAGAATTTGGCGTGAGCGGCAAGGCGACGTTGGGGTGACAAGTTGCTGCCAAGATTACGAGCGGCAGCCCGGTAGCAGAGCCAGTGGCCGCCGTCCTGCGGTCAGATCTCAGTTCCCTCTGCAAGAGCGAGCGCGTCTTCCATGTCCACTCCTGCACCGCTCGGAGATTGCCGGTAGCCTTGTAGATGATCGATGCCTTGGTGCGGCGAAGCGAATGCGTGCCGTATTCCTCGGGACGCAGACCGATCGCTCCGACCCATTCATCGACCAGACGGGCATACTGCCTCCTACTGATGTGGGCCGAATGGTCAATTCTGCTCGGGAAGGCATAATCGTCGACGCTTCCGCCTCGCCTTTCCAGCCAAGCAAGCAGGCTCGACCGCGCGTCAGCCATCAGCTCAAACTGAACCGGCCGGCCCGTCTTCTGCTGCACCACCATCGCATGCGTCCGAATCTCGTGACCGACCACTAGGGTGCCGATCTTGATTTTCACGAGATCGCAGCCGCGCAACTTGCTGTCGATCGCGAGGTCGAACAACGCTCGATCGCGCAATCGGGCCTCCCGATCCAAGAAAAACCGGATCGTCCATATCTGCCGAGGCTTCAGCGCTCGTTTCGCGCCAACCTTCTTCCCAGCATTCCAAGCCCGTCGCTCCTGCAGCACAGGATCATATTGAGAATGTCCAATCGTGTATCTCCTTCCGGCTATCATCGGCCGAGAGGGAAACGGGTATCCAAGAAAGGGCTTGGGGGCCGACTGCGGACTGTCAGTTTTCGGCCATCGAGGTGCAGAAGCGGACGTACGCAGCGCTCAAGGGTGGTCTGGATGTGACCCACAGCGGACTCTCGCTTTCTTCTGAAGCAGAGTCAGACTACGCAGCCATCTGTGCCCGCCGTATGTCGCGGGCCGGTGGTTTGCCGAACAGACGGCCATATTCGCGGGTGAACTGAGGCACGCTCTCATAGCCCACCGCATATGCCGCCGAACTCACGCTCGTGCCATCGGCCAGCATCTGGCGCCGAGCCTCGATCAGGCGCAACTGCTTCTGGAATTGCAAGGGAGACAGCGTGGTGGTCTGGCGGAAATGCTGGTGGAAGGACGAGGTGCTCATCCCCGCGGCCTCGGCCAGTTCCTCGATGCGGATCGGCCGTGCATAGCTTTCGCGGATCATGGCGACCGCACGGGCGATGCGTTGTGCATGGCCATCGGCCCCGCCGAGGCTGCGGAGGGCCGATCCGTGCTGTCCCGCCAGAAGCCAGAAATGAATCTCGCGCAGCAACGGCCCTTGCAGGACCGGGAGGGCAAAGGGATGGTCCAGAAGCCGCATCAGACGCCGCACCACATCGGCGACATCTGCGTCGGTCGGCTCCACTCGGACAGGCTTGCGCGGATCGCCCGGGACCGCCGCTATCTCGACCGCGAGTTCCCGCATAAGGACTGGGTCGAGTTCCAGCGCCAGCGAATAGTAGGGCGTGCCGAGGGTTGCCTGCGTGATCTGGCTGACCGTGGGCACATCGGCCGAGATCAGCAGCGACTCGCCCGGACCGAATTCCAATGTCTCGGCCCCTATCGTGACCCGCTTGGCACCTTGTAACAGCATGGCCACCAGCGGCCGATTGACAGCCACCTGCAATTCGCCGGGCTCCGTGGCGCGGATCGCGGTCAGGCCGGGAATAGGCGTCGACGCTGCCCCGAAACGGTCGGCATGAGTGTCGGCAAAGCTGCGCATAAGGTCGAGAAGCGTTCGGCTCATATGAGCAAGATGAAGGGTGGTGGCGCTTCAGGCAAGACCTGAAGAAGGATCAGGCAAGAAATCCGAACATTCTGGCAAACCCTGTATGGCAAGGCCGATCCAGATTTGCAGGAACAGGCAAGACTACGCGAGGAATCGGCAACAACTGGAGACGCTCTTGCCGCATGTTGTCCCCATCACTTCGGATGAAAGGACTTCCCGCATGACCAAGATCGCACTCGTCACCGGCGCCAACCGCGGCCTCGGCCGCAACATCGCTGTCAGCATCGCGCGGCATGGCCGCGACGTTATCGTCACCTATCGCGGCAACGCATCTCAGGCCCGCGAGGTTGTGGCCGAGATTGAAGCCCTGGGCCGTAAGGCGGTTGCTCTGCAGCTCGATCTCGGCGTGGTCGCCAGCTTCGCGGCGTTTGCCGAGACCCTGCGCGCGGCGCTGAAAGAGACCTGGGGCCGCGACCGCTTCGATTACCTGATCAACAATGCCGGCCACGGCGAATTCGCCATGATCGGCGATACGACCGAGGCGCAGTTCGACGGTCTGTTCGACGTCCATGTGAAGGGCGTCTTCTTCCTCGTTCAGGCGCTTCTGCCGCTCATCGCAGATGGCGGGCGGACCGTGAACTTTTCTTCGGGCCTGACCCGCGTGTCCTATCCGGGCTTCTCGGCCTATGCGGCCGCCAAGGGGGCGGTCGAAATCTTGACCGTCTATATGGCGAAAGAGTTGGGTGCACGCGGGATCACAGTGAACACGGTCGCGCCCGGAGCGATCGAGACCGATTTCGGTGGCGGGCTGGTGCGCGACAATGCCGAAGTCAACGCGCAGTTCGCAGGGATGACCGCGCTTGGCCGCGTAGGGCTGCCCGATGACATCGGGCCAATGGTGGCAAGCCTTCTGGGCGAGGATAACCGTTGGGTTACGGCACAGCGGATCGAGGTTTCGGGTGGTCAGGCGATCTGATCAGTCGGACCCCCGACAACTGAAGCGGGGGGGGGGGGGGGGGGGGGGGGGGGGGGGGGGGGGGGGGGGGGGGGGGGGGGAGGGGGGGGGGGGGGGGGGGGGG
>NZ_JBVVQA010000024.1:0-111483 GCF_055811455.1 Mesorhizobium sp. WSM4845
CCGGTCCTCCCGGCGAAGGAGAAAACTGTCACCCATGCAATCAGTCCATTCTGTTACCTATCTATCCGGTTCGGACACAGCCCCCTTCTCCCCGTCACTATACGGGGAGAAGGTGCCGGCAGGCGGATGAGGGGCAGCGCTGACATTGCCAGTCGGATACGATTGCCCTGCTAGACCATCCGGCTCAGCGCATCGAAGAAGGTGACCATATCGACATCGAGCGGCTCGTCGACCGGCTCAGGCTGCGACGACATCTTGGCGATAACCACCTCCGCCTTGGGATCGACGTAGAGCCACTGGCCGTGGATGCCGATACCGCAAAAAGCGCCACTTGCCGCGCCGGTCTGGTACCATTTGTTGCGGTAGCGGCCTTGTGGAAAAAGGAACGCCATCGCGCCACGCTGCCAGGCCTCAGCATCTCCGCCTGTGCTGACAGTGTCGCGCACCCAGGCTTCTGGCACGATGCGGCGGCCATCGGCCGTGCCGCCCTGCCGCATCATCTCGCCGACCCGCGCCAGGTCGCGCGGCGTCAGCGAAATGCCGCCGGCTGTGCGCGCAGTGCCGGCCATGTCGACTGTCACCGACGCTTCGCTCGTTGCACCAAGCGGCAGCCACAATTTCTCGCGCATCAACTCGGCGAAGCGCTGGCCGGACGCGCGTTCGAGCAGGATGCCGAGCAGGTCGGAATTGGGCGAGCGGTAGCGGAACGTCCGGCCATGCGGCTCGCCAAGGCGCTGCAGCGTCAGGATGAAGTCGGCCAGGCTTTCGGTGCCGCCGCCCGGATTCCACAGCGTCGCGCGGCGATAGCGGGCAAAGGCGCTTTCCGGATCGAGATAGGCTTCTTCGAAGTCGAGGGTGACGCTCATATCGAGCACATGCCGCACGCTGGCATCGCCATAGGCCGAGCCGGCAGCTTCCGGCAGGTAGCGGGTGACCGGAGCCTGCGGATCGAAAATCCCCTCGCCTTCCAATATGCCGGCCACAATGGCGGTCAGCGACTTGCTGATCGAGAAGATGATGTGGCGGGCGCCGAACTGCATATGCGGTGCAAACCAGTCGCCGACGAACTTGCTGGCTTTCATGATCGTCAGCGCGTCGGTGTCGGAACGCCTGAGAAAGGCCGCAACGGTCTCCGGGCCCCCAGCCAGCGCGACCTTTTCGTCAAGCAGCCCGCCAATATCCCGTGCCGGCGCCTCACTGCCGCTTGACGCTGCAGCGACGCGTGCGCTCGGCACCAATTCTTCGACATTCTGGAACGACCACCGGCTGAACGGGCTTTCGCGCCAGTTGCCGAGCAGCACCTGGTTGCGGGCAAAGCCGTGTCTGGTCTCGAACGCGGTCTTGCCGGTCATGGCGTTTCCTCTTAATTTTTGGAAAATCAGGCCAGCGCGGCGGCGATCGCGTGCACGGCTTTCAGCGTCGCCACCGAATAGGCGATGCTGGTGAAATCGGGGTAGCTCGAAAGCTTCACCACAACCATTCTCGTGTTCCAGTCGATATGGATCAGCTGCCCGAACACGCCCCGGCACATCAGCGCGCGCGAACGCGGGTCCTCGATCCAGAACTGGTTGCGGTAGCTGCCTTGCGGCAGGCTGGGATTGAAGTCCGGTCCATGCCTGCCGGTGCGCGTCGCCTCGATCCAGTCGGCCGGCACCACGCCGCCGCCATTGTCGAGGATCAGCTGGCCGAAACGGCCATAGTCGCGCAGCGTGGCGTTGAAGCCGCCATCGGCGATGGCGTAGCCGGCGCTGTCGACGGTGAAGCAGGCGCTTTCATCCGCGCCGAGCTTTTGCCAGAGTTCTTCCGAAACCAGTTGCGCCAGCCGCTTGCCGGTCACCCGTTCCATGATGAAGGCGAGCACGTCGGTCTCGATCGAACGGTATTCGAAGGCGGCGCCATGCGGCCGGCTTGTCTCCTTGAGCCGCAGGATCAATTCGAAGATATGCGACGGCCACTCGAAGGCTGGGTCGCTGCCCGGCGGCACCGGTTTCCAGCCGCTGGCGACATCGACCTGGCTGATGTCGGAACAGCGGTCGGTGTATTCCTCGGAAAAACGCACGCCAGTCGTCATGTCGAGCACATGCTGCACGCTGGCGCCGGCCCAGCCGGTAGCTTCCAGCTCCGGCAGATAAGTCGTCACCGGCATGGTGAGATCGATCAGCCCGCGCCCGACCAATATGCCGAACACCGAGCCGGTGACCGACTTCGCCATCGACTGCGACAAATGCGGTGTGCGCTCGGTCATGCCGTTGCAATAGCGCTCATAGGCGATCTTGCCGTCCTTGAGCACGAGGAACCCATCCGTATAGGTTTCGTCCAGCAGCCCGGCCAGCGTCGTCGGCTGACCTGTGCTGTCGCTCACCGGCAGCGCGTCGAGATCGACCTCGGTTCGCTCAAACCGGCGGCGATGGCCATTGCCGCGCCAGACTTCGACGGTCGGCAGGATTTCGCGGATGTGCTGGAATGCCCAGCGATTCCAAGGTTCCCTGTCCCAGTCGAGCTTCGGCGGCACCATCCTGGGCGGTGAGCCCTGCATGATCGGCGGCCGCGGATCGGAGTTGCGGTAAGACTGCATGAGAATTTCCCTGCCGCCGCATGCCGCTCTTCCGTTCACTTGGATGAGGAGCGGTCTGCACAGCGGACGAAAAAGCCCCCGAATGGGCCTTTCGAGTGACGAACGCCCGACGCCATGGCGAAGGGCAGTGCCGGCAGGCCAGGTGAGGGGCGGCGCGAACGCTGCGAATTCAGCGCTACCCCTCATCCGGCCCTTGACCCGCCTTCTTCCCGCTCGCGCGGAAGAAGGCGGAGTGCCGCTATTTCTGAACGTCCGTCCAGATGCGCGTGTAGAGTTGCTGCACCTCGGGCGAGCAAGGGGTGAGGAACTCGCCCGCTTTCTCCAGTTCTGGCGGTACCACCAGTTCGGGCGCATCCTTCATGTCGGCTGGCATGAATGCCTTCGAGCCCTTGATGCCATTGGCATATTTGGCGAAGGCGGAGATCATGGCGGCGTTCTCGGGATCCATGATGAAGTTCATGAACAGCTTGGCGTTGTCGACATTCTTGGCATCCTTGAGGATGGCAACACTGTCCATGAAAAAGGGGAAGCCCTCCTTCGGGTAGCCGAACTTGATGTCGGGGTTCTTGATGCGCGAGCGCATGATGGCGCCGTTCCAGTAGTAGACGGCCGAATAGTCGCCGGCCGGTAGCTTCTCGGTCACGCTATAATCCATGGCCAGCCATTTCGGCTTGGCCTCCACCAGCTTGTCGCGCACCTTCTTGAGCAGTTCCTTGTCGTCCGTGCACCAGTCGCCGCCCAGATACTTGATGGTGGCGAACAGCACGTCGTTCATTTCCGGCGAGACATTGATCTTGCCAACCAGTTCCTTCGGCGGATCGAGGAAGATGGCCGAGGTGTTGATGTCGCCGTCATAGACCTTTGTGTTGACGCCGATACCGCTCACGCCCCACTGCCACGGAACCGTATAATGACGGCCCGGATCCCAGGGAACGTTCACCCAGCGCTCGTCGACATTCTTGAAGTTCTCCATCTGGTCGGGCCGGGCCTCAAGCAGAAGCTCTTCCTTCACCCAGATCGGCACGTAGTTGGCCGACGGCACCACAATGTCGAAGCCATGACCACCGGCGCGTACCTTTGCTAGCGCGGTGTCGTTGGAGTCGTAGTCGGTGATCGTCACCTTGACCTTATAGGTATCCTCGAACTTCTTGATCATCTCGGGGCTGGTGTAGTCGCCCCAATTAAAGATGTTGAGTTCGCCTTCCGCATACGCGCTGCCCGCAAAGGCAAACATTGCGAATACCGCCGTGGCAGCCGTGGTCTTCCATTTCATTGCTATTCTCCCGTTTTGGCAATCGTTGGTCATGGCTTGCGCCGATTGACGAAGTAGAACGCGGTTACGAGCACCACCGACAGCGCCAGGAATACCGTGGCGATCGCATTGATTTCCGGGCTCGTTTCGCGCCGCAACTGGCCGAGCATGTAGGTGGGCAGCGTATCCTGGCCGCCGGACTTGACGAATTCGGTGATGACCACATCGTCGAGCGAAATGACGAAGGCGAGCATGAAGCCCGCGATGATGGCCGGCCTCAAGAGCGGCAGCGTCACGAAACGGAAGGCTTTCCAGGGCGTGGCGTATAGGTCAGCGGCTGCGCGCTCCAGCGTCAGGTCCATGCTCTCCAGCCGCGCCCGGATCGGCAAGTAAGCGAACGGGATGCAGAAGGCGGTGTGCGCGGCGATCAGGTAACCGAGTCCTGAGTAACCGGTCCAGACCTTGATGCGCGAGAACACGATCAGGAGCGCGACGCCGGTGACTATCTCCGGCACCATCAGCGGCTGGTTGATGAAGGCGTATTTGAAGGTAAGGCCGGGATAGGGCCGCGTGCGGGTCGTGGCCAGCGCAGCCATGGTGGCGGCGATCGTCGACAGCGCGGCGGCCGAGACCGCCAGCACGAGCGAGCGGACGGAGGCGTCCTGCACGGCCGAATTGTGCCAGGCCGAAATAAACCAGCGCAGTGAGACGCCGTCCCAGCGCGAAAGCGAATCCGCCGTGTTGAACGAATAGGTGACGAGCGCCGCGATCGGCAGATAGAGCGCGAAGAAGGTCAGAAGCGCCATGAACCCGAAGCCGGGTTGCGCCTGGATGTCGAACGGACGCTTAGCCATGGGCGCCCCGCGACCCGGATGCGTTGCGCACGTAGAACAGGAGCGCGATCATCACCAGCACCATGAGCGTAATTGAGATGGCCGCGCCAAGCGGCCAGTTACGGCCCGCGCCGAACTGCAGTTCGATCAGGTTGCCGAGCATCATGTTCTTGCCGCCGCCCAGCACCCGCGGAATGACATAGGCGCCAAGCGAGGGAATGAAGACCAGTATCGAGCCGGCTATGACGCCGGGCTTGATCAACGGGAAGATGATGCGGCGCAGAACCTGCCAGCGACCGGCGTAGAGGTCATATCCGGCCTCGACCAGCCGGAAGTCGAGCTTCTCCATCGAGGCGTAGATCGGCAGCACCATCAGAGGCAGGTAGATATAGATCATGCCGAACAAGATGGCGGCGTCGGTATTCATGATCTGCAGCGGTTGCTTGATGATGCCGAGCGCCATCAGCGCCGTGTTGACCAGGCCTTCGTTGCGGATCACCTGCTGCATGGCGAAGGTGCGGATCAGGAGATTCGTCCAGAACGGAATGGTGACGAGGAAAACCCAGACCTCGCGCGTCTTCGGCGGTCGCGTGGCGATGAAATAGGCTGTGGGGAAGCCGAAGAACATCGTCAGCACGGTGGTGTAGAACGACAGGCTTATCGAACGCCAGAAGATCGACAAATGCGCATCTGCGAAGGCCAGAGTGTCGTCGAAGATGTCACGCTGCATCAACACCGACAGCCAGCCGTCGGTAGAAAATTTCCACACCACGTCGCCATAGGGCCCCGGCGTCAGGAAGGAATAGATCACGACGATCAGCAGCGGTCCGCTCGCGGCGAGAAAGATGATGATCAGCGCCGGCGCCGACAGCAGCCAGCGATCGCGGATCTCTCGGCGCTCGGCCTCCTCAGCGACTTGTTCCGCGCTCGCCATCAATCCCTCAGCACTTGCGCGGCGTCGTTGCCGATCGAGATGCCGACCTTGTCGCCCCGCTCGAAACCGCAGCCGGCGCTGCGCGTGTTCTGCTGGCGCACGGTGAAGCTCTCGCTGCTGTCCAGGCGAACATGGATGTGCGTGTCGGTGCCGAAATAGACGATGTTTTCCACCGTGCCCGACAGGTCGCCCTTGCCGCTGGTCAGCTTGGCATGTTCGGGCCTGACCACCACGGTGGCATTGTCCTTTGGCTGGAAGCCTTCCGCCACAGTCGCGTCTATGGTCGCGCCGGATTTGAGCGTTGCGCGTGCCTTGCCGTTGCCCATGCCTGATATGGCCGCCGTCAGGAAATTGGTTTCGCCGATGAAGTCGGCGACGAAGCGCTCCGCCGGCTTGTCGTAGATGTCCCAGGGCGTGCCGACCTGCAGGATCTTGCCCGACGACATCACCGCGATGCGGTCCGACATGGTCAGCGCTTCCTCCTGGTCGTGGGTGACGAAGATGAAGGTGATGCCGGTCTCGTGCTGCAGCCGCTTCAGCTCGATCTGCATCTCCTTGCGCAGCTTGAAGTCGAGCGCCGACAGCGGCTCGTCGAGCAGCAGCACTTTCGGCTGCGGCGCCAAGGCGCGCGCCAGCGCCACGCGCTGCTGCTGGCCGCCGGAAATCTGGCTGGTGCGGCGGTTGCTGAGCGCTTCCATCTTGACCAGCTTCAGCATCTCGGCGACCCGCGCCTTCACTTCGGCCTTGGGCTTGCCGAGCATTTCGAGGCCGAAGCCGATGTTCTCGGCCACCGTCATATGCGGGAACAGCGCATAGTTCTGGAACACGGTATTGACCGGCCGCTTGAACGGCGGCAGCGGCGCTATGTCCTGGCCGTGCAGCAAGATCTCGCCGGCGCTCGGGAAGTCGAAGCCGGCGATCAGCCTTAGAAGGGTCGTCTTCCCGCAGCCGGACGGACCAAGCAGCGTGAAGAATTCATTTTCGCGGATCGACACCGAAACCGTGTCGAGGGCGGCGACCTGTGACTCTCCGCTACCGAATACCTTGCGGACGCCACGAACTTCAATTGCACTTCTACCCGGTTGTTCCGGCACGATTACCCCATTCTTGTGTCCGCTCTTCTGGCGGATCCAGTTCCCACTCGATTGTCAGCACACGGCGCATGGCTTGGCAAGCACACATCTGAATGTCGATCATACATCTGAACGTCGATTTAGGACGCAATTCCCGTGCCACCGTCAGGCCTGGTAGGTGATCTTGCCGCCGCAGATCGTCGTCACCGGCCGCACCGTATGCAGCGCTTCCGGCGCGGTCGTCTCGATGTCGGCTGAGAGCACCACCAGATCGGCCATAAAGCCTGGCTTGAGGCGGCCCTTGCGGTGCTCCATGAACTCGGCATAGGCGCCTTCCACCGTGTAGCCCGCTAGTGATTCATGCAGCGAAAAGCTCTGGTCGGGATCGCCCTCTGCCCAAGGTTTGCGCAGCACCGCCGCCTGAATGCCCAGGATCGGATCGATCGGCGACACCGGCCAGTCGGAAGCGAAGACGACATGCGCGCCCGCCTGCTTCAGCGTCCGCCAGGCATAGCTCAGCGGCCATCTTTCGCGGCCGATGCGCGAAAGCGTCGGCTCCAGCGGGAAGTCCATGGCGCCGGGCGGGTGCGGCGGCTGCATCGAGGCGATGACGCCAAGCTCTGCGAAGCGCGGTATGTCGGCGGCAGTGACCACCTCGATATGCTCGACCCGGTGCCGGCTGTCGCGCCTGCCGTTCTTCCCCCGCGCCGCCTCATAACCATCGAGGACCGCGCGCACCGCGCCGTCGCCGATCGAATGCACGGCGACCTGCAGCCCGCGCCGGTCGGCCTCCACCGCCACCTCGGCGAGATGCTCCGGCGTAAACAGCGGCTCACCCCGCCAGCCCGGCCGGTCGGCATAGTCGTCGACCATAACCGCGGTCCAGCCTTCCAGCACGCCGTCGTAAAACATCTTGACCATGCCGGACGACAGCCATTCCGATTGGTAGGAGTTGGCCATGCTCGATGCCTTTTCCAGCCTGTCGAGCGTCATGAAGTTCTTGAAATGAAAAGGTATCTTGGTGCGGCAGAGCAGTCGCCCTTCCTGTTCCAGCCCGGCTAGCAGCTCGAGCTG
Organism: Mesorhizobium sp. WSM4845; assembly: GCF_055811455.1. Taxonomy (NCBI): domain Bacteria; kingdom Pseudomonadati; phylum Pseudomonadota; class Alphaproteobacteria; order Hyphomicrobiales; family Phyllobacteriaceae; genus Mesorhizobium; species Mesorhizobium sp. WSM4845. The sequence goes on from NZ_JBVVQA010000024.1 coordinate 7,742, forward strand.
GTAAAGATTGCCGTCCATGTTCTGGATCGAGGTGATGCCGTGGCGGGCGCACCATTCCAACCCGCGATGCATCAGGTCACGATCGGCCGCGACTTCGGCGGCGGAAGGGTACGGCTCGGGCTCTCCACCTGTCGCAATGCCGAGCCGCACTCGGTTCTGTCCCGAAAGCTCGAGGATTGGCCCGAACGCCTCCCCCTCGCGCAATTCGCCCGCCGCCAGGCCATCCGCTCCCATGACGATCTCGTTGCCGGGACCGAGTTGCTTGCCGTGCAGGACGCCAGCCAACTCCAGCGCCTTGGTGTTGGCCCACATCGTGTGATGATCGGAAGCCGACATGGCGAACGGCCGGTCGGCGATGATGCGGTCGAGATGATGGCGGGTGACCGGCTCTTCCTTGGAAAGGACGGTGTAGTCGACGCCGGCCCCAAGCAGCAATTTGGCGTTCGGCCGTGCCGCCGCATAGGCGCGGATCGCGTCGCTCAGTGCATCGAAGCCATGCACGCCCTGAAGGTGCAGATTGTCGAGTTCGGCCGCGCCGCCGAAAAGATGCATATGCGCTTCGATAAAGCCCGGCACCAGCGACCCGCCTTGCGCATCGATAATCTTCGTGGCCGGCCCTTTCAGCGCCTCAATCGTCCGGCGATCCCCAACCGCGAGGATGTTGCCGTCCTTTATCGCCACCGCCTCGGCCGTCGGATGGCCTTCGTCCATGGTCAGCACACGGGCATTGATGACGATCAGGTCGGCATTTGAACTCATGATTACCCGCGGTTCGGTTGCGCTACCGACAGGCTAGACGAGTAGCTGCCGTGCCAGCAAGCCATGGCTGGTTGGCCCAGCGCCTTGTGAAAGGCAGTGCAAGACGGCTAGGGTCGCCGCATCTCACCACGGAACAATTTCATGAAGACTGTTTTTTCGCCCCTCCATGCCGGCCATTCCGGCAATGTCGAATTGATTGCCGGCGCCATCGTGCCGGCCTTCGAGAAGCCGTCGCGCGCCGAGTTCATCAAGGCGAGGGTGGAGAGCGAAAAGCTCGGCCTGATCCTGCCACCCGAGACCCACGACCTCGCAGCCGCCAAGCAGGTGCATACCAGCGACTACATCGATTTCCTGCCGACCGTATGGCCGCTCTGGGAAGCGTCGGGCCGGACAGGCTCGGCCATCCCCTTCACCTGGCCGACGCGCGGCTTGCGCGGCGATGTGCGCCCGCAAACCATCGATGCGCTGCTTGGCTTTTACTCCTTCGACGGCGGCGCCAGCTTCGTCAAAGGCACCTGGGAGGCGATCAAGTCGTCCTACGATGTGACGCTGACCGCAGCCGCTCTGGTCAAGGGCGGCGAGATATCAGCCTTCGCGCTCTGCCGCCCGCCCGGCCATCATGCCGGTGCTGCATTCATGGGCGGCTATTGCTACATCAATAACGCCGCGGTTGCCGCGCAATGGTTCCGCGACCAGGGCACCAGGCGCGTCTCGATCCTCGATGTCGATTACCATCACGGCAACGGCACGCAGGAGATCTTCTACAGCCGCGACGACGTGCAGGTGCTGAACCTGCATGGCGACCCGATGACCGAATATCCGTTCTTCCTCGGCCATGCCGACGAGCGTGGCGCCGGCGCCGGCGAAGGCTTCAACGTCAACTACCCCATGCCGTTCGGCACCACATGGGATGCCTGGAATGCTTCGCTGGAGGACGCCTGCGCAAAACTTGCAGTTTACGCCCCCGAGATCGTTGTCGTCTCGCTCGGCGTCGACACGTTCGAGAAGGACCCGATCAGCAGGTTCAAGCTGAAAAGCGCCGACTATCCCAGGATTGGCCGTCGCATCGCCAAGCTCGGCCTGCCGACGCTGTTCGTCATGGAAGGCGGCTACGCCGTCGAGGAAATCGGCATCAATGCGGTCGGCGTGCTGACCGGATTCGAGGATCGGTAATGCGTGTCGCCCAAAGGGCTGCCCCGGGCGTTCGACCCGAGAGCGCAGCGGTGATGGCAGCTACGCCACTTGGCCGCCGATCGTCTGGAGCGCGCCACTTCCCCGGGCCCTCCCAATTCGACAAGTGGTTGACCGGAAACAGCGGATCGATCGTCATTGTCTGCTCTCCGGCGCGTAATGGAGGATGACAAACACCTGACTTGAGTGTCTTCGTCTCGAGATGCTTCAGGCGTATCCGGTTCGGGCCGCCCTTGAAGAGCGGCGTGCCTCTCCCGAGAATGACGGGGTTGATCCCGAGGTGATACTCGTCGATCAGGCCGTGCTCCATCAGGGTCGCCGTGAGGTCGGCGCTGCCGAACACGAAGATGTCTCCGCCGTCCCTGCTCTTCAGGTTGGAGACTTCTTCCGCGACATTGCCGTTGAAGAGCTTCGTGTTGTTCCAGTCGGCGCTTTTCAGCGTGCGCGAGAAGACCACCTTCTCGATCTTGTTCATGAAATCTGCGATCCAGCCTTGCTCGGACGGCCAATAGGCTGCCATGAGCTCGTAGGTCACGCGGCCGAAGATCAGCGTGTCGGCCTTTTCCTGGGTCTCACGAATGTAGTTCTCAAGTTCTTCTTCAAAGACGAACCAGCTGATGTCCCTGTCCGGACCTTCGAAGAAGCCGTCGACACTCACCATGTCCCATATGATCAGCTTTCTCATAGAACCCTCCTCTTCGTGTATCCCTTTGTGAATTCTCGGCCTATCCCGTGAAGCGGAAGCGCATGTTGGTGATCTGCCCCGCTTCCGAGAGCTCGGTCTTCTCCAGCCTGATCGGCACCATGCCGTTCTGACTGAAGCGGCGGATGCCGTCGCCGATGAGGACAGGCGCGACATGGAGACCTCGTCCGCAAGCCCTGATTCGGGCCGACGGAAGTCGCAGCATCTCAGCGGGATGCGACGAAGCGTTCCAGTTTGCCGAGAGTTTGCAGTCCCAGTTCCACGGCACCGAAGCCCTTCGCCTCCTGGAACTCGGCAGCCGTGCTGAATACCATGCCCAGCGTTACCTTCGTTGCCCCGTCCTGATCCACGAACGAGGCCCAGGCGTCGGCATGTTTCGGCCCGTTCTCGCCCCAATGCAGCGTATAGCCGATCCTCTCCTCGGGCCGGACCTCGTTATAGAGATGGTGGTTCGGGAAAACCGTGCCGTCAGACGCGATCATGTCGAATACCCACTCGCCGCCCGCTCGCAAGTCGATCCTCTTCGTTCGACAGGAGAAGCCTTCCGGCCCCCACCATTGCGGCAGCGTTTCAGGGTTCATCCACGCGCCCCAGACGATGGACCGCGGCGCCTGAATCACCCGCTGCAGCACCATGGTTCGTTCGGCCGCGCCCGCGAGGTTGTCCAGGCCGGCACCGAAGCCCGCCCGGTAGCCTGCTTCCATGTCCTGCGCCAGCGAGGAAAGTTGCACCGTCACGACCAGCCGGCTGCGCTCGTGCGTGCCTGAGAGATCTGCCGTCACCAGCGCTGCTGATTGCGTCACGCCTTCGCACGAGATCACCTCGTAGTTCACACTGCACAGCGCTGGCTGCAACACCAGCCAGCCGCACTCGCAGCGGATGTCCGGCTGGCCCTCTGCCTTGCAGAGCGAGATCTCGCGACCACCCACCCTGGTGTCGGCCTCCAAAAAATCCACGGGGACCGAGGGCGACGGCGCAGCCCAGATCGCCCGCGCGGCCGGCGCCGTCCAAGCCTCCCACAGCACGGCCAATGGCGCGGCCACGTCCCGTTCGAAGGTCAGCGTCGCAAAACGGCCCTTCCTATCATCGGGCACCGCACGGGTCGCACTGTTTGTAGCGAGGTTCTGTGTCATTCTGCGCGTTCCTTCTTCATCACATTCATCACAAATGCGTCCAACCGGTCGAGCCGAGATTCCCAGATGGCCCGCTGTTCATCGAGCCATGTTCGCGCTGGATCCAGAGCCTCGGGTACGATGGCGCAGGTGCGTATCCGCCCGTCCTTGGACGTGGTGATCAACCCTGCCTCCTCCAGCACGGAAAGGTGCCGCATCACCGTGGGCAGCCGCAGTCCCGTGGGCCCAGCCAGATCCGTTACCCGCGCAGGTGTTTCGGCGAGCCGGGTCAGGATCGACCGGCGGGTCGGATCAGCGAGCGCGTGGAAGAGCAGCGAGAGATCAGGGTCATGCTTAGCCATGTCGCTAACTATCGCCCAAATTGCCGGTGGCGCAAGCGAAAACTTCGTCAAGTCGCTAAGTATTTTTTGCGCAACGCGCCGAGTTCTTGGAGCAGGCGGATTCTGTTGCCAAGTCCGCAGAGAAGTTGCTCGTAGCGATGCTCGCACGGGCTGATGCTTGCAATCGAAGACAAAATCCTGAAGCCGCCAGTCCGCTTCCCACCAATCTCAGCCGTTCGCGTTTATCGGTTCACGGCAGCAGGCAGCGGCGCGGCGGACAGAAAGTCGGACACCTCACCGAAGCGCTTCACGCGGCCTGCAAGAATGGCCGCCGACCTGTTCCCGCCACCGCTATCTCTTTGTTGGACCATGATCTTCTTTGAAAAGGCGTTCGCCCTTTGCGAGGTCATGCTCTAATTCTAGGACGGCATGAGGGCACCGATTCTGGAAGAACGCAGCATTTGAAGTCGGGGAAGCATCGATGATCGACGACGAGCCGGACAGCGAACGTGTCTCGGCGCTGGCGCCGTTCCGACACGGCATTTTCCGCGCCGTATGGTCCGCCAGTCTGGTTTCGAATTTCGGTGGCTTGATCCAGGGCGTCGGCGCCGCCTGGATGATGACCACGATCGCCACCTCGTCCTATCAGGTTGCGCTGGTCCAGGCCTCGACTACCTTGCCGATCATGCTGTTTGCGCTCGTTGCCGGCGCCATCGCCGACAGCTTCAACCGGCGCAAGGTCATGCTGATTGCCCAGATCTTCATGCTGATCGTCTCGGTTCTGCTGACCGTGTTCACCTATCTTGGCTTGATAACGCCGTGGACGCTGCTGGTCTTCGCCTTCCTGATCAACTGCGGCACGGCGCTTTACAACCCGTCATGGCAGGCTTCTGTCGGCGACATGGTGCCGCGCGCCAAGCTGCCGGCGGCCGTCGCGCTCAACTCCTTGGGCTTCAACCTGACGCGCAGCGTCGGCCCGGCGATCGGCGGCATCATCGTTGCCGCCGCAGGTGCTGCAGCGGCCTTTGCCGCCAACGCATTGAGCTATGTCGGGCTGATCATCGTGCTGGCCCGCTGGAAGCCGGAATTGCCGGCCTCGACACTGCCGCGCGAGACGCTGGGCGCGGCGATGGGTGCTGGCCTGCGCTACGTCGCGATGTCGCCCAATATCGGCAAGGTGCTGGTAAGGGGTGCAGCTTTCGGCTTCAGCGCCGGTGCGGTCCTGGCACTGCTGCCGCTGGTGGCGCGCAATGTCGTCAAGGGCGATGCCTTGACCTACGGCATCATGCTCGGTGCTTTCGGCATCGGCGCCGTCGGCGGCGCGCTGATCAGCGTCAGGCTGCGGCAGATCCTGTCGAGCGAGACGATGGTGCGCATGGCATTCGCCGGCTTCGCGCTCTGCGCCTTCAATGCCGCCGTCAGCGATCAGGCCTGGCAAACGTCGCTCGGGCTGCTCATCGGCGGCGCCTGCTGGGTGGTCGCGCTGGCGCATTTCAACGTCACGGTGCAGATGTCGACGCCGCGCTGGGTGGTCGGCCGGGTGCTCTCGGTCTATCAGACGGCGACCTTCGGCGGCATCGCCCTCGGCAGCTGGATCTGGGGTGTTGTCGCTGATGCGCAAGGCGCCGAATTCGCTCTGACCGCGGCCGCCGTCGCGATGCTGGCGGGCGGCGGGATCGGCCTCTTGCTGCCTTTGCCGCAGCAGGCGGTGCTCAACCTCGATCCGCTGAACCGTTTCAAGGAGCCGCATCTTGCACTCGACCTGAAACTGCGCAGCGGGCCGATCGCCATCATGATCGAGTACATCATCCGCGAGGAGGACGTGCCGGAATTCCTGGCCACCATGGCCGAACGCGGCCGCATCCGCCGCCGTGACGGCGCCCGCAACTGGACGCTGGCGCGCGATCTCGAAAATCCCGCAATATGGATCGAGCACTATCACACGCCGACATGGCTCGAATACATCCGTCACAACAAGCGGGCCACCCATGCCGACGCCGTTGTCGGCGAGCGCCTGCGGGCGCTGCACAGCGGCGACGAGCCGCCGCGCGTCCGCCGCATGATCGAGCGTCCGACAACCGCCGGCACCGCGATCGTCATGCCGAAAGGACCAATCGAGCATTAGGTTGGCGGAAGCCCTGTCGGAGGAAGCACGCGCAAGCTCATTCGCTTGTGCCGCGTTGCGCCGAGAAGCTATTTGACCTTGATGATGACCTTGCCCTTGGCCCGGCCCTGTTCAATGTATGCCAATGCCTCGTTGGTCTGCTCAAGCGGAAAGACGCGATCTATAACCGGGCGGACGACGCCCGTTTCGATGAGCGACGTGATTTTTGTCAACTGCCCGCCATTGGCCGCCATGAACAGGAACGAATATCGGACATCTGCGCGTTTTGCCCGTCTCCTGATGCCTGCGCTCAGAACGCGCATGACCAGGTTCAGCACCCAGCTCAGCCCCTTCTCCCTGGCAAACCCAGGATCGGGCGGACCGGAGATCGAAACGGCTACGCCACCTGGCTTCAACACACGCAGGGACTTTTCGAGGGTCTTGTTGTCCTGGCTGTTCAGGACGACATCGTAGCCCGAAAGCACTTTCTCGAAGTCATCCTTCTTGTAGTCGACAATGACATCGGCGCCCAGCTTCCTGACCATATCCGTGTTCGACGCGCTTGTTGTCGTGGCGACCGTTGCGCCGAGGTGCTTTGCCAATTGGATGGCGAATGTCCCCACTCCGCCGGAGCCGGCCTGAATAAAGACCTTCTGTCCTTTCTTCAGCTTCGCCCTTTCAACCAGCGCCTGCCAGGCGGTCAGCCCCACCAGGGGAATGGACGCAGCCTCTTCCATGCTGAGGTTTTTTGGCTTCAGGGCCACGTCCGCATCATTAATGGCGATGTACTCGGCGAACGCTCCGATCCGACCGTCGCGCGCTCGCGCATAGACCTCGTCGCCCGGTTTGAACTGTCGGACTTTCGCGCCGACGCGAATGACCGTTCCGGCCACGTCATGGCCTGCAACGAAAGGCCGGCCGTAGGGCAGGATCAGCTTGAACTCTCCGTCCCTGATCTTGGAGTCCAGCAGATTGACGCTGGCGGCATGGATCTGCACCAGCACGTCATTCTCCCCTGCTTCCGGCTCTGGAACCTCTCCAAGCCGTAGGGGAGCTTTCTTTGCATATCGATCGACGATGAAGGCCTTCATTGCAGCTTTCCTAAATTGAGGAGACCTGGAGCCAGGTCGCCATCTCCGATGCGTTGCCCTATTGCATTATGGTCACTTAATGATAATATGACCGTAATGCAATAGCTGATCGAAGGAGAAAGACATGCGCTACGAGAAAGGCCGGAGGGAAGCATCGCGGCAGCGGATCATGGATGTGGCGACCGAACGGTTTCGCTCCGACGGCATCGCTGCATCAGGTCTCGCCGGCATCATGGGTGAGGCGGGACTGACCAATGGAGCTTTCTATCCCCATTTTCCGTCCAAGGCGGCGCTTGTGCGTGAGAGTGTGGCAGCCGCGCTGGAGGCCCAGACGGCCCAGATACAGGAGCTATTGGCCGCCGGCGGCACGTCATTGGCCATCGACACGTATCTGTCGGCGGAACACCGAGACAATCCAGGCAAAGGTTGCGCTTCAGCCGCGCTGCTGCCCGAAATTGCGCGTGAGCCGATCGAGACGCGCCAAGTTTACGCCGAGCACCTGCTCAAGCTCGTACGCCAGGTGGCGGCCGAGCTGACGCCCGACGCCCGCGATCCCGAGGCTGTCGCGTTCGGCGTCTTCGCGACCCTGATCGGCACACTTGAGCTGTCCCGCGCGGTGAACGGAACCGAACTGTCCGATCGCATTCTTGCGGCTGGCGCGGTGGCGGCGAAGGCGCTGCTCCAGCCCAGCGGCAGCGACAGCGACAAGCCAGAAGGAAGAAAACCATCATGAACGTGCATCATCTGTCGCGACCTGCCGCGATCGTCAAACACAGGGACGTGCCGACGAAAACGGTCGACGTCGGCGGTACGAAATTCGCCTACCGGGAACTCGGGCCCACAACCGGGGTACCGGTGATTTTTCTTACCCATCTGAGTGCGGTTCTCGACAATTGGGATCCCCGGGTCGTCGATGGTATTGCCGCAAAACGACGCGTTGTCACCTTCGATAACCGTGGTGTTGGCGCATCAGGCGGCTCCACTCCCAGCACGGTGGAGGCGATGGCCCGCGACGCGATCGCCTTCATCCGGGCCCTCGGTTTCGAGAAGGTTGACCTGCTCGGCCTATCTCTTGGCGGCTTCATCGCCCAGGCGATTGTTCAGCTGGAGCCCAATCTGGTTCGCAAGATTATCCTCGCGGGAACCGGCCCAGCCGGGGGTACCGGCATCGACAGGGTGACGTTCGTCACCTTCTTCGACATGATCCGCGCCGCGCTGACCATCAAGGACCCAAAGAACTACCTCTTCTTCACCCAAAGCCCCAACGGCAAGAAGGCGGCGCGCGAGTTTCTGCAGCGCTTGAACGAACGGACCAATGACCGCGACAAGCCCATCGCCCTCGGCGCTTTCAGCCAGCAGCTCAAGGCAGTGCGTGCCTTTGGCCTCGAGCGCCCTGCCGACCTATCGCGTGTCCGGCACCCGGTCCTCGTGGTGAATGGCGATCACGACAGAATGGTGCCCACCAGCAATTCCGTCGACCTGGCACGGCGCTTGCCCAATGCCGAGCTGGTCCTGTACGAGGACGGCGGGCATACGGCCATTTTCCAGTATCACGGCGCCTTCGTGGAGAAGGCCCTGGACTTCCTCGATGCCTAATCAGGCGGTGCCGGTGTGGCCAGTTGGTGAGCAAATGACGCTTCGATCCATGCGCTAACCTGACGGGCAACACCGTACACTAGATCGGGGAAGGCCTGAGGAAGGAAGCGCACGCAAGCTAATTCGCCGAATCTGCGTTGCTTCGACAACGGACCTTCAGTCTGTTCCCGTAAAGCCAAGTGACACCCGTGCGTCAGGATGCGGCGCGCAGGCTCGTACGGACGCGCCGCCTGCTTGTGGCGCGGGACTTCTCCGCCACGACACCGGTGATCTCGACCACGCCGTTCTCATGCGGTTTGGCGTTTGTGACCTTGTGGAGACGCTCATAGGGCAACAGTTCCTTGACCCGGGCGTCGAGCACCGCGACTTCGGCTCGAAGGTCCTCGCATTCCTGCCTCTGGACATCGAGCTGTATCTGTTCGGATGCCTGCTGCAGGGAAAGCTGCGAAAAATTCGCGCTCACGGTCGAGAGGTGCATCTTGTCGTTTTCGTTCTCCTTTCTGAGAACCGACAACCTTTCCTCCGCAATTTGCTTTTCGGCGACAGCGTCGCTCCATTGAGCCTTGAGATTGGCGATCTCGCTCGCGGCTTGATTGTTCTCGTTCGAGGCGACTTCAAATCGTGATTGGAGATTGCCAATTTCAGAACGCAGGCCGCCGATCTCAGCGAAACTACGCGCACGCTCGGCTTCCCTGTCACCTTCCATGATACGTGCCGCTTCCGTCATTTCCGACAGCTTCGCTTGCGCGATATCGAGCGATTTCTGCAGCCGCATCTCCTCTTGTTCGCTCTTGCCGAGCGCAGACAGCAGTTCCGAAAGTCGCGCCGCGTCACTGGCATGAATCGTCGAGAGCTCGTCCAGCCGGTGCCGCGCCTCAGCTTCCCGCTTCAGCGCCTTGTCGAAGTCGATCGACAGGCTGACATGCTTTTCCCGCAATATCTCGTTCTCGCGCGCGCATCGGTTGGCCTCGGCCGTTCTGGCCGAAAGCGTTTTAACGAGGTCGCCGAACTCCGCTTCGCGCTCTGCGCTCGCATTGCCTGCCACGACGAGTTCCAGCCTTGCCGCAGCCAGCGCACTGCGAAGTGCCTCCTTGTCCTCGGCCAGGCTTATCTCGCGCTGCTGCAGGGCCTCGACGGCGCTTTCACGCTCGCGCTGCTTTCTGGTCGCTTCGTGGAATTGCTCCGATAGCACTCTTTGCTGCGTGGTCAGGCTGCCATTTGCCAGTTCCAGTTCGTTGGCGCGAAGAATGTCCCCGTGAAGCAGCTTCAGGAATTCGCCTGTCAGGTGATGCGAGGTCGCGATCTCCGACAGTTTCGTGTTGATCTCCTCCAGATACTCGCGCGCATCGTCAAACAGCCCCTCAACGGCATCTAGCGCAGCAAGGCGGGTTTGTGTGTGGGAGGTCAGCCGCCGTGCGATCTCGGGAGCGTCGGCATCGTCCTCGGGCTGAGAGTTGTCATTCCTTGCCGCGAGATTCTCATCCGGAACGTTGTCCAATGGCGATTGGTCGTCCAGGTTGAGACACTCATCGAACGCATCCGCCAAATCGGCTTCGAGTTCCTTGAATGCCCTGTCCACCGTCTCGGCACGCTTGATCAGACTTCTGATTTTCATGACTGAACATCCCCTACTGTAACGCCATCTGGGGTCTTGATCCTCGCCTCCCGGATACGGGTTCATCCCCTTCCCCCTGATCGCGCGGTGGCGCATGAGGCGAGCCCACGCTAGGGACAGGCCTGGCCACTGTCCTCGTCTGTTTGAATGATGCAGACCTTGTAACTGCCAGTGTGGACAGCGCAGCTTCACTGCGGCGATAAAACCCATCATCATATCGGGAACCGCGTTGACGTAAACGTCAACCCGAAGCTATATGCGCCGGCGACCTTGATCGCGAAAAGCGCAAGACGGCGACTTCGGGCCGGATCAAAGTGCCCCAGACCGAAGTGCAATGGGGTGCGACAAACGCAACGAGACGAGGAGAACGGCCATGGGCGTTCAGGAAATTGCCGACAAGATCAGCGCGCGCGTGGCGAGTGCCGGGTTCGATCGTTCCGTCAAATTCGATACCGGAGGCGACGGCGTCATCGTCATCGACGGCGCTGCTGTATCGACCACCGACGCGCCGGCCGACTGCACGATAAAGCTTTCGCTCGACGATCTGGAATCGCTGATATCAGGCGATCTCAACCCGACCATGGCGTTCATGTCCGGCAAGATAAAGGTCGAAGGCGACATGAGCGTCGCCATGGCGCTGAGCCAGTTGATCGGCTGACCCATTCCAATCCTGGATGGAAACAAGCCGCCGCCCGATGGCAGCGGCTTGTTTCCGATCCGTCAGGCAGCGAGCGACAGCCGCTGTGCCTTCAGCTTGCGCCCGGCCGCCTTCAGCGTGCCCTGCGCGCCGGCGAGCACGCCTTCCACCAGCTCCAGCGCCAGCAGGCGGTGCCGCTCATAAGGTCCCGGCATGGCCAGCGAGCCGGTTTTATCGGCCGAGAACCCGAAGCGCTGGTAATAGGGCGCATCGCCGACCAGCAGGATCGCCGCATGGCCGAGGCGCGCGGCTTCAGCGATTGCATGGCGCATCAGCGCCGAGCCGATGCCGGCATTCTTGATTGTGGGATCGACGGCGAGCGGGCCAAGCAGAAGGGCGGACCTACCGCCCTCGCCCAGCACGACATCCCAGAGCCGCACGGTGCCGGTGACAGCGCCCGACGCATCGCGTGCGACAAAGGCAAGGCCTTCCGAAGGCCGGCGGCCGCGCCGCAGCTTTTCCGACGATTTTCTCCGGCGCTTCGGCCCCATGGCGCGATCGAGCAAGGCCTCGCGCGCCGGGACGTCGGCAGCGGTTTCGGCGGTGATGACGAAAGCGCCAGCAATCTCCCCCCTAGAGGGCGAGATGTCGCCGAAGCCGACAGAGGAGGGCGCCGCGCGTGAAGCGCCGGCGCCACGCAGTCCAAGAGAGGTCGCGACAGCTGAGGCGACCCCCTCTGGCCGCTTTGCGGCCATCTCCCCCTCAAGGGGGGAGATTTGCCGGCTCACAGCGCCATCAACGATGAAATCCACAATTTCCATTTCCGCGATCCTTCACGAGCGGATTGTTCCACAGGCGAACCGAAGCGGGCGATCTCGTCGCCCGCGCCGGATGATCTGACCGGCTCTTGCGAGCCGTCAGATCACGTAGGATCGGAGAGGCTCGAAGCCGTTGAAGGCGACCGAGGCGTAGGTCGTCGTGTAGGCGCCGGTGCCCTCGATCAGCACCTCGTCGCCGATGGTCAGCGACAGGGGCAGCGGATACGGCGTTTTCTCGTACATCACGTCGGCCGAATCGCAGGTCGGGCCGGCGAGCACGCACGGCGCGGTCTCGGTGCCGTCATGCGCGGTGACGATCGGGTAGCGGATCGCCTCGTCCATCGTCTCGGCGAGCCCGCCGAACTTGCCGATGTCGAGGAAGACCCAACGCACATTGTCGTTGTCGGCCTTCTTCGAGATCAGCACGACTTCCGACTTGATGACGCCGGCATTGCCGACCATGCCGCGGCCCGGTTCGATGATGGTCTCGGGAATCGCGTTGCCGAAATGCTTGCGCAGCGCCGAGAAGATCGCCTGGCCATAGGCCTGTGCCGCCGGCACGTCCCTGAGGTAACGGGTCGGGAAACCGCCGCCCATATTGACCATCTTGAGCACAATGCCTTCGTCAGCGAGCGTAGCGAACACCTTTTTGGCGTCGCCGAGCGCGCGGTCCCAGGCGGTCAGGTTGGTCTGCTGCGAGCCGACATGGAACGACACGCCATAGGCGTCCAGCCCGAGCGCCCTCGCATGGCGCAGCACGTCGACCGCCATCGCCGGCACGCAGCCGAACTTGCGCGACAGCGGCCATTCGGCGCCTTCGCCGTCGGTCAGCACGCGGCAGAACACACGGGCGCGGGGTGCAACGCGGGCGATCTTCTCGACCTCCTCGACGCAGTCCACCGCGAACAACCGGATGCCGAGTTGATAGGCGCGCTGGATGTCGCGCTCCTTCTTGATGGTGTTGCCGAAGGAGATGCGGTCCGCCGGCGCGCCGGCGTCCATCGCCATCTCGACTTCGGCAACGGAAGCGGTGTCGAAGGACGAGCCCATCGCAGCAAGCAGGCGCAGGATTTCCGGCGCCGGATTTGCTTTCACCGCATAGTAGATTTTCGAATCGGGAAGCGCCTTCTCGAAGGCGCGGAAATTGTCGCGCACGACATCGAGATCGACGACAAGGCAAGGGCCGTTCGGACGTCGGGTGGCGAGGAAGTCAAGGATGCGCTGGGTAGCCATCGGGGTCTCTCCATAGCGCCTTTCGGCGCGCACAAAGGCTGCGGGACACGGGTCATTGACCTCGCGAACACGCGGTGGACAAAGGCGGGACGTCAATCCATGGAACCAGCCGGTGGAGACCCCGGAACCATGAAGCGCCGTCTCGCGGCGGTGAACCTTGGCCTTGCCCGGCCTCGGTTCGCTTTGTCTGCCTTGGCTTGGATTGGGAGAACCCGTTCCGCACTGCCGGCAATGAAGGTGTGCCTCTTCAGTAACCCCGGTCTTTGGACGACCGGCAGAACACCAGAAAGGCCCGCACCGTCGTTGCTTCAAGGTGTCCTCGGTCTGGCGGTTGGCCGCTAAACCGACTGGAGGGGTTAGCTCCAGTTACCTTACCGATATCCCTCACCATTTTGAGGATCGGCGGACACCCACAGGCACGTGCGACTTTGGGCAAGCGCGATATAAGGTCGATGGATTTCACAATCAATAAAAATCGTACGCCAGGTTGTAAAAATCCTGGCGTCGAACAATGTTGCAACAACTGTATCCGGATATCGAACGCATGGCAGGCACTCGCGGCCCTCTGAACGCTTTTCTCGACCTCGATGGTATACCTATATCCAATGCGCAGTCCGGCCCGCTTGCCGGCCTGCGGCTGGCCGTCAAGGATATTTACGACGTCGCCGGCTACCGCACCGGCTGCGGCAATCCGCAAAAATACCAGCAGGCTTCACCCGCCTCGGCGACGGCGCCGGCCGTCCAGGCGCTGCTTGATTCGGGCGCGTGCTTCGTCGGCAAGACGCAGAGCGACGAACTGGCCTTCTCGCTGATGGGGCTGAACGCGCATTTCCCGTCGCCGGTCAATCCGGCAGCACCTGATCGCGTCACCGGCGGCTCGTCTTCCGGTTCCGCCGCCGCGGTCGCCGGCGGGCTGGCCGACATCGCCGCCGGATCCGATACCGGCGGCTCGATTCGCGCTCCGGCAAGCTTTTGTGGGCTGATCGGCCTGAGGACCACGCATGGCCGCATCTCGCTCGAAGGCGCCATGCCGCTGGCCCCTTCACTTGATACGTTCGGCTGGTTCGCCAGGAACATGGTCACCTACGAAAAGGTCGGCGCGGTGCTGCTCGGCGACGATCTGCACAACCAAGAATTGCAGCGCCCCCTCGCGCTGGATGCGCTGGACGGGCTCGTGCTCGGCCCGCAGGAAGCCGACGAGTATCGCGCCATGGTCCGCGCTGTCGCATCGGTGTTGGGCGCACCGCGCACCGTTGCCCCGCTGTCGCATTCCACCGACGATCTCTATTGGTGCTTCCGCAAACTGCAGGGGTACGAGGCCTGGCAAAATCATGGTGCCTGGATCGCCGGCAGCGATCGGATGCTCGGCCCCGGCGTCAAGGAGCGCTTCGAGCATGGCGCAACCATCGACGCGGCAACCGCACAATTTGAAACGGAACGTCGCGTTTCGTTTCGTCGCGAACTTGCTCACCTGCTTGGCGAAGACGGTGTTCTTGTGCTGCCGACCGCTCCGGGTGCCGCCCCGCTCAAGGCCGCCTCATTCGACGATTTGCAGACCTATCGGGAACGCGCGCTGAGACTGTTGTGTCTTTCCGGCCTGTCCGGCTTTCCGCAGATCACCCTGCCGCTGGGCCCGGTTGACGGCGCCCCGTTCGGCCTCTCGCTGCTCGGACCGAAAAACAGCGACCGGCAGCTGATGGCGCTTGCCGCGCGCATCCTTTCAGCCCACCAGAGGAGCGCATGACATGGATACGCTGACCCGCATGCGCGCCTTCATCGACGTTGTCGAGGCCGAAGGATTTTCGGCAGCGGCGCGCAAGATCGGCCGCTCCAAGGCGCTGCTGTCGAAATATGTGCGCGAGTTGGAGGACGAGCTCGGCGCGCTGCTGCTCAACCGCACCACCCGGCAGTTCTCGCTGACCGAGGCGGGCCACACCTATTACCGCCGCGCCTCGGAAATCGTCCGCGAGGTCGACAGCCTGGCCGATGCGGTGCGCGAATCCTCTGGCGACGTGCGCGGCAGGATCAAGCTGTCGGCGCCGCGCACCTTTGCCGACGCGCCGATCGGCCTATCGCTGATCGACTTCGCCAAGCAGCATCCCGACATCGTGCTCGACATTCATCTCGATGACCGCTTCGTCGATCTGGTCGAGGAAGGCTTCGATCTCGCCGTGCGCATTTCGCGGCTGGAAAGCTCCTCGCTGATCGCCAGGCGCCTGGCGCCGTTCTCGGTGCGGCTGTGCGCATCTCCCGAGCTGATCGCCAGGCACGGCATGCCGACGCGGCCGCAGGACCTTGGCCGCATGCCCTGCATCATCGACACCAATGGCCGCTGGCTGACCAACTGGCCGTTCAAGGGCGACAGCGGCGACACGGTGACTGTTTCGGTCTCCGGTCCGATCGAGGTCAACAGTCCGATGGCGGCAAGAGCCGCCGCCGTGGCGGGATTGGGATTTTCAGTCCTGCCGGATTTCATCGCAGCGCCCGACATCGAAAGTGGCCGGCTGGTGACCGCGCTGGATGACCGCATCCTGCCGGGTGGCGGCATTTTCGCCGTCTATCCGCACCGCCGCTATTTGCCTGCGAAAGTTCGCGTCTTTGTCGATTTCCTGGTGCAGTGGTTCAAGACGATTGACAATGCATGAGCTTTTGGGCGCCCGGGGTCCCATTTTCGCCCGCTTTCTGGTAACTCTCGACAGTCACCGAAGTCGATGGAATCACCACCCAGAATGAACCTGAAGCGGCAAGCAATCATGATGGCTTCGGCCATGGCGGCGACTTTTGCCACGGTCGGGCCAGCCGACGTGCATCCCCACGTCTTCGCCGAGGCTCGCCTCGAAGTGATCCTCAGCCCGGATCACCAAAGCGTGAAGGCCTTGCGTCATGTCTGGCGCTTCGACGATTTGTTTTCGAGCACGGTGATGATGGAGTTCGACAAGAATTCCGACCTGAAGCTCGACGACAAGGAGCTGAAGGAAGTCGCCGACACCGTCCATGCTTCGCTGGCGGAGTTCAATTACTTCCAGCTCGTCACCGTCGACGGCAAGGATGAGGCGATGAGCCCGCCGCCGCAGCTGATGGCGAATTTCGACAACGACCAGCTCATTATCCTGTTCGAATCCGAACCCAAGGCGCCGACCAGGCTGGCCGGCAAGATCGATATCGGCGTCTATGACCCGACCTTCTACACGGCGATCGACTTCACCGAGGATGCCAATATGCAGGTCGCCGACTTGCCGTCGACATGCACGAGCAAGGTCGTTCGTCCGAACCCCGACGAGGCGATCGCCGCGAACCAGAAGAACCTGACGGATGCCTTCTTCAACGATCCGACAGGCACCGATATGATATTTGCGACCAAGCTTGAACTGAACTGTCAGCCAAAAGGATAATCCGGTGACGAAACCGTCCCTGCGTTTGGCTTTCGGGCTCTTGGCCGCCGCCCTTGTGATGGCGCACGTCCTCGGCTCCGCCCAC
Organism: Mesorhizobium sp. WSM4845; assembly: GCF_055811455.1. Lineage (NCBI taxonomy): Bacteria > Pseudomonadati > Pseudomonadota > Alphaproteobacteria > Hyphomicrobiales > Phyllobacteriaceae > Mesorhizobium > Mesorhizobium sp. WSM4845. The sequence goes on from NZ_JBVVQA010000024.1 coordinate 24,419, forward strand.
GCCCAGAGCTCGCTCGGCATCGGCACCAATGACGGGATGGCTCCCACCACCGGCCCGTTCGCCCAGATCCTGATGTGGATCAATCTGCGTCAGCAGGAATTCTACCGCGCGCTTGCCGGTGCGATGAAGGCGATGCGTGAGGACGGCAGCAAGCTGTGGCTGCTTATCGGCCTGTCCTTCGCCTACGGCATTTTCCATGCCGCCGGCCCCGGTCACGGCAAGGCGGTGATCTCGTCCTACATGGTCGCGAACGAAGTCGCGCTCAGGCGCGGCATCATGCTGTCCTTCGTCTCGGCCCTGTTGCAGGCGCTGACGGCGATCCTTGTGATGATGCTCGCCTACTTCGTCCTGCGCGGCACCACCATATCGATGACCGACGCGGCATGGTTCCTCGAAGTCACGAGTTTTGTCTTTGTCACCCTGTTCGGCGCCTGGCTTTTGTGGCGCAAGGCCGGCCCTGCCATCCTTCGCCTGTTCGGCGCGAACCCTGCCTACAGCCTCTCGGCGGCCCATGCCGGCCATTCGCAAACAGGCCATCCTGCACATGCGCATTCGGTGCATGCGCCTCACGCACATGGCCATGAGGGCCACGATAGCCATGATCATGGCGCACACGACAATGACCATGGCGGGCACCATCACCATGGCGGGCACCATCACCATGCGGCGGGCGAGGTCTGCGAGACGTGCGGACATTCACACGCGCCCGACCCGGCGCTGCTTTCCGGCGACCGCTTCGACTGGCGCACCGCCTGGTCGGCGGTGGCTGCGGTCGGTATCCGCCCCTGCTCGGGCGCGCTGATCGTGCTGAGCTTTGCCATGCTCAACGGGCTGTGGTTCGGCGGCATTCTGTCGGTGCTGGCGATGGCACTCGGCACCGCGATCACCGTCTCGATCCTGGCGACGCTGGCGGTGACGGCCAAGAACTGGGCGGTGTATTTCGCTGGCGACGGCCGCATGGGCAACCGCATCCACTCGATCGTTGAGATCGGCGGCGCAGCCTTCGTCTTTTTGTTTGGGTTGCTGTTGTTGTCGGCGAGCCTGACTGGCGGATGAAGCAGTCCCTTCACCCTTACCGGGCGTCGGCGCTGCCCCTCACCCTTACCCTCTCCCCGTAAAAAAAGGGGAGAGGGGGATCGCCAACGTTGCGGCCAGCCCCCTCGCCCCGTTTACGGGGAGAGGATGCCGGCAGGCAGGTGAGGAGCAGCGCCGAGGTCGACAATTTGTGTGTTGCCGCTGGCCCCGAATATCGACAGCTAACCTGCGATCTTCCCGTCCAGCTCGTCCTCGATATGGGCGCGGATGATGTCGTCGAAGCTGGTTTCGGCGGCAAAGCCAAGCTCCCTCGACCGCCGCGCCTCGAACCGTGTCGGCCAGCCCTTGACGATCGCCCAGATCGTATCGTCGGGCTCCTCGCGGATCAGTTTCACCGCCTTGGCGCCGGCAATGCGTTCCAGGGCCTCGATCTGCTCACCGACCGTGACGGCGACACCGGGCATCGTCAGATTGCGGCGCGGCCCGACGGCGCTGCCGTCGATCCCTGCGGCGTGGATCAGAAAATTCACCGCCGAGCGCGGGCTGGCGTGGGTGTGCACGACGGAGCGCGGCACCGGCAATATTGCTTCCTGGCCGCTCAACGGCTCGCGGATGATGCCGGAGAAAAAGCCCGAAGCCGCCTTGTTGGGCTTGCCCGGCCTGACGCAGATGGTCGGCAGCCTGATGCCGATGCCATCGAAGAAGCCGCGCCGCGTATAATCGGCGAGCAATGCTTCGCCCATCAGCTTCTGCGTGCCGTAGGAGGTCAACGGCGTCGGGTGGAATTCGTCTGATATAATGTCCGGAAACGGTGCGCCGAACACGGCGATCGACGAGGTGAAGACGACGCGCGGCGCAAACCCCGCCAGTCTTACGGCATCGAACAGCGCCCTTGTGCCGTCGAGATTGACGCGATAGCCGAGATCGAAATTGGCCTCCGCCTCGCCCGACACGACGCCGGCGAGATGAAAGATCACGTCTGGGCGCGACGCGACCAGCCGTTCCATCGCGCTCGCCGCGGCGAGATCGCCTGTATGGATGGTGACGTCGACGCCATCCAGTGTCGGCGCCTGCGGCGGCACGATGTCGTGAAGGTCGAGCGCGGCGACCTTCCGGCCGCTGAGCGTTCCATCCTTCGCCAGCCAGGCGATGAGCTTGCGGCCGACCATGCCTGCCGCGCCGGTAATCAAAACACGCATATCAATGATCCTTTTTGCGCTGGCTGCGGCCACGCAGCCAAAACACGACGAAAATGGCCACCATGAAGACAGCCGCAATAATGGCGGCAAGAATGGTCGAGACGCGGCCGACCGCCAGCATCACGGTTGGCAAATAGTAGGCGGCGATGCCGAACAGCAGCAGCACCCAGAGTGCGCCGATCGCCGCATTGCGCGTGTCGCGATCCATTACGCGGCCCGGACACGGCGGGGATTCGTCAACTTCGTTACCATGCCATGGAACTCCTGGGATCAGTGATAGTGGCGATGATGCGGAGCCGCATCATGCGCATGGTCGTGCTCGCCATCATGCTTATCATCGGCGCAATGGCCGAATTCCGGTTCTACGGTGGCGTGGGCAATGCCATGCGCGGCAAGCCGCTTCTTGATGGCGCTGACCGCTTTGTGGGCATCGACGCCATCGTTGAGGCAAGCATGCAAGGTCGCCATGTTGCTTGACCCGTCAAGCGACCAGACATGCATGTGATGCACCTCGCGCACGCCGTTCACCGTCCGCTCTATGTCCCTGGCGATCAGGTCGCGATCGAGGCTCGCCGGCACGCCTTCGAGCAGGACATGGGCTGCTTCGCGCATCAGCGACCAGGCGGTGGACAGGATCAGCAGCGAGACAAGGACGGACAGGATCGGATCGATTGGCGTCCAGCCCGTTGCCAGGATGATCAGCGCAGCTAAGATCGCCGCCGCCGAGCCAAGCAGATCGCCGAGCACGTGCAGGATGGCGCCGCGCATGTTCAGGCTGTCGCGGTCGCCGCCATGCAGCACGAAGAAGCAGCCGATATTGACCAGCAGGCCGGCGATCGCAACGACCAGCATCGGCCCGCCGAGCACGGGCGCAGGCGTCAGCAGGCGTTCCCAGGCCTCATAGATGATCCACAGCGCAATGGCGAAGATGGCGATACCGTTGGTATAGGCGACCAGCGTCTTGACCCGGCCGAAACCGTAGGTGAGGCGAACCGTGGCCGGCCGGCCGGCCAGATGAAAAGCATACCAGGCAAGCCCGAGCGCGATACAGTCGGCGAGCATGTGGCCGGCATCCGCCAGCAGCGCCAGCGATCCCGTCAAGAGACCGCCAAGCGCTTCTACGATCATGAAGCCGGCGGTCAGGCAGGCGGCGATCAGCACGCGTTTCTTGTCGGTCGAGCCGTGCACATGACCGGCGCCGTGGCTGCGGTCATGCCCTTGCGAACCATGGTCGTGGGTATGCGCCACCTGCGAACTCCTGTCAGAACTGATCCATCCCGGCAGAATCCGGACGGAGGCTCTGTGTTCTTGTTTGACCATGATCTTTGCCCGAAAACCGGCTTCCACTTTTCGGGATCATGGTCCTTCTGGTTTGACCACGATCTTGCCCGAAAACTCGCCTTCACTTTTCGGGATCGTGGTCCTGGGTCATGGTCAGGCGCCGAACTCGGCGCGGAAATCCTCGAGCCGTCGCTTCTGCCGGCCGTCGCCGTCGAAATTGCCCGGATCGAGCCATGCCTCATAGGCTCTACGCAGTGCCGGCCACTCCTTGTCGATGATCGAGTACCACGCGGTATCGCGGTTTTCGCCCTTGACCACAAGATGCTGCCGGAAAATGCCCTCGAACTTGAAGCCGAAACGCTCCGCCGCGCGCTTCGACGGCTCGTTGCGGTTGTTGCATTTCCATTCGTAGCGGCGATAGCCAAGCTCGAAGATGTATTTCATGAACAGGAATTGCGCTTCCGTCGCCGCCGGCTTGCGCGAGATCAGCGGACCCCAATAGATGTTGCCGATCTCGATAACGCCATAGGCAGGGTCGATGCGCATCAGCGTCTGGCGTCCGGCGACCTTGCCGCTGGCCTTGTCGATGACGGTGAAGAACAGCGGGTCCTCGCTGGCTTCGGCCTTGTCCAGCCACGGCTGGAAGGCGGCGCGGGTCTGCGGCGGATAATCGGGCAGCCAAGCGAAGCGGCCGTCGACATCAGGCACCGACGACGCCTCGAAAAGGCCGTCGCCATGCTTTTCGGAGCTCAGCGGCTCAAGCCTGACAGTGCGCCCCTCCAGCACCTTGCGCTCCGGCCGCGGGCGCGGTTGCCAATTCTTGAGATTTTCCGACACCCAAAGCTCCAATCCGTTTGACTTTTGCGAAAGGACGCTCACAAAAACGCTCGCTCGGTGAAAGAACCACAGGGACGGGAAAAATGCTCCACACGATTTCGGCCTTCGATCGTCTCGGCGAGGAAAACGCCTTTGCGGTGCTGGCTCGTGCCACCGCGCTCGCCCATCAGGGCCGCGATATCGTCAATCTCGGCATCGGCCAGCCCGACTTCAAGACGCCGCAGCACATCGTCGAAGCCGCAATCAAGGCGCTGCGTGACGGCCACCACGGCTATACGCCGGCCAACGGCCTGCTGGCGACACGCGAAGCGGTGGTGCGCCGCACGCTGACCACAACCGGTGTCGAGGTGTCGCCCGAGGCGGTGATGATCCTGCCCGGCGGCAAGCCGACCATGTTCGCCGCGATCCTGATGTTCGGCGAACCGGGCGCCGAGATCCTCTATCCCGATCCCGGCTTTCCCATCTATCGCTCGATGATCGAATTCACCGGTGCTGCTCCGGTTCCGGTGCCGATACGCGAGGAGAACGGCTTTGCCTTCTCGGCGCAGGAGACGCTGGCGCTGATCACGCCGAAGACCAGGCTGCTCATCCTCAACTCGCCGGCCAACCCGACCGGCGGGGTCACCCCGCGCGCCGAGATCGAGAAGCTGGTCAAGGGGCTGGAAGCGCACCCGGACGTCGCCATCCTCTCCGACGAGATCTACGACGTGATGACCTATGACGGCGAGACGCACTTCTCGCTGCTCAATTTCCCCGAAATCCGCGACCGACTGATCGTGCTCAACGGCTGGTCGAAGACCTGGGCGATGACCGGCTGGCGCATGGGCTGGTCGATCTGGCCGAACGGCGACAAGGGCGCCCACCTCTACGACAAGGTGCGCAAGCTGGCGGTCAATTGCTGGTCCTGCGTCAATGCGCCGAGCCAGTATGCCGGCATCGCGGCCATCGACGGTCCGCAGGACGACGTCGACAAGATGATGCGCGCCTTCGACCGCCGCAGGAACGTCGTGGTCGAAGGCTTGAACGCCTTACCAGGCGTTTCCTGCATCACGCCGAAAGGCGCTTTCTATGCCTTCCCTAATGTCTCAAAAACTGGTTGGAAGGCCAAGAAACTCGCCTCGGCTTTGCTTGAGGATGCCGGCGTGGCGCTGATCGGCGGACCTGATTTCGGCGTTCTCGGTGAAGGCTATATCAGGCTGTCCTACGCCAATTCCGAAGAGAACATCCTGCGCGCGCTGGAACGGATCAAGGCGTTTCTGGGCAAGTGAGGGCGGGTACGCGACCGACGAAAGGAGATGTCAGATGTTCTATGCCATCCTTGCCTATCACGTGGAAGAAGTGATCACGGCGCTGACGCCGGAGGAGGACGCGGCGCTGATGGCCGACCTGCTCAATATCCACGAACGGCTTTACCGGGATGGTAGCCTCGGCCCGGCGGCGCGGCTCGGGGCGACCCAAGACGCGTGCACCTTGCGCGGGCCGGGCGCCGGAATGGTCATTGACGGACCCTTCGCCGAGACCAAGGAGCAATTGTTGGGACTATACGTCGTCGACTGCGCCACGCGCGATGCCGCGATCGCGATTGCGCGCGACTTTCGCCGTGTCAATCCGACGGCCGTCTACGAAATCCGCCCTATTTCGCTATATCTTCCGGGCGTGCCGCTTTCGGTGACGCAGTCCTAAAGCGCATCGCGTTTGAAGGATGCGACGCGCTTTAGTTCTTGTTTTATGCATGTCGTTATCGCAAAACCGCTGCGCACTTTTGCGCGACATGCATTAGCCAAAATTGAACGCCGTCCGGCCGGGTCCCCCCGGCGTTCGCCGGCCTTTCATCGTGCCAGTGGCACGATGAATTCGCTTACGCGAACCGGCCGCTCACCCTCGCCCGACATACGGCATCTTCGTCGCCATCACGGTCATGAACAGCACATTGGCGTCGAGCGGCAGGCTGGCCATATGGACGACGGCATTGGCGACCTGCTGGACATCCATCACCGCTTCGGCGGCGATGGAACCATTGGCTTGCGGTACTCCGACCGTCATCGCCTGCGCCATGTCGGTCAGGGCGTTGCCGATGTCGATCTGGCCGCAGGCGATGTCATAAGGCCGGCCGTCCAGCGCCAGCGTCTTGGTCAGCCCGGTAATGGCGTGCTTGGTCGCGGTATAGGGCACTGAGCCCGGACGCGGCGCGTAGGCAGACACCGAGCCGTTGTTGATGATGCGACCGCCCATCGGCTGCTGCCTGCGCATGGCGCCGAAGGCAGCGCGGGCGCACAGGAACGAGCCGGTGAGATTGACCCCGACAATTTCGTTCCACACCTCGACCGGGATCTCGTCGATCAATGTCGACTTGTAGCCCGCGCCGGCATTGTTGAAGAGCAGGTCGACACGACCGAAAGCCGCCGCCACCGTCTCGAACAGATCGTCGACCTGGTCGGCCTTGCTGATGTCGCAGGCGACCGCCAGCGCCTTGGCTTGTGTCGATCCGGCATCAGCGATTGCCTTGTCCAGCACCGGCTTGCGGCGTCCGCAGAACACCGTATTCCAGCCGGCCCTGAGCAGCGCCGTGGCGACGCTCTTGCCGATGCCCGTGCCGGCGCCAGTGACGATGGCTGTTTTGTAGTCTGTCATAACTGTCCTCCTATAGCGCCGCATGCCCGCAAGGACGCTATAGCACCATGATTTTGAGCAATTTTGAATTTGCGCATGATCGCTTCCAAAAATCGATTCCGATTTCGGCTCATGCGCTAACCGGCTGCGACAAAAAGGGCGGCCATTGGCGGCCGCCCTGATCTGAACCGGCTGGGAGGAGGAAAGCCGATCCGACTGCTTAAAATCATGCGCTTCCTGGGTAAACGAGACATTAACGCGAAAGCACGCCGGATTGCCGCTCTCCGCGGCCCTGAAGCCTACCAGCGCGAATTGGCGGTTGCCTTGCCCGATCCCGGCACCTCTGGCGCCGGCACTTTCGCCGCCGACACCGTCGCCTCGACATGGTCGAGCAGGGCATCCGGCAAGCTGAGGCGGCCGGCGAGCAGATCGAGATAGCCGCGTTCGGCACGTGTATTCGGATCGATGGCGAGGCGCGAGGCGGTGTAGAGCTCGAGCTTCTGGGCGTCGGTTTGGGCGCCGGCGACCAGCGTATCCAGGTCGAGCGGCCTTTCCAGTTCCGACAACAGGAATTTCTCCGCGTCGGAGTCGATGCCCGCGAGACTGAGCTTGCCGGCGATCTTTTGCCGTTCGTCGTCGTCGATATGGCCGTCGGCCTTCGCCGCCGAAATCATCGCGCGCACCAGCGTCAGCGTGAATTCGTCCTCGCCTTGCGGCGCCTGCGAGGGATGAAAGCTGGTGTCGGCGGGCGGCGGTAGCAATTCCGGTTCACCGGCAACTTGCGTTTCAGCCGGCGCCTTGCCGTTCTTGTAGTTCTGGTAGGCCTTGTAGGCGAGGCCGCCGACGACGGCCAGGCCGCCGAGCTTCACCGCCGTGCCGGCGACCTGACGGCCAGCGCCGGTTCCGAGCAGCACCGCGGCCAGCGCGCCAGCGGCCAGCGGATTGTCCTTGGCCATTTGCACCGCCTGGCCCCCTTTGTCGCGCACGGTCGATCCGGTTCCGGGAATTTGCGAGCCGAGCAGATCGTTGAGGAGCTTCTTGGGATCGAACATCAGTGCCTCCAGAATTGGCCGGCCGAAAGCGCCGGGCAGGTTTTCGGACGTTGAACAGGTAGGCCCCGCATATGGACATTACAATGACGGATGGGCGCTTTGCCGGCGACGGCACAAACGAGATGATGTCAGGATCTGCCTTGTCCAACGCGTTGGGCCGAAGATCGGAATCGATTTTTGGAAAGCACGATTTATGGATTCAAAATGTTAGAGCGCACTTTGTGCGTCCAAGCCGACGCACGTCGCTTTAACGTCCAATGTGCGGAGCCCTGCCTTGCGCTTGCGCCAGCTCGACCTGGCGTTGACGCTCGGCGTAGCGGGCGCGATCCTCGTCGGAACGGGCATCGTAGCAATGCGGGCATGAGATGCCGGCGGCGTATTTCGACGACAGCAGGTCCTGCCCGGTCAGCGGATGCCGGCAGGCGCGGCAAAGTTCGGCCTCACCCTCGACCAAGCCGTGCGACACCGAGACGCGTTCGTCGAAGACGAAGCACTCGCCCTGCCAGAGGCTTTGCTCGGCGGGCAGCTCTTCGAGATATTTCAGGATACCGCCCTTGAGATGGAACACATCCTCGAAGCCGAGCGACTTCACATAGGCCGTTGCCTTCTCGCAGCGTATGCCGCCGGTGCAGAACATGGCCACCTTGCGGCCGACGAGTTCGGCTCGATGCTGCTCGACCCACGTCGGGAATTCGCGAAAGCTCGTTGTCGCGGGGTCGACCGCTCCCTTGAACGTGCCGATCGATACCTCGTATGCGTTGCGCGTGTCGATGACGATCGTGTCCACATCCGATATCAGCGCGTTCCAGTCGGCCGGTGCGACGTAGGTGCCGGCGCTTGCCGCCGGATTGAGATCCCCAACACCCATGGTGACGATCTCGCGCTTCAGCCGCACCTTCATGCGGTGAAACGGCATCTGCGCGGCGCTGCTGTACTTGACCTCGAGACCGGCGAGACCTTCGATGGATTCGAGATGATCGATGAGCGCGGCAATGTCAGCTTCGCTGCCGGCGACCGTGCCGTTGATGCCCTCATGCGCCAGCAGCAGCGTGCCCTTGATACCGCGTCCGCAGCAAAAGGCGGCGAGCGGCGCGCGCAACGCCTCAAAGTCGTCGAGCCGGGCAAACCTGTAGAGCGCGGCAACGCGCAGGGGTTGATTGGGCAGTGTCATCGCCGAAGCCACTAAACGCTCATGAAAGCCGATTCAAGGCCGGCGCGCGGAGCAGCCTCTCCTTGGTGGCCTTGACGGCCGGTCTGACGGACTTGCCGGCAGCGCGTGACATAGCGACACGCTTCGCTTCGTGGACAGAAAACCGGCCTTCTGCTAACCGATTGTACGGATCAATACCGGAGAGACGACAAATGCGCAGCAAGACCGAAAAGCTCCTGTCGCTCCTCAACGGCCAACCGGTTATCCCGGTGCTGAAGATCGCCAATCTCGCTGATGCCGTGCCGCTGGCGCGCGCGCTGGCGCGCGGCGGCCTGCCGGCGATCGAGATCACGCTGCGGACCGCTGATGCGCTGGAGGCGATCCGGCTTGTGGCAAGCGAGATCGAGGACGCCATCGTCGGCGCCGGCACCATTCTGGACGCCCGCCAGTTCGACGAGGCGGCGGCAGCCGGATCGAAGTTCATCGTCAGCCCCGGCATCACCCGCGAGCTTCTGGCGGCGGCGAAGGACAGCGACGTTCCGTTGCTGCCCGGCGCCATCACGCCCGGTGAGATCATGGCCGCCCGCGAGGCAGGCCTGCGCTTCCTGAAATTCTTCCCGGCAGAACAGTCGGGCGGCATCGCCTCACTCAAGGCATTCGCCTCGCCGCTCGCCGATGTCCAATTCTGCCCGACCGGCGGCATCACCGACAAGAACGCCAGCGACTATCTGAGCCTGCCCAACGTCATCTGCGTCGGCGGCTCCTGGGTGGCGCCGGACGATTTGGTCAAGGCCGGCAAATGGGACGAAATCGAAGCCCTGGCGCGCGCCGCGAGCAAGCTCGGGCGATAGAGACAACTCTCACCCCAAGCAGACCAATGCATGCCGCGCAAAAGCATGCCCTCGGGCCTGACCCGAGGGCGTGCAGCGATTTTGCGATAACGACATCCATAAAAAAAAGCCGCGCGGGTTACCGGCGCGGCTTTTTTATTGGTTGGTCGATCCGCTACTCGGTCCTGAAGCGGGCGACCGACAGGAACTTGACGGCATTGCCGGTGAACCGGTTGGCGTCGGCCAACTGATCGTCCGCCTGGAAGCCCACGGTATAGACTTCGGTTGGGGGCGTGTGCACGATATTGTAGGCGTAGCGCTGCGCCGTCGTCGCGCTGGAGACGGTGGCGACATTCTCGCCGCTGTTCAACGCCCAGCGCGCCGCCGTTGGCTCTGCGGCGACCACCACGGACTTGCGACCAGGCTTCAGGTCACGGGCGGTTGCCCTGGCTGCCTTGCGGGTGGTCTTCACACCCGTGCCGATCGCCGCGGCCGGATCGGAGCCAGCCGGGCGGGCAAAGACAGCCTCACGCGGCGATGCGGCATTGCCCTTCGCCAGTTCACCGAGGGCCGCGCTGGGCTGGGAGAGCGAAGCGACCTGGTATTCGTCGGTTGCGCTGACCCGTTCAAGGACGGCTTTGACCGCGTCAGACTGGACTGCGGCAGACTGGACCTGGTCAGGCTGGGCCAGTTCGGGCTGGGCCAGATCGGGCCGAGCCGACGGCAGCACCGAGAACACATCGGTAGCGGTCTTGCCGTGCCCGGCGGTATCCGCCAGCGCCAGAAGCACAGCCTTGTCCTGCGGCGCAAGGTCGGCCGCTGCAAGGTCGGCCGGCAACGAGTGATTGGGGCGCCAGCTCGGCAACGGAATGTTGTTGGCGGCAACCTGCGCCGCATCGGCGACAACGGACGGTTCGGCCATGCCGAAGGGAGCGTTCGCCGGCGCTTGCGCGGTCGTCACCGCCTGTTCGGTGGTGGCGGTGGCATCCGCCACGCCGAACGGAACGTTTTCGGGCGGCTGAGCGACATCGGCCTTCGGACGCGGGGCGAAATCGGGCAGCGGCACGCTGCGCGCCGGCAGCGCCGCGATGATCGTTTCCGGCGTGTCCTCCTCCGGTTCCGGAGCAGGCGCATCGGCGATTTGCGGAATCTCGGCGCGCTTCGCATCCTCAGGCGATACGATGGCAATGCCCGGAAGCTTGCTGTTCCTGGCGGCCGGCGCCGGCTTGGCGTTCGCCAGCTTCACGCTCGCCGGCTTCACATTTGTTGACTTCGGCGTTGGCGCGGCCACCACATCGGCGCTGTCATCGGCCTCGTCTTCACCGCCGCCGAAGAAAGCCGCCAGCAGACCGGCGGATCTTTTGGCACCTCCACCTGCGCTGGCCATTTCGATGGCGGGAGCGCCGGCGCCCTTGCGCGCCTTGTACGAGGCGAGCGCCTGTGAATAGCCGGGCAGCGGCTTGCCGTCGCTCGGCACATGCAGCGTCTTGCCGTTGGGGAACACGCGCGCCAGTTCCTGGCGGCTGATGCCAGGCCAGTGCCGCACATTGCCGACATCCATGTGGACAAAGGGCGAGCCGGACCTCGGATAATAACCGACGCCACCGCCCTGCATCCGCAGACCGATGTCGCGCAGTTTCTTCAGCGGCACGCCGGGAATGTAGAAGTCCATGGCCTTGCCGAGCGTATGCTGGCTTTTCTTGGCAACGCCCCTGCTGCGGCTGCGCAGCATCGAGTTCGTCGACGACGAGCGATAACCGCACACGACCTGGATGTAGTCGCGGGCGCCGCTCTGCCGGTAAGCCTCCCAGACCAGGTCGAGCAGGCGCGGATCCATCTTGGTCGGCTCGTTGCGGCGCCAGTCGCGCAGGATGACGTTGATCTTTTTCAGACCCGCCTGATCGTAGCGGCCGCCGCGCTTGAAGACGATCTCCGCCTTCTCTTTGGTGTGCAGGTTGTAGAGTTTCAGCGAACGTGTCTGGGCGCTGGCGCCGGTCGCAGCCGCTGTAAGGAAGCCAAAGGCGAGAATCACCGCTGCCAGCCATCTCGGCCAGGCGCTCATGTGATAGTGCCGCCCGTTTGTGTGTCGTTCGACTTTGTTCAAATCAAAAGGCCTTGCAGGCTGCCGTTTGTCCCCGGATTTGACCAACGGATGCGGTGGTGTTCACATCCGAATATCGATCCTAATGGTTAATCATCGCTTATTGAAGCCGAAATGCGGTAACACCGTGGCGATATCCCGTCAAAAATATTGCACGGGGTTTCTTGGTAAACTGCTGGTTTAGATCATGTTTTGGGCTTTGCCTGAACACGATCTGTTACCAGACGCCTCAATGCGTGAACACTGCCCGCAAGCGCGTCGCCCGACCGCGTCACGCCCGATTCGACGACTGTCGATTGTCCTGATGCCGGGCTGGCAAGCTGGTCCGGGCTGCCTTTGTCAGCCAGAGTTGCCTTGTCAAGAAGCAAGGCGGTCGATACGGCCCGTATCCGGATCGATGCCATATTCCTTGAGCTTCCTGTAGAGCGTCGAGCGGCCGATGCCGAGGCGGCGGGCAACTTCGCTCATCTGGCCGCTATAATGGTCGATGGCGAGCTTGATCATTTCGAGTTCGACTTCGGCCAGCGCCCGCACATTGCCGCGTTCGTCCAGCGCCCGCAGCGTGCCGAAGCGAGGCTGCGGCCTGGCTGGCGGATCGAGCTCGGCTACAGCGATGCCGTTATCCTCGCCAGGCGGCTCGGTGACCAAAGGCAACGCGGGCAACGCGCCATGCGCATCGAGGTTGACGGTGCCCTCGACCTGCGCCCGGATCTGCGGAAACTCCTCTTCCGTCAGCAGATCGCCTTCGCAAAGCACCGAGGCCCGGAATACGGCGTTTTCCAGCTGGCGGATATTTCCCGGCCAGTCGTAGGCCTGCAGCATGGCGAGCGCCGCAGCCGAAATGCCGTGCAGGCGATGACGTGGACCGGCGGGCGCGACCTTGTCCAGAAAATGCTCGACCAAATACGGAATGTCGTCGCGACGGTCGCGCAGCGGCGGCACGAAGATCGGATAGACGTTCAGGCGGTAGAACAGATCCTCGCGGAACTTACCGTCCTTGACCTGCTGCAGAAGATTGCGGTGTGTCGCCGAGATCAGCCTGATATCGACCCTGACGGTCGAACGCCCGCCGACCGGATCGACCTCACCGTCCTGCACGGCGCGCAGCAGCTTGACCTGCACGTCGAGCGGCAGGTCGCCGATCTCGTCGAGGAAGAGCGTGCCCGAATGCGCCTCGACGAACTTGCCGGTGTGTTTTTCGGTGGCGCCGGTGAACGAGCCCTTCTCGTGGCCGAACAGGATCGATTCGACCAGATTGTCGGGGATGGCGCCGCAATTGACGGTGACGAACGGTTTTGAGCGGCGATCGCCGCTGCCCTGGATGGCGCGCGCCACCAACTCCTTGCCTACCCCGGATTCGCCCTCGATAAGGATCGGGATGTTGGACGCGGCCGCCTTCTGGCCGAGACGGATCACCCGGTCCATCGCCGGGCTGTGCGTGATCATGTCCTTGAAGGTCAGATGGCCGCCGCGCCGCCGCGACGTGCGCTTCACTTCCCCCTCGACCGCCTCGACTTTGAGCGCGTTGCCGATCGATGCCTGCAGCCTGTCGGGAGATGCCGGCTTGACGACGAAATCGAAAGCACCGTGACGCATGGCCGAAACGACGGTTTCGATGCCGCCCTGGGCGGTTTGTACGATGACCGGAACCTGGATGCCGCGCTCACGCATCGCCTTCAGCACGCCGATGCCGTCGAGGCCCGGCATGACGAGGTCGAGGATGACCACCGACACGTCGCGCGCCTTGGGCCCGTCGAGCGCGTCGAGACCGGCCTCGCCGCCATCCGTGATGATCGCGCTGTGGCCGAATTTCGTCACCGCCGCCTCGAGCAGCCTGCGCTGCACGGGATCGTCATCGACTATGAGTATGGAACCTGTCATGACTGGTTCAACGATGCTCGCCAATATGCCCACCCCACTGTGTCTTCCCAATGGGGAATCCAACCCTATGGATCATCCTGGCACAGGGTTCTAAATAAGCTTTCAAAAAACCCGGTGAACGAATTCCTTAGGATTTGACGGGCTTTCTCATCCTCTTTGAATCTTTGGCCCTTTGAATCTTTGGGGCTGACCGCTTAGAGACTGTTTCGAAGTTCGCTCTTGCGAGTCATATGGTGGTGGTTTCGAGAACCGGCGCGCAGCGGACATTAGAGCGCGGCGCGTCCATTGGACGCGCGGCGCTGTAGGTAAGCGCAGAAAACGCCATCAGATGGCCGCCAGAGTAGAGTTTCCAAACGGTCTCTCAGGTCTTGCAATCTGGAAAGTGTCGGCAATGAGCATGGTTTTTAGTCGGCAGCTTGCGGCGGCGGCGTCCGGTCAGGGCGCGGCGGAGCTTGGTGATCTGCCGGAATGGGATCTCGCCGATCTCTATTCGGGCATGGGCGCCCCCGAGCTGAAACGTGACATTTCAAAGGCGATCGCCGATGCCATCAGCTTCGAGAGCCGCTGGAAAGGCACGCTCGTCGCCGAGGCGGAGCGGGCCGACAGCGGCAGGCTGGGCGAGGCGCTTGCCGCCTATGAGGCGCTGGAGGAACTGATTGGCCGGATCGTCTCCTATGCCGGACTGATCTACGCCGGCAACACCGCGGATCCGCAGCGCGCCAAGCTCTATGGCGACATTCAGGAGAAGATGACCGACGCCAGCGCGCATCTTCTGTTTTTCGCGCTCGAACTGAATCTTGTCGACGATGCCGCGATCGAAACCGCGCTTGCTGCCGATCCCGCCTTCGCTCACTACCGGCCGTGGGTGCTTGATCTGCGCATGGACAAACCCTACCAGCTCGAAGACCGGGTCGAGCAGCTTCTCCACGAGAAGTCGATTACCGGACGCGGCGCCTGGAACCGCTTGTTCGACGAGACGATGACCGACCTGCGCTTCGACATCGATGGCGAAGAGCTGACCCTGGAGCCGGCGCTGAACCGCCTCCAGCACGCCGATGGCGAGGTGCGCCGCCGGGCTTCTGAAGCGCTGGCCGCAACCTTCCGCAAGAATCTGCGCACGTTCACGCTGATCACCAACACGCTGGCCAAGGACAAGGAGATCTCCGACCGCTGGCGCGGCTTCGCCGACATCGCCGATTCGCGTCATCTCGCCAATCGCGTCGAGCGCAGCGTGGTGGATGCGCTGGCCTCAGCCGTTCGTGACGCTTACCCGCGCCTGTCACACCGGTACTACGCGATGAAGGCGCGCTGGCTCGGCATGGAAGTGATGAACCACTGGGACCGCAACGCGCCGTTGCCGGAGACCCCGCAAGCGATCATCGGCTGGGACGAGGCCAAGAACACGGTGCTTTCCGCCTATCAGCGCTTTTCACCTGACATGGCGGAGATTGCCCGGGTTTTCTTCGACCGCAACTGGATCGACGCGCCGGTAAGGCCTGGCAAGTCGCCGGGCGCCTTCGCGCATCCGACCGTGCCGTCGGCGCATCCCTATGTCCTGCTCAACTACATGGGCAAGCCGCGCGACGTGATGACGCTGGCGCATGAGCTTGGCCACGGCGTGCATCAGGTGCTCGCCGCAAGCCAGGGCGCGCTGATGGCCTCGACGCCGCTGACACTGGCCGAGACGGCGTCCGTCTTCGGCGAGATGCTGACGTTCCGCTCGCTGCTGGACCAGACCACCGACAAGCGCGAGCGCAAGGCCATGCTTGCCCAGAAGGTCGAGGACATGATCAACACGGTCGTGCGCCAGATTGCTTTCTACGAGTTCGAGCGCAAGGTGCATGCCGAGCGCAAAAACGGCGAGTTGACATCGGACAGGCTCGGCCAGTTCTGGCTGGAGGTGCAGGCGGAAAGCCTCGGGCCGGCGATCAAGCTGCGCGAGGGTTACGAGGTCTTCTGGAGCTATATTCCACACTTCATCCATTCGCCTTTCTACGTCTACGCCTATGCGTTCGGCGACTGCCTGGTGAATTCGCTCTATGCGGTCTATCAGAATGCAGAGCGTGGCTTTCAGGACAAATATTTTGCCATGCTGCGCGCCGGCGGCACCAAGCATCATTCCGAGCTCCTGGCTCCCTTCGGTCTTGATGCCACCGATCCTGCCTTCTGGCAGATCGGCCTTGGCGTGATCGGCGGGCTGATCGACGAGCTCGAAGCTCTAGACAATTGACGCACAGCGCTGAACAGCCAGGTTCGACAGAACAGTTTAGCCGCAGTGCATATTGAGGCCATTCTATTCTTGCGCTAAATACCTGTTCTTAAATAACTCTCCGTGGAATTTTTCCGTTAGCTTTCCGGAAGCTGTATGATAGCGTCCCGCCTCAAGCTCAGCCGGGCGCGGCCAAATCTTCGGCCGGTCACGGGCGCTTCGACGATTGCGACAGCGCCGTTGGCCATGGCAGGAAAGCCGGTCGCCGACAGGCGCGATTTAAGCCGGCTGTTCCGCGAGCAGCGGAGCCACCATTGAATGGTCCTTGCGCCAAGGTCCCAGGCCACGGCAGATGGATCGGACTGGAGAGAGACAATGGGCACTTTTTTCTACATGCTCCTGGCGTTCCTGGTAGGTGTGTTGGCTGGCTGGTTCATCTGGGGACGCCCGCGTGGCGATCTCGACAGCCTGCGCGGTGACATGGACCGCACCCGCAGCGAGCGCGACAGGCTGCGCGCCGACGCCGACCGCCTGACCCGTGAGCTGGAAGTATGCCGCGGCGCCCGCGCCGACCTGGAGCGCCAGTTGGGCGAGGCGCAAGACACCAAGGCCGGTGCGACAAAGGCAGCAATCCCGGCACCGCCGGCATTGATAGCGACATCCGCGCCGGCCAACACGACGCCCGCCAAGGCGACGCCGGCCAAGACCGGGCCGGCTAGGTCCGGGCCAGCAAAGACCACGTCCAAGAAACCGGCGGCCGTGAAGGCGGCAGCCGCGCCGAAGGCCAGTGCATCGAAAGCGAGTGCGTCGAAAGCGAGCGCGTCGCAGGCAAGTGCGCCAAAACCTCCCGCATCAAAAACCAGTGCTGCACCAAAGAGCGCTGCGCCAGCGGCAAAGAAAGCCGCGACAACAGAGGCGGCGGTGGGCAAAGCCAGCAATCTGCGCCGCCTGATCGGCATCGGTCCGGCCAACGAGCGACTGCTCCACGGGCTCGGAGTGACGACCTACGCGCAAATCGCCGCCTGGACGGCCGCCGACGTCAAGCGGATCGAGGAGACGTTGAACTTCGACGGCCGCATCGAGCGTGAGCGCTGGATCGAGCAGGCGAAACTGCTTGCCGCCGGCGATGAGGAGGAATTCGCGCGCCGCTTCCCGACCTCGGGGACCGGGAGCAACACCTGAATTGCCTGCCGGCATCGAGCACATAAGGAACTGGCGACGCCCGCGAGGTGCCGCCGGTTTGCTTTTGCATCAAGCTGCGTTTGCGTCTTGAGACGCCGGTCTCTCGATTGCGCGCGATCGAGCCGCCATATAGAGCGATAGCTGGCGTCATCGATCGCAGCATCCGAGTCCCATGCCCCTGCCCTCTGCAATTTTTCGAAATGACGAGCGCGCTCATCAGCTCGTCTTCGACCAGCCGGCCGACATCATCGTGGCGCATGAGGCAGAGGATTTCCTGCCGGCGCTGGACATTGCGCAGGCCGCGCATGACGCCGGCAAATGGCTGGCCGGCTACTTCTCCTACGAGGCCGGCTACCTGCTCGAGCCGAAGCTCGTTCCGCTGCTGCCGGGCGGACGCCGCGCCCCGCTTGTCTGCCTGGGGATCTTCGACGCGCCTGTCGAACAGCCGGTCGTGCCCGGCAACGCGCCGTCGACCAACGGCCCGATCTTCAACGCCAGGGCCGCCTGGACTTCGGAAGACTACGCAAAACGCTTTGCGCGGCTCCACAATCACATTCGCAAGGGTGATTGCTATCAGGGCAATCTGACCTTTCCGGTTCATGCGCAATGGTCGGGCGATCCGCTGGCCGCCTTCGACGCGCTGACGGAGCGCCAGCCGGTGAAATACGGCGCGCTGATCGCGCTCGGCGATCCGCTCGTCTTGTCGCGTTCGCCGGAACTGTTCTTCGAGATCGACGCCGCAGGCATGATCGAGACGCATCCGATGAAGGGCACCGCCCCGCGCGGCGCGACCAAGGCGGAGGACAAGCGGCTGAAGACGTTCTTGCTCAATGACGAGAAGAACCAGGCTGAGAACCGGATGATCGTCGATCTCCTGCGCAACGACATTTCGCTGATCAGCGAAGTCGGCACGCTGGAGGTGCCGGAGCTTTTCCGCATCGAGAGCTACCCGACCGTCCACCAGATGGTGAGCCGCGTGCGGGCCAAGCTGTTGCCCGACCTCAGCATCCGCCGGATATTCGCTGCGCTGTTTCCATGCGGATCGATCACCGGCGCCCCGAAAATCCGCGCCATGGAAATCCTGCACGATCTGGAAGCCACGCCGCGCGACGTCTATTGCGGCGCGATCGGCTGGATCGCGCCCGGCGGCACGATGCGCTTTTCGGTGGCGATCCGCACCATATCGCTCTTTTCCGGCGGCGAGGCCGTCTACAATGTCGGCGGCGGCGTCGTCTTCGATTCGACGGCCGAGGAGGAGTATCAGGAGTGCCTGCTGAAAGCGCGCTACGCGACGGGAACACCGCCGATTTCGAGCTGATCGAAACCATGCGCTGGCAGCCGGGCCAGGGCTTCCTCCGTTTCGACCGCCATTTGGCACGCCTTTATGCCTCGGCGGCCGAACTGGGTTTTGCCTGCGATCCGCAGAAGGTCGGCGAGATGCTCAGGAACGCCGTCGACAGGCCTGACATAGCCTTGCGCACACGCCTGGTCCTGTCGCGCAGCGGCAAGGTGACGGTCTCGGCGCTGCCTTATGAGCCGCACGCAGCCGACAAGGTCTGGAGGCTGCAACTGGCGCGGGTGCGGCTTGATTCAAGCGACACGCTGCTGCGCCACAAGACGAGCCGCCGGGACACCTATCAGCGGGCGCGCGCTGAATATCTGATCAGCCGGGCCGACGAGGTTCTCTTGGCCAACGAGCGTGGCGAACTCTGTGAGGGCACGATCACCAATCTGTTTGCCGATTTCGGCGACGGCGCGCTGGCGACACCGCGGCTCGATTGCGGCTTGCTGCCTGGCGTGTTGCGCGGCGAATTGCTGGACGAAGGCCGCGCCCGCGAAGCAATCTACAGCCTGGATGATCTGAAGTCGGCCAAAGCGCTGTTCGTCGGCAATTCACTGCGCGGACTGATCCCGGCACGGCTTGGCTGAAATGCAATCGGTGCCGGACGATGCGCCCATTGCTGTGTCTCGAGCATGGTTCCCTTGCGAGTTGGAGAAGATGCGTCCGGCCCGAGAAGGAATGGGCCGGACGCGCGGCAGCCGCTTGGGAGGAGCGACTATTCGCCTTCGTGGGTCTGACCGGAGCCGCCGACGGAAACGATGTTGAAGGGCTTGCCTTCGACGGCAATGTCGCCGGTTTTCTCGAACGACGTCGCGTCAACGACATGCAGCACGCCTTGCAGGGGATCGGTGACCACGATCTTGTCGCCGGCGACCGCGACACGCGGCCTCGGATCGCTCCAGTGACCGTCCATCGAATAAGGGTCGGTCAGCTTGAGCGAGTTTGCGATCTCCCCCTTCACCACGTCGAGCTGGTGAAGCTGGCCGTCCTCGGTGAAGACGTAGGCGAACTTGGCACGAACGGGGTCGACCGCGAAATGCACGCGGCGCGTCGGAAGGTCGATCAGCCGGAATGCGTCGCTCTCGATCGTCGGATCGATCAGCACCACCTTGTCGGCGCCGTAGTTGCCGAGGAAATATTGCAGGCCTCTGCCGCCGATCAGCGTCGTCGTTTTGCCATCCGGCAGGCTGTCGGCATAGGGCAGATGACGGATCGCCGGACTGCCGTCGCCATGGCTGACGGCAAGCAGGCCGGTCGCGCAGGCGAAAGCCAGGATATTGCCGGAAGACGCCTCGCCGTGGAGGTCTGGGCAGGCGTGGCTGCCGCCGATCGGCGCGCCGGCCTTGTCAGCGACCCTGATGCCGACCGGAAGCTCGTCCGGCTTTTCCCGGTTCGGCTCCGACAGCAGGACATGGGAGCCGAAGGCGACTGCGACGCCGTGCTGCGGCGCGTCCGTCTTCACTTCCCTGAAATCCGGCTTGCCTTCCAGGGCCGACCTCTCGGAGATGATGCGGGCGACACCCTCGCCGTCGAAAAAAACGGCGAAGTCGCCGTCATGCTCAACGAAATGCGACGGCTTCTTGCCCGTGATCTCGACGCCGGCAAGTTTTGGCGCTTCGACGTCGATGTCGCCGTGCTCGCCGTGGTCCTCGAAGGAAATGCCGCTCGCGATCCCGGCAACGACGTCGGCCGAGCCCTGCACGGCAAACACGGTCCTGCCGCTTTCGCTGCGATGGAGCGACGCCGGCCCTTTGATCTCGAACGTGTCGAGCTTTTCGCCATCGACCGCATCGATTACGGTCACCTTCGGGTCCGCGTGGTCCGAGATGAAGAGGCGCCATGCGGTCACCTCCTCGGCGTGGGCAGCACTTGTTGATAGGGACACAAGCAGCGCGATGGCCGTGGCTGACGCCCAATTTGTCCTCACGGTATTCTCCTTGAATGTTATTACATGACTATTGGTAATCGAGGAAAAGGCGGATTGCTCCGCCTTTCCATCACAGGCTAGCGGTCAGCTTCCGAGGATCGCGCCTTTGATCGTCGTGACGTTGTGCCGCATCATCTCCAGATAGGTCGCAGCCGGACCGTTCTTATCCGACAGGGCGTCGGAGTAGAGCTCACCGCCGACTTTCAGGCCCGTCTCGCTGGCGATCTGCTCGACCAGGCGCGGATTGGTGACGTTCTCCACGAAGATTGCCGAAGCCTTGTCTTGCCTGATCTGTTTTATCAGGGCCGCGACGTTGGAGGCTGATGCCTCGGATTCGGTGGAGACGCCCTCCGGCGCCAGGAATTTTATGCCGTATTCGTGTTCGAAATAGCCATAGGCGTCGTGGGAAGTGATGATCGTGCGCTCGTCCTCGGGGATCTCAGCTACGGCAGCCTTGATCTCCGCTTCCAGTGCCTCGAGCTGCTGGCCGTATGATTCGGCATTGGCCCGATAAGTATCACAGCCGGCTGCATCGGCGGCACAGAAGGCGTCGGCGATGTTCTTCACATAGAGTTCGGCATTGTGCACGGACTGCCATGCATGGGGATCGGACTCGCCGTGATGATGGTGCCCTTCCTCATGGCCCTCTTCCGCCGCGGCGTGTTTTTCCCCGCCCTCGGCGGCTTTATCCTGATCGTGGTGACCTTCTTCCTCGGTCTTGCGCAACACCTCGCCGCCTTTGGTCAATTCCACGATCGGCGCCTTCGTCGCGCTCGCCTCGACGAGACGCTGGAGGAAGCCCTCGAACTGGAGGCCGTTGACCAGCACCACGTCGGCCGAACCGACGGTTGCCGCGTCGGCCGGCTTTGGTTCGTAGACATGGGCGTCACCATTCGGGCCGACCAGCGTGACGATGTCGACACGATCGCCGCCGACATTCTTGGCAAAATCGGCGATGATCGAGAAACTGGCGACAACCCTAAGGTTCTCGGCAGCGGCCACCGACGGAGCGATTGGCAACGATGTTATAGCGCCTATCACGGCGGCGAGTTTTAGCGTCCTGGACATTCGATCGACTCCTTTGTTCAAGCGGTTCTGTGGGAGATGCGCCGGACGCGTGGCGAGCAGCCGCGCGCCCCGGCAGAGATAAAAGGGAATGTGGATCGTGCCCGCCGACAAATGATCGCCTGGCCGTACGATCCCATCGAGGCACGCTGTTGCGGCCCAGCGGCAGGTCTTGATGCGTCAGGTCTTGAAAGATCACACAAGCAGCCATTCGATCCATCACCGCGGGAGCCATCGAAGTCAGCCCCGCTCTTGACGATCCGTTATGTTATGTTATCACGTTCGTCAATCCAAAATGTTATACTATTACTGACGCTCGCCATTGTGCTCAAAACTGCCTGGAACACGAGGGAACAGCGGATGCCTGGACGCAACCAGCAGCTGGTACTCGACGCGCTGACGCGCTCCGAGAGGCCGATGGGGGCCTATGAACTGCTTGGACTTCTTCGCCAGGAAGGGCTCCGCTCGCCGCTACAGATCTATCGCGCTCTGGATCGGCTCGTCGAGCAGGGCCTGGTTCACCGGATCGAGAGCCTGAGCGCGTTTGCGCTCTTGCGTCCACAGCGAATGCGGCACCCATGGGCGCGCCGCCTTTGCAATCTGCGCGAATTGCGGGCGCGCAAGTGAGGTTCATGACCCGGCATTGGAGCGGGTGCTGCGCCGGATTGCCCGACGGCAGGGCTTCCAAACCAACTCGGCCACGGTGGAGCTTTCGGGTCTGTGCGAGGCTTGCGCGCATTGAACAGACGCCAGTCTTCCGTCTACGGGCGATCCAATCGGCTCGCGCCTGACCCAGCTGAAATCCGCAATCCAACATCCGGAGACGACTATGCCGCTTGAAGCCCAGAAAATGCCCGTCACGGTTCTTACCGGCTACCTCGGCGCCGGCAAGACGACGCTGCTCAACCGCATCCTGTCCGAACAGCACGGCAAGCGGTACGCCGTGATCGTCAACGAGTTCGGCGAGATTGGCATCGACAACGACCTCATCGTCGATACCGACGAAGAAGTCTTCGAGATGAACAACGGCTGCATCTGCTGCACGGTGCGCGGCGACCTGATCCGGATCATTGAGAGCTTGATGCGGCGCAGAGACCGTTTCGACGCCATCCTGATCGAGACGACCGGCCTTGCCGATCCCGCCCCCGTCGCCCAGACCTTCTTCGTCGACCACGATGTGAGGCAGAAGACGACACTCGATGCGACCATCACCGTCGCCGATGCCAAGCATCTCCTCGGCGAGTTGGATCATGCCCACGAGGCGCAGGAGCAACTCGCCTTCGCCGATATCGTCATACTGAACAAGACCGACCTGGTGGCGCAGGCCGAACTCAAGGCAGTGGAGGCGCGCATTCGCAGGATCAACCCGACGGCTGCGATCAAGCATTCCATACGTTGCAACGTTCCACTCGACGAGGTTCTGGATCGCGGCGCGTTCGATCTGAACCGTGTCCTCGAAGTCGAGCCGGACTTTCTCGACGCGGGCCACAACCATGTGCATGACGATCACGTCACCAGCTTCTTTCTCGTCACGGAAGCTTCGATCGATCCGCGCAAGTTCTTGCCGTGGATCCAGATGATCACACAGAAATTCGGCATCGACATGCTGCGCATGAAAGGCATCCTGGCGTTCGAGGGCGATGAACACCGCTTTGTCGTTCAGGCCGTCCACATGCTGCTCGAAGGCGATCACCAGCGCCCCTGGAAAGCCCTGGAAAGCGGGGGAGAAGCGCGTCAGCCGCCTGGTATTTATCGGCCGCAACCTGCCCAAAGGCCTGATTGAAGACGGCTTCCTCAAATGCCGCGCCGAAATGGACACGCTGGTGGCGCTGAATGCATAGGTTCGGCAAGGCCGACGACAGCGCGCGTCTTTTATCCCGTTGCTCTGGCCGAGCGCCTTCGTCTTCGGAACGGGATTGGATATGAACCGTCTCGCGAACTCACTCGCCCCGCGCGGCCTTGCCCTTCCGGAGAAGACCAGACAGATCAAGGTCTGGGTTCGCAGGGCTTGCGGGCTCGATGACGATGTCGTCGTGTCCGTCACGGAGCTGGTATGCCGCAAAAATGGCTGTCCCGACATCGAAACGGTGATCGGCATATTGCGTCCCGGCGAGAAAATCGAGACGATCCGGCTTCGCAAGGCAATCGCCGATGTGACCTCGCGCGATCTGCCGCGAGGGTGAATGGATCGGACATGCGCAGAGTGTTCGGCCTCTCGACCGAAGCTGTTGCGCTTACCGAGTGTCACCGGAATGTGACCGAGATCGGGAACCATCGACGAGAGCTGGTGCTCGCCGCATCTTTCGCCGCGCCATTGCGGGCGGCCGACTTCGCCCAACTCGACTACAAGGGCCAACTCGGGAAATGACCGCCGACCGTCAGCGACTGGTCGTCCTCCTTAACCACATGACGAATGCGGCGTAGCTCGCGGCTTTTCGCTGGTTTATGACAATGATCTGTGGTTGTAGCGCGTGGCGGTCGGGCAAAAAAATGCTCCGCTTTGCGTCTGTTTGCCCGGCTTTTCAGCCTATCTGAGGGAGTAATCGATAAAATGGCGAATGAAAACTGGCCCGTTTACGGTGAGATCACCGGCCCTGTCGTGATGATCGGCTTCGGCTCGATCGGACGGGGAACGCTGCCGCTGATCGAGCGCCATTTCAAGTTCGACAAGTCGCGCATGACGGTCATCGACCCACGCGATACCGATCGCAAGCTGCTCGACGAGCGCGACATCACCTTCATGCAGGATGCGGTGACCAGCAAGAACTACAAGAAGCTTTTGACGCCGCTGCTGACCAAAGGCGGTGGCCAGGGCTTTTGCGTCAACCTGTCGGTCGACACCGGCTCGGTGGATTTGATGCGGCTCTGTCGCAAGCTGGGTGTGCTTTACATCGACACCGTCGTCGAGCCATGGCTCGGCTTCTATTTCGACACGAAGGCCGACACTGGCAGTCGCACCAATTATGCGCTGCGCGAATCCATGATCGAAGAAAAGCGCGCGCACCCCGGCGGGACGACCGCAATCTCCACCTGCGGCGCCAACCCAGGCATGGTCTCGTGGTTCGTCAAGCAGGCGCTGGTCAACCTCGCCACCGATCTTGGCCTCGAATTCTCCGAGCCCGCGCAGCACGATCGCGAAGCTTGGGCCAGGCTGATGAAGAAGGCCGGCGTCAAAGGTATCCACATTGCCGAGCGCGACACACAGCGCACCAAGAAGCCGAAGCCGATGAACGTGTTCTGGAATACCTGGTCGGTCGAAGGCTTCATCTCGGAAGGGCTTCAACCGGCCGAGCTCGGCTGGGGCACGCATGAGACGTGGATGCCGAAGAACGGCAAGAAGCACAAGCATGGCTCGAAGGCCGCAATCTATCTGGAGCAGCCGGGCGCCAACACGCGTGTGCGCAGCTGGTGCCCGACGCCGGGCCCGCAATATGGCTTCCTGGTGACCCACAACGAGTCGATCTCGATCGCCGACTTCTTCACCCTGCGCGGCAAGAAGGGCAAGGTCCAATATCGCCCGACCTGCCACTACGCCTACCATCCCTGCAATGACGCCGTGCTGTCGCTGCACGAAATGTTCGGCGCTGCCGGCAACGCACAACCGGTGCATCACGTGCTCGATGAAAACGAACTGGTCGACGGTGTCGACGAGCTCGGCGTGCTGCTCTACGGCCACGACAAGAACGCCTATTGGTACGGCTCGCAGCTGTCGCTGGTGGAGGCGCGCAAGCTGGCGCCTTATCAGAACGCGACGGGCATGCAGGTCACCTCGGCAGTGCTGGCGGGCATGGTCTGGGCGCTGGAAAATCCCGAGGCCGGCATCGTCGAGGCGGACGAGATGGACTACAGGCGCTGCCTGGAAGTGCAGTCGCCCTATCTCGGGCCGATCAAGGGCTATTACACCGACTGGACGCCGCTCGACAACCGCCCTGGGCTGTTCCCGGAAGACCTCGACAAAAACGACCCATGGCAATTCCGCAACATCCTCGTTCGATAGTTCAACATCCTCGTTCGAAAGCAATGTCTCACTGCCTTGCAATCGTCTGGAAATCGGGCGATTGAAGGAAGGCGGCCTGGAGCGACGTGCATCCATTTGGACGCACAAAGTACGCTCTGGTGGTTCGAGTGTACGCATCGTGCTTTCCGAAAAATCGCATCGATTTTCGGGCCAATGCGAGAGGAGAGGATCTTGATGATGACGATTGCGCGCAAATTGCTTTCGGCCGGCATTGTCGCGGCCGCTGCCGCCTTGGCGGCGTGCACCACCGCCGGCCCGGGCGGGCCACCATCGGCCACGCGGAGTCCGGTCGAAGGCTCATGGATCGACGCGCAGGGCACGGGCCTGTCGACCTTCGCCGGCGGCAGCTTCAAGACCGTCGCCACCGACACCGGCCAGAAGCTTGCCGACGGCAGCTACGCCATGACCGGCGGCACCTCGGTCCAAATCCAGGGCACTTCGCTGATCCGCCAGACGCCGATCAGCTTCAACTGCTTGTTGATCTCCACCTCGCAGCTTAATTGCACCAGCGTGAGCGGGCAGAACTTTGTGCTGACGCGACGCACCTGAGCCCATACTGAATGCTTTTGCAAAGGACGGCGGCTTGAGGCCGCCGTCTTTTTGTGCCGGCAAAGCTGGGCCCGATTCCGCTTGCATCGGCTACAACGCGATGTGAACATTGGCGAAAAGCCGGCTGTTATGTTCCAGTCGAGCAAGGGCATAAACAGGTCATCCGGGAGACGAAGATGAAGAAGACCGCCGCCATTGCCGCCCTGTCGGCGTCTACGCTTGGCCTTTCGACCGGCATGTCCTTTGCCGACTACACGCTGAACATCCTGCACATCAACGACTGGCACAGCCGCATCGAAAGCAACAACAAATATGAATCGACCTGCTCGGCCGAAGAGGAGACCAAGGGCGAGTGCATCGGCGGCGCGGCGCGGCTGATCACCGCGATCATCCAGGAGCGCAAGAAGCTGGAAGGCCAGAACGTGCTGTTGCTCAGTGCCGGCGACAATTTCCAGGGTTCGCTCTTCTACACGACCTACAAGGGCAAGACCGAAGGCGAATTCCTCAACCAGATGAAATTCGACGCCATGGCGGTCGGCAATCACGAGTTCGACGACGGCGAGGCGGCGCTGGCGCCGTTCCTGGACATGATCAAGTTTCCGGTGCTCGGCGCCAACGTGAAGGCCAACGCGCAATCCAAGCTCGGTGACCGCGTGAAACCGTCTGTTGTGATCGAGGTCGGCGGCCAGAAGATCGGCGTCGTCGGCGCGGTCACCAACGACACGCCGGAACTCACTTCGCCAGGCCCTAACGTCACGATCGAGGACGACGTCAAGTTGATCACGTCAGAGGTCGAGAAGCTGAAGGGAGAAGGCGTCAACAAGATCATCGCGGTCACCCATATCGGCTACAAGCGCGAGCGCGACGTCATCGCCAAGATCCCGGGTGTCGACGTGGTGGTCGGCGGCCACAGCCATTCGCTGCTGTCCAATACCGACCCCAAGGCTGAAGGCCCCTACCCGACGATGGTCGACAATCCGGACGGCTACAAGGTGCCGGTCGTCCAGGCGGCGTCCTTTTCGAAATATCTCGGCGAGTTCAAGGTCGTGTTCGACGACAACGGCGTCGTCAAGCAAGCCAGCGGAGACCCGATCTACCTCGACAAGTCGATCACGCCGGATTCCGCCGTGCTTGCCCGCATCAAGGAGCTTGGCGCGCCGATCGAGGCGTTGAAGAACAAGGAGGTCGCCGAGACCACGAAGGCGATCGACGGCAGCCGTGAGAACTGCCGCACCCGCGAGTGCGAGATAGGCAATCTTGTCTCCGATGCCGTCCTCGACCGCGTCAAGGACCAGGGTGTGCAGATCGTCGTCACGAATGGCGGCGGCCTGCGCGCTTCGATCGACCAGGGCACCGTCACTATGGGCGAGGTGCTGAACGTGCTGCCGTTCCAGAACACAGTGGCGACCTTCCAGATTTCCGGCAGGGATCTGGTTGCCGGGCTGGAGAACGGTCTCAGCCAGATCGAGGACGGCGCCGGACGCTTCCCGCAGGTTGCCGGCCTGAAGTATTCATTCGACAAATCGGCCGCCCCGAATGCCGGGCGCGTCAAGTCGGTCGAAGTCATGCAAGGCGGCGCGTGGACCACGATCAATCCGGATAAGGATTACCTGGTCGCCACCAACAACTTTGTGCGCCAGGGCGGCGACGGCTATAGGGTCTTCGCCGACAAGGCCAAGAACGCCTACGATTACGGTCCGGGCCTCGAACAGGTGGTCGCCGATTATCTCGGCGCGCATCGGCCCTATACGCCGAAGCTCGATGGCCGCATCACCGAAATCACGGCCGCCGCCGCCGCGGAACCGGCCGAGGCTCCCGCTCCGGCCGAGCCCGCAAAACCAGCAGAAACGGCTCCAGCCGCAGCTGCGGACCCGGCGATGCCCGAACCGCCGGCGGGTTCGGACGATATAGCCACGACACCGCCAGCCGTGCCGGCGGAACCCGCCCCGGCAACGCCGGCGCCTGCCGAGCCGGCCAAGCCAGCCGAGGCTGCACCGGCGCCTGCGGCGGAACCGGCAAAGCCGGCCGAGGCAACGCCGGCCGAAAGCAGCCATGTGATCGTTGCCGGCGATACCTATTGGGACCTGGCGGAAAAGGCCTATGGCGATGGCGCCAGGTGGAAAACGATCTCCGATGCCAACAAGGACTACGAGCCGCGCCGCCTTCCCGTCGGCGCAACCTTGACCATCCCGGCCGCAAACTGAATTCTACGGTCATCGTTGGAAAACCCGTCCGGCTAACTGGGCGGGTTTTTCTGCTTTCGCTGATAAGGTGCGGCCAGACGCTGCATTGAAAACCGGCGCGGCATCGCTAGTTTCGCGCAGTGTCCGGAGACCCGTTATGACGCTTTCTAACCCTGCCGATCGAAAAGCCGCGAAGGTCGTCGGCCCACTGCCGGCAGGACAGCCGCCGGTCGGGGCGGGCAGGATCGGCGTCATGCTGGTTAATCTCGGCACGCCCGACGGCACCGAATTCAAGCCGATGTGGCGCTATCTCAGGGAATTCCTGTCCGATCTGCGCGTCATCGAGCTCAACAAGGCGATCTGGTATCCGATCCTCTACGGGCTGGTACTCACCACGCGGCCGAAGAAGTCGGGCGCCAACTATGCGAGAATCTGGAATCGGCAGCGCAACGAGTCGCCGCTGCGCACCTACACCCGCGCTCAGAGCGAAAAGCTGACCGAGGCGCTGCGCGACCTGCCCGGCGTCAGCGTCGACTGGGCAATGCGTTACGGCAATCCTTCGACCGAGAGCGTCGCCAAAGGGCTGGTCGCGCAGGGCTGCGACCGCATTCTGACTTTTCCGCTTTATCCGCAATATTCCGCGACCACGACCGCGACCGCCAACGACCAGCTGTTTCGCGCGCTGATGAAGATGCGCCGCGCTCCGGCGATCCGCAGCGTGCCGCCCTACTATGCCGAACCGGTCTATATCGAAGCGCTCGCCGCGTCGATTGAGCGCCATCTGGCGAGCCTCGATTTCGAGCCGGAAATGGTCATCGCCTCCTATCACGGCATTCCGAAACCCTATTCCGACAAGGGTGACCCCTATCAGGCCCATTGCCTTGAGACGACCCGGCTGCTGCGGGAAAAGCTCGGCTGGGATGAGAAGAAGCTGATCACCACGTTCCAGTCGCGCTTCGGCGCGCAGGAGTGGCTGCAGCCTTACACCGACAAGATGGTCGAGAAATTGCCCGGAGAAGGCGTGAGATCGATCGCCATCGTCAATCCGGGCTTTTCTGTCGACTGCATCGAGACGCTGGACGAGATCGGCAGGGAGGCGGCCGAGACTTTCCATCATGCCGGCGGCGAAAAGTTCGCGCATATTCCCTGCCTCAACGACAGTGCCGAGGGCATGGGGGTGATCGAGGCGATGGTGCGGCGCGAACTGTCGGGTTGGGTGTGAAGCCGATACAATCGAGCGCCGCCAACCGGCTTTCTATGCACCGGTAATCCACTATCACCTGATTGTAACGTTCCTGAAACACACTTAAGTGTTTGGTGAAGTCGCTCGCGTTGAAACATTTCCGTGGCCGGCATCTGAGGGAGAGCCAAATGGATTTCAGTGGTTTCGATATCGCGCTTCTTGTTCTTGTCGCTCTTGTCGTGCTCGTGCTTTTCAAAGGCATCCGGACAATCCCGCAAGGCTACAATTACACCGTCGAACGCTTTGGCCGTTATACCAGGACATTGAGCCCCGGCCTCAACCTCATCGTGCCGTTCGTCGACCGCATCGGCTCCAAATTGAACATGATGGAGCAGGTGCTCGACGTCCCGACGCAGGAGATCATCACCCGCGACAACGCCACCGTCGCCGTCGACGGCGTCGCCTTCTACCAGGTGCTCAACGCGGCGCAGGCCGCCTACCAGGTCGCCGGGCTGGAGAACGCCATCCTCAACCTGACGATGACCAACATCCGTACCGTGATGGGGTCGATGGACCTCGACGAGCTGCTGTCGAACCGCGACGCCATCAACGAACGCCTTCTGCGCGTCGTCGACGAGGCGGCGCATCCCTGGGGCATCAAGATCACCCGCGTCGAGATCAAGGACATCAATCCACCGGCCAATCTCGTCGAATCGATGGGGCGCCAGATGATGGCCGAGCGCAACAAGCGCGCGCAGATCCTCGACGCCGAAGGCCTCAAGCAGTCGCAGATCCTGGAAGCCGAGGGCCGCAAGGAAGCCGCCTTCCGCGACGCCGAGGCGCGCGAACGCTCGGCCGAGGCCGAGGCCCGCGCCACGCAAGTGGTGTCGGAAGCGATCGCCAATGGCGACGTGCAGGCGCTCAACTACTTCGTTGCACTGAAATACACCGAAGCACTGACCAGGATCGGCTCCGCCACAAACAGCAAGGTCGTGCTGATGCCTATGGAAGCTTCGTCATTGATCGGCACGCTCGGCGGCATCGGCGCGATTGCCAAGG
Organism: Mesorhizobium sp. WSM4845; assembly: GCF_055811455.1. Taxonomy (NCBI): domain Bacteria; kingdom Pseudomonadati; phylum Pseudomonadota; class Alphaproteobacteria; order Hyphomicrobiales; family Phyllobacteriaceae; genus Mesorhizobium; species Mesorhizobium sp. WSM4845. The sequence goes on from NZ_JBVVQA010000024.1 coordinate 55,112, forward strand.
AAGTCTTCGGCAGCGAGGGCACTGCCGGCACCACGCGGCAAGCTGCACGCCCGCCCGTGGTTCGTCCCAGCGAGACCTGAGGCCATGTTCGAACGCATCATTTCCGAACTCGGCCCCTGGGTTTGGATGGTTCTCGGCTTCGTCCTCCTGGTGATGGAGGTCATCGCACCGGGCATATTCATGCTGTGGATCGGCATCGCCGCGCTGCTGATCGGCGTGGTGTCCCTGCTCATCTGGGACGCGGACTTCTGGACCTGGCAGATCCAGGTTCTCGCCTTCCTGGCGATGTCGCTGGTTTCAACCTATGTCGGCAAGAGACTGGTGGGTGGGCGCGATGATGGCACCGATCAGCCACTGCTCAACCGCCGCGGCGCACAGATGATCGGCAGGATGGCCACCCTGGACGAGCCGATCAGGGACGGCCGCGGCCGCGTAAAGCTGGGCGATACGCTATGGCGCGTCTCCGGCCCCGACCTGCCGGCCGGCACGCAGGTGCGCGTGACGGGCGCGGCCGACGCCGATCTGGAACTGACGGTCGAGGCGGTCCTGGACTGATCCGACCATCTCGGCGGGCGACTTTTCAAACAGGCCTGATGTCTCTCAGAGACTGTTTCGATTCGCTCTGGCGAGCTCAGGCCGCGCCGATGCGCAGCAGATCGTGCAGATGGACAAGTCCGACCGGCCGTCTGCCTTCGACAACCATCAGGCTGGAGATGGTCGAACTGTTGATCGTCTGCAGCGCGGTCGCCACCAGCGTATCCGGTCCGGCCGTCTTCGGCTCCTTGGTCATGACCTGATCGACGCTCATCGCCAGAAGATTGCTGCCGATGTGGCGCCTGATGTCGCCGTCGGTGATGATGCCGATCAGCGCACCATCCGCAGCGGTTATCGCCACACAGCCAAACCCCTTGCGCGACAATTCGAGGATCGCTTCTTGCATTCCAGTGCCGGAAGGCACCAGCGGCAGCCTGTCGCCGACATGCATGATCTCGCGGATCTGCGTCAGATTGGCGCCAAGTTGCCCACCGGGATGGAAGGTGCGGAAATGATCCGGCGTGAAGCCGCGCGCTTCGAGCAGCGCGATGGCCAGTGCATCGCCGATCACCAGTTGCAGCAGCGTCGATGTCGTCGGCGCCAGGCCGTGCGGGCAGGCTTCCGACGCACGCGGCAGCAAAAGCACCACATCGGCCGCCCGCGCCAGCGCCGATCGCTCTCCGGCAGTGACTGCGATCAGCGGAATCGAGAAGCGCCTGGAATAGGCGATGATGCCCTTGAGCTCGCGGCTCTCGCCCGACCACGATATGGCGATGATGGCGTCGTCCCTGGCGATCATGCCGAGGTCGCCATGATTGGCTTCGGCAGAATGGACGAAGAAAGCCGGCGTGCCGGTCGAGGCGAGCGTCGCCGCGATCTTTGAGCCGATATGGCCGCTCTTGCCGACGCCGGTGACGATGACGCGGCCAGCGATATGCGACACAATATCGACGGCGCGCGCGAACGGTTCGGTCAATCCGTTTTCGAGCGCGGCCGCCAGCGCCGCGACACCGGCCTGCTCGGTCGCTACCGTTCTAAGCGCCGAGGCGATCGAAGCCTGCCCATCGAGCCGCTTCTTGTCTGGGGATCCCGCATGCATGGCTGATGCGATTAGCGCTTTGCTGCGCGCCTGTCCAATGGAATTGCCATCCGTCAGCCGTCAAGTGGGCTTTGATCGACCGCCGCCTCAACCCGACGTTAACCATCCCCGTTTACGGTTCGGTAAGTATGGCGCGCGTGCGCCGCGCAAGCAGTGGTAGCGATGTCCGGGGCCCCGCCTGAAAAGAAAAGAAGACGAAACGGCAAGGCGGTCTGCGCCTTGCTGCTGGCGACCAGCGTCTTCGCCTTGCTGCGGCCTGCGCAGCCCTATGCCCAGGTAACCGAGCTGCGCGGCGAGGTTTCGGAATCGGCGATTCTGGACGACCAGCAGCGCAAAACCAGGCAATTGAGCATCGCCCAGGATCAGACGGCGCAGGCCGGTGCAACCACCCAGAGCACTGCGCCGACGCCCGCCTATCAGCCGGCCAGCCCGGGCGCCGTGCAGGACGACGACGCGGCACCCGCGACCGGCAGCATTTTTGATCCGCCGGAAGCAACCGACGATCCGTTTGCAGACGCCCCCGTTCCCGTCCCGCCGCGCCGGCCATCGAGCGCAACCCAGGGCGCAGCCGATCAGGACGAAGCCGCCGAGACACAGGCCGCCACCGCGGCGACGGCCCCGACGGATGACGAGGACACCGCCGAGACGGACCCAATCAATTCCCGTGCCGTGACTATCGATTCCGCCGACAGGCAGCAACTCGATCCGGGCGCCGAGCGCGCCGAAGCCATCGAAGGCCGGGACAGGAGGGCCGAGGACGATCCGTTCGCCGCCACCGGTATCAAACTCGGCTCCTTCGTGATCAGGCCGACGCTCGAGCAAGGCCTGAAGGCCTCATCGAATGCCGATTCAAGCAGCGAAGGAAAGCCGGCCCTGCTGTCGGAAACGACGCTGCGCTTCAACGCGATCTCCGACTGGCGGGAGAATTCGGCTATCGTCGACGGCTACGGGACCTTTCTCAAGACCCTATCGGGCGACGAGGTTGAGGAGGCGCGCGGCCGTGTCGAAGGCACGCTCAATGTCGACTTCGACAACGATCTGCGCGCTATCGCCAAGCTCGGTTACGAGGCGGCTCCGGAATCGGCTTCCTCGCCGGTCGTCATCGAAGGCACCGCCGAGCAGCCGGTGCGCCAGACCATTGATGGCAGCCTGGCGGTCGAGAAGGATGCCGGCAAGATGCGCTTCGCCCTGACCGGCGCAGTCGAACACGACATCTACGGCGACGCCAGGCTTTCGACGGGCGGAACGCTGTCGCAGAAAGACCGCGATTCGACGCTCTATACCGCCACCTTGCGCACCGGCTATGAGATTTCGCCCGCCATCACCCCTTTCACCGAGGTCGAAATCGGCCGCCGGGTCTATGATTTGCGGGTCGACAGCAATGGTTTCGAACGATCCTCGACGCGGCTTGGGGTTCGGGCCGGCGCCGAGCTCGACCTCGGCGAGAAGCTTGCCGGCGAGTTCTCGGCCGGCTGGCTGCGCGAGGCGATCGACGATGACCGCCTGCCGGCAATTTCGGGCGCCACGGTGAACGCCGACCTCAGATGGTCGCCGCAACGCGGCACCACGATCGGCCTCACCGGGCAGACGATCGTCGAGGGCACGACAACCGCCGACGAAAGCGGCACCATCCTTTACTCCGGCCTCCTCACCGCCGAGCGGGAAATCCGTGCCAACCTGATCGGCAACGCAGCTCTCGGCGTAGACTGGCGCGACTACATCGGGTCGGACGGCCAGGATCTGACGCTGAGCGCCGAGGCCGGACTGACATGGTGGCTGAACCGATATGCCGGACTGACCACCCGCGCCAGAACTGAAAAACAGACCAGCAACATCGAGGGCCGCGACTACACCGCCCACAGCATCTTTGTCGGGGTGACGCTGCAGCCGTAAACCAAGCCGCCGCGCACCCTCGGTTCAGGCCCGAGGGCATGCTTTTGCGCGCATGCATTAGCCCGGGGGTTAGAACGCCGCGCCCCGCTGCTCTGACGGTTTCATCTCGTCGAGAAGCTTGCTGATAACGCCCGCCATGCGTCCGTTCATGTCGCTGCGCCACAGCGCGAAGGCGACGTTGGCCTCGACAAAGCCTTCCGGCGATCCGCAATCGAAGGTGCGCCCTCGGTAGTGGCAGCCATAGAAGGGCTGCTGCTTCTCCAGCTTCAGCATCGCATCGGTGAGTTGTATCTCGTTGCCGGCGCCCTTCTCCTGGCCTTCGAGTATCCCAAATATCTCCGGCTGCAGGATGTAGCGCCCGTTGATGTATAGGTTGGAGGGTGCCGTGCCGGTCTTCGGCTTTTCCACCATGCCGGTAATGCGGAAACCGTGATGCGTATCCTCGCCGCGGCCGACGATGCCGTATTTATGGGCCTCGGCGGGGTCGCATTCCTGAACCGCGACGATGTTGTTGCCGGTCTCGGCATAAAGCTCGACCATCTCCTTCATGCAGCTTTTTTCGGACTGCATGATCATATCGGGCAAAAGCAGCGCGAAGGGCTCGTCGCCGACCAGCTCGCGGGCACACCAGACGGCATGGCCAAGGCCAAGCGGCACCTGCTGGCGGGTGAAGCTGGTCTGCCCTGGCGAAGGTTGCAGCCGCTGCAGGCGGGCGAGCTCGTCGTCCTTGCCGCGTTGGGCAAGCGTGTCATAGAGTTCGAACTGAACGTCGAAATGGTCCTCGATGACCGCCTTGTTGCGTCCGGTCACGAAGATGAAATGCTCGATGCCGGCTTCGCGTGCCTCGTCGACCACATACTGGATGACAGGCCTGTCGACGACGGTCAGCATTTCCTTGGGTATGGCCTTGGTGGCCGGGAGGAAACGCGTGCCGAGGCCAGCGACCGGGAAAACTGCCTTGCGAACTCTCTTCATGCTGTCAAATATCCGCTTCTAAGGCTGTTCGGCAATCCCGCTTCAAGACATTTTCGTGCCGGAATCTGGGATTATGGAACGGCTGGTCAGAAAAAATCTGTAGTCCGTAAAGCACCAACCCGCCTTTTCGTTCCCAACGGCACCTATGGTAAACTAAATGCTAACCGGGTTAGGCGATGAATGATCTTCCTGTGATGAAGAAGGAGGAAAAGATGTCCGTTCGCGACGCCGCAAAGCGCTTCACCAGCATCGTTGCGGCCGCCAGCCTTTCGCTTGCCTTGCTGATGCCCACCGGATCGGCTTTTGCCGACACCGGTTTCCGGCAATGGGTGGCGAGCTTCCGCGCCACCGCGGTGCGGAGCGGCGTTTCCGGCGCCGTTTACGACCGCGCATTCGAGGGCATCAGCGATGCCGACCCGGTCGTGCTGGAAAAAGCGCGTTATCAACCCGAATTCACCGCGCCCGCCTGGGACTATTTCGACAACCGCGTCCATGACCAGTCGGTCGCTGTTGGCAAGCAGATGGCCAGGAAGTGGAAGCCGTGGCTGGACAGGATCGAGGCAAGATACGGCGTCGACCGTCACATCCTGCTGGCGATCTGGTCGATGGAATCGAACTACGGCGAAATCCTCAAGCGCGACGATGTCATGCGCAATGTCGTGCGTTCACTGGCAACGCTTGGCTATGCTGATTCGAGACGATCGAAGTTTGCCCGCACACAGTTGATCGCGGCGCTGAAAATCCTGCAAAGGGGCGACATCGATAAAAGCCACCTCAGTGGCTCATGGGCCGGCGCCATGGGCCATACCCAGTTCATTCCCACCAGCTACCAGGCCTATGCGGTCGACATGGACGGCGACGGCAAGCGCGACATCTGGAATTCGATTCCCGATGCATTGGCAACGGCCGCCAATCTGCTCAGGAAGAACGGCTGGCAGGCCGGCAAGACCTGGGGCTATGAAGTCAGCCTTCCCGACGGAAAGAAGTTCCCGGCCGGATCGAAGTCGTTGTCGCAATGGCAAGCGCTGGGTGTCACGCGTGCCAACGGCAAGCCGTTCAAGAGTGGGGAGAAGGCCACGCTGAAGGTGCCAGGCGGCCGTGGCGGCCCGGCTTTCCTGATGGTCAAGAATTTTTCGGTCATCAAGCGTTACAACAATGCCGACAAATATGCGGTTGCCGTTGGCCTTCTTGCCGACGAAATCGCCGGTTATGGCGGGCTTGTGCAGGACTGGAAGCGGCCTTTCACGAAGCTCTCCTTCGAGGAGAGGCAGGAGCTTCAGCAACGGCTTTCCCAGTACGGCTACTATGACGGCAAGTTCGACGGCAAGATCGGCGAGGGATCGAAAGCCGCCATCATGGCCTTCCAGGCGAAGGCTGGCTTGACCCAGGACGGACATCCGAGCATGGAAGTGCTCAAATGGCTCAGGCAGAACTAGTCTCGCATAGGGCAGACCTGGAGCATCGGACCCAAACCGGTTTTGAGGAAATCCGATGCTCAACTTAAGGTAGAGCGGCGGCACGGTTGTATCAGAGTCCGGCGCTCTTTAGGGATGGAGACGGTAATTGGTTTCGGCTGCGCGTATCCGTGTGATCCTTCGTCGCGTGCCGATCCTGATTCTGGCTATTGCCGTCCTGGCCGTCGGCGCTGCCGCCGTCTTTCACACGCCGGCCGTGGCGCAGGAAGAACAAAGGCGTGGCTGGTCGCTGCGCGACCTGTTGTTTCTGCGCCGAAGGGAGCGGGTGGAGCCGCCGCGACTGATTGAGCCGCGACGGATTCAGAGAATCGGGCCACGCAAGCCAAAAGTCAGAAAGTCGCGTGCCGCGCCGCGCCGGCCGGCTGAGCCGGCAGCCCCCATTGTCCAGAAGGCGCCGGATGCCCGCACCGTTCTGGTGGTCGGCGATTTCATGGCGACCGGCCTCGCCGAGGGTCTCGACACCGCCTTTGCCGAAAACAACAAGGTCAGGATCGTCGTCCGCAGCAATGGTTCGTCCGGTTTTGTGCGTGACGATTTCTACAACTGGCCCGAACAGATCAAGTCGCTGATCGAGACCGAAAAGCCCGCGGCCGTGATCGTCATGCTGGGTTCCAACGATCGGCAGCAGATGCGCGTGAACGGTGAACGCGAACAGCCACGGACCGAAGCGTGGACCGAGGAATACGAACGCCGTACCGATGCGTTCGGCAAGGCCATTGCATCGGCCAAGGTGCCGTATCTGTGGGTCGGCATGCCGGCCTTCAAGGCGCCGAAGATGACCTCCGACATGCTGGCTTTCAACGACATCTACCGCTCGACGGCCGAGAGCCACGGCGGCGAATTCGTCGACATCTGGGACGGTTTCGTCGACGAGGAAGGCGCCTTTGTCACCAGCGGGCCTGACATCAACGGCCAGCCGGTGCGCCTGCGCACCGACGACGGCATCCGTGTGTCGAAAGCCGGCAAACGCAAGCTCGCCTTCTATGCCGAAAAACCCTTGCTGAAGATCCTTGGAATGACCTCGCCTCCGGGCACACTGGCAGCTTATGCGCCAGCCGGCGCTCCGGTCGGGGCGCCGACACCGACACCCATGCCCGTCGATCGCACGGTGCCGATGCTGCTCAGCGATCCGGCACTCGACGGCGGTTCGGAACTTCTCGGCGCCGCAGCGCCGGCAAAGGCGGACGGGCCTGGCGAAAAACTCTTCGTCGAGGGCAATGTATCAGCTGCTTCGCCCGGACGCGCCGACGATTTTTCCTGGCCGCCAAGGAAGCAGCCTGCGGCGGCGGCCGTGCCCGAAACGACCACGGCGATCACTCCGTAAGTAAACTGCTCCGGGCACCGGCCTACGCGGGCCGTAGCTTTAACTGCCACGACCGCTCACAAGTGCTTCGGCCGGCGAAGGCCGGAAGCGCAGAAAAGCCTCAAACGGTCTCAGCGCGGCAGCACGCTCGATCCCATCAGCGCCTCGTCGATCGAACGCGCTGCCTGACGGCCCTCGCGGATCGCCCAGACGACCAGCGATTGACCGCGGCGCACATCGCCCGCCGCATAGAGCTTTTCGACGCTGGTCTTGTAGTCGCGATCATTGGCCTCGACGTTGTTCGAGCGGCGGCTGTCGATGGCGATCTTCATCTGGCCAGCCAGCTCCGACACCGGCCCGACCGCGACCGGCCCGGCAAAGCCGATAGCGATGAAGGCCAGATCCGCGCGGATGACGAATTCCGTGCCGGCGATCGGCTTGCGCTTTTCATCGACCTCGCAGCATTTGACGCCGGTCAACGCGCCGTCCTCGCCGATGAATTCGAGCGTCGCCACCTGGAATTCGCGCTCGGCGCCTTCCGCCTGCGAGGACGAGGTGCGCATCTTCGTCGCCCAGTAGGGCCAGACCGAAAGCTTGTCCTCCTTTTCCGGCGGCTGCGGCCGGATGTCGAGCTGGGTGACACGCACGGCGCCCTGGCGGAAGGCAGTGCCGACGCAGTCGGACGCGGTGTCGCCGCCGCCGACGACGACGACATGCTGGCCGCCGGCGACGATCGGCGGCGAGGGCCACGCCACCGACTGGATCGGCTCGCCGCCGATGCGCTTGTTCTGCTGCACCAGGTAAGGCATCGCGTCATGCACGCCGTCGAGATCGTCGCCGGGAATGTTGGCCGGGCGCGGCGTTTCCGAACCGCCGCAATAGAGCACCGCATCATATTCTGCGAGCAGCTCCGCCACCGGCTTGTCGACGCCGACATTGATCCCGCAATGAAAACTCACGCCCTCGCCTTGCATCTGCTCGATGCGCCGGTCGATATAGTGCTTCTCGATTTTGAAGTCGGGGATGCCGTAGCGCATCAGCCCGCCCGGCCGGCTCTCGCGCTCGTAGACGTGAACGTCGTGGCCGGCGCGGCCAAGCTGCTGGGCGGCCGCCATGCCGGCCGGCCCCGAGCCAATGATTGCGACGCGCCTGCCGGTCTTCCTTTCCGGCGGATAGGGCCGGATATGACCGGTTTCATAGGCCTTGTCGGCGATCGCCTGCTCGATCGTCTTGATGGCGACCGGAATGTCCTCGAGGTTCAGCGTGCAGGCTTCCTCGCAAGGTGCCGGACAGATGCGGCCGGTGAATTCCGGGAAGTTATTGGTCGAATGCAGGTTGCGGATCGCATTGTCCCAGTCGCCATTGTAGACGAGATCGTTCCAGTCCGGGATCTGGTTGTGGACCGGGCAGCCGGTCGGCCCGTGACAGTACGGAATGCCGCAATCCATGCAGCGCGCGGCCTGTTTCTCGACCTCCTTGTCCGACATCGGCAGCGTGAACTCGCGAAAATGCCGGATGCGGTCGGAAGCCGGCTGGTACTTGTGCACCTGCCGGTCGATCTCGAGAAACCCTGTTACCTTGCCCATAGTCCAGTCCCTGCTGTCCAGATGGCGCGCTCGACGACGCACCCGTTAACCTCATAAGGCAGCCATGGCAACCTTCAGTCCGAGGCCAGGATTGTTGATGAAGGCGCCGCCCGGGAAGCTTGGCTTCCCGGCAACTCCCAAAGCCTATTCCGCCGCAACGCCCATGCGCATGCGTTCCATTTCGATCAGCGCACGGCGGTATTCGACCGGCATGATCTTCCGGAATTTCGGCCGGAAAGTCGCCCAGTTGTCGAGGATCTCGCGGCCACGCACCGAACCCGTGTAATGGACGTGGTTCGAGATCAGCTGATAGAGCCGCTCCTCATCATGGCTGGTCATGTCGCCGGACACGTCGACGCGGCCTTTGTGGTCGAGATCGCCGCCATGATGGAGCAGTTTCTCCATCAGGTCGTCTTCTTCGGGAACGGGTTCCAGTTCGACCATCGCCATGTTGCAGCGCTCGGCGAAATCACCCACCTCGTCGAGCACATAGGCGACGCCGCCCGACATGCCGGCGGCGAAGTTGCGGCCGGTCTGCCCGATGACGACGACAATGCCGCCGGTCATGTACTCGCAGCCATGGTCGCCAACGCCTTCGACGACGGCGGCGACGCCCGAATTGCGAACCGCAAAACGCTCGCCGGCGACGCCGCAGAAATAGGCCTCGCCCTCGGTCGCGCCGTAGAGCACCGTGTTGCCGACGATGATCGACTCCGCGGCGACGATCTTCGTGTTCTCTGGCGGGCGGATGACGATGCGGCCGCCCGACAGGCCCTTGCCGACGTAGTCATTGGCCGCACCGACCAGCTCAAACGAAACCCCACGCGCCAGGAAGGCGCCGAAGGACTGGCCGGCGGTTCCGGTGAGTTTTACCGAGATCGTGTCCTCGCGCAGGCCCTTGTGCTTGAAGCGCTTTGCCACTTCGCCCGACAGCATGGCGCCGGTCGAACGGTCGACATTGCGGATCGGCAGCTCGATGCTGACCGGCTGCCTGGCGTCCAGCGCCGGCTTGGCCAACTCGATCAGCTTGCGGTCGAGCACGTCGTCGATCGGATGCTTCTGCCGCTCGGTCCAGTGCACCGCCTCATGCGGCGCATCCGGCTTGAAGAACATCTTGCTGAAATCGAGCCCGCGTGCCTTCCAGTGCTGGATCAGCCCCCGCTTTTCCAAGAGGTCGGTGTCGCCGATGATCTGGTCGAGGTGGGTGTAGCCCATCTCGGCGAGCAGCGCCCGGACCTCTTCCGCCACATAAAAGAAGAAGTTGATGACATGTTCCGGCGTGCCCTTGAAGCGCTTGCGCAACACCGGATCCTGCGTCGCGACGCCGACCGGGCAGGTGTTGAGATGGCACTTGCGCATCATGATGCAGCCGGCCGCGATCAGCGGCGCGGTCGAGAAGCCGAATTCGTCGGCGCCAAGCAGCGCGCCGATGACGACGTCGCGCCCGGTGCGCAGGCCGCCATCGACCTGCAGCGCGACGCGCGACCTGAGGCCGTTGAGCACCAGCGTCTGGTGCGTCTCGGCAAGGCCCATCTCCCACGGGCTGCCGGCGTGCTTGAGCGAGGTCAGCGGCGATGCGCCGGTGCCGCCGTCATAGCCGGAAATGGTGATGTGGTCGGCGCGCGCCTTGGCGACGCCGGCCGCAACCGTGCCGACACCGACTTCGGAGACCAGCTTGACCGAGACATCAGCCGCCGGATTGACGTTCTTGAGGTCGTAGATGAGCTGCGCCAGATCCTCGATCGAGTAGATGTCGTGATGCGGCGGCGGCGAGATCAGACCGACGCCGGGCGTCGAATGCCTGACCTTGGCAATGGTGGCATCGACCTTGTGGCCGGGCAGTTGCCCGCCCTCGCCGGGCTTCGCCCCTTGCGCGACCTTGATCTGCATCACATCGGAGTTCACCAGATACTCCGCCGTCACGCCGAAACGCCCGGAAGCGACCTGCTTGATCGCCGAACGCTCGGGGTTCTTGCCGCCGTCCGGCAGCGGCAGGTAACGGTCGGCCTCTTCGCCGCCCTCGCCGGTGTTAGACTTGCCGCCGATGGTGTTCATGGCGCGCGCCAGCGTGGTGTGCGCTTCCCTGGAGATCGAGCCGAAGGACATCGCTCCGGTCGAGAACCGCTTGACGATATCGGCAGCCGACATGACCTCGTCGAGCGCGACCTTCTTGCGCCCGGTTTCTTCGGCCAGCCTGATCTTGAACAGGCCGCGAATGCTCTGCGCCCGCGCCGTCTCGCTGTCGATCTGAGCGGAATAGTCCTTGAACGTCTGCCACGATCCCTGGCGCACGGCGTGCTGCAGGGTGGCCACCGCATCGGGCGACCAGATATGCGCTTCGCCGCGCATGCGGAACATGTATTCGCCGCCGACCTCGAGGCTGTTGCGCAGCACCGGGTCGTTGCCGAAGCCGTCGGCGTGGCGGCTGACCGTCTCGGCCGCGATCTCTTCCAGCCCGACGCCTTCGATCAGCGTCGCGGTGCCGGTGAAATATTTTTGCACGAAGTCGGTCTTCAGCCCGATGGCGTCGAAGATCTGCGCGCCGCAATAGGACTGGTAGGTCGAGATGCCCATCTTCGACATCACCTTGAGAATGCCCTTGCCGATCGACTTGATGTAGCGGGAGACGACCTCATTGGCGTCGACTTCGGCCGGCAGCTCGCCGCGCTTGTGCATGTCAAGCAGCGTGTCGAAGGCGAGATAGGGATTGATCGCCTCGGCGCCATAGCCCGCAAGGCAGCAGAAATGATGCACCTCGCGCGGTTCGCCGGACTCGACCACCAGCCCCACCGATGTGCGCAATCCCTTGCGGATCAAATGATGGTGGACTGCCGCCGTCGCCAGCAATGCCGGGATGGCGATGCGGTCCGGCCCGAGCTGACGGTCGGACAGGATGATGATGTTGTAGCCGCCGGCGACCGCCGCCTCGGCGCGCTCGCACAGCCGGTCGATGGCGCCCTGCATGCCGGCCGCGCCTTCGTTCGAAGCATAGGTGATGTCGATCGTCTTGGTGTCGAAACGGTCCTCGGTGTGACCGATGGAGCGGATCTTCTCAAGATCGCCATTGGTCAGGATCGGCTGGCGCACTTCGAGCCGTTTGCGACGCGAATTGCCGACGAGGTCGAAGATGTTAGGCCTTGGCCCGATGAACGACACCAGGCTCATCACCAGTTCCTCGCGGATCGGGTCGATCGGCGGGTTGGTGACCTGGGCGAAGTTCTGCTTGAAATAGGTGTAGAGCAGCTTCGATCTGTCCGACATCGCCGAAATCGGCGTGTCGGTGCCCATCGAGCCGACCGCTTCCTGGCCGGTGGTCGCCATCGGCGACATCAGCAGCTTGGTGTCTTCCTGGGTAAAGCCGAACGCCTGCTGGCGATCGAGCAGGCTGACGTCCCTGCGCAGCGCCCGCGGTTCGACCGGCTTCAGGTCTTCGAGGATGAGCTGGGTGTTGGCGAGCCAGCTCTTGTAGGGATGCCTGGTCGCGATCTCCGACTTGATCTCCTCGTCGGAAACGATGCGGCCCTTCTCCAGGTCGATCAGCAGCATGCGGCCGGGCTGCAGCCGCCACTTCTTGACGATCCTTTCCTCCGGCACCGGCAGCACGCCGGCTTCCGAGGCCATGATGACGCGATCGTCGTCGGTGACGATGTAGCGCGCCGGGCGCAGCCCATTGCGGTCGAGTGTGGCGCCGATCTGGCGGCCGTCGGTGAAGGCAACCGCCGCCGGCCCGTCCCACGGCTCCATCAGGGCGGCGTGGTATTCGTAAAAGGCCTTGCGATCTTGATCCATCAGCTTGTTGCCGGCCCAGGCCTCGGGGATCAGCATCATCATCGCGTGGGCGAGCGAGTAGCCGCCCTGCGTCAGGAATTCGAGCGCATTGTCGAAACAGGCGGTGTCCGACTGCCCCTCATAGGAGATCGGCCACAGCTTGGAGATGTCGTTGCCGAACAGTTCGGAATCGACCGAGGCCTGCCGCGCCGCCATCCAGTTGACGTTGCCGCGCAGCGTGTTGATCTCGCCATTGTGGGCGACCATGCGATAGGGATGCGCCAGCTTCCACGACGGGAAGGTGTTGGTCGAGAAACGCTGGTGGACGAGGATCAGCGCCGTCTCGAAACGCGGATCGGTCAGATCCTTGTAATAGGCGCCGACCTGATAGGCCAGGAACATGCCCTTGTAGACGATGGTCCGCGATGACATCGACACGACGTAGAAGCCATTGTCGACGCCCTTGGTCTCTTCGTGGATACGACCGGAAATGACCTTGCGCAGGATGTAGAGCCGCCGTTCGTAATCGTCGTCGCTCTCGATCTCGGCGCCACGACCCAAAAACACCTGCCGCTGGACCGGTTCTGAAGCAGCGATATCAGGCGCCTTTGACAGCGATGAATTGTCGACCGGCACGTCGCGAAAGCCGAGCAGCGGCTGGCCTTCGAGCTGCGCGACCTCGGCGATGATGCCTTCGATATGCGCCTGAAGCTCAGGATCGCGCGGCATGAACACATGGCCGACGGCGTAATGGCCGGGCTTGGGCAGTTCGACGCCCTGGCTGGCCATCTCCTCGCGGAAGAAGCGGTCGGGAAGCTGCACCAGCACGCCCGCGCCGTCGCCCATCAGCGGGTCGGCGCCGACGGCGCCGCGATGCGTCAGATTTTCGAGCACCGCCAGGCCGTCCGTGACGATTTGATGCGACTTCACGCCCTTCATATTGACGATGAAGCCGACGCCGCAGGCATCGTGCTCGTTGCGCGGATCGTAGAGGCCGTGGGCGGCGAACCCGGTAGGGGTCCGCCCGATCCTGGTCAGGCCAGTGGGGATGGACGGATTTTTGACGGCTGGCGCTTTCGTCTGCGCGGCCGGGCCGTTCGTCGCAGATGGCGTCACTTCCGTCATCGTCCTGTCCTCCATGCCAGCCCTTCGGGCGCTGGTTTCCGTTGGGAAGCGCATGAGCTTCCCTCTCATCCTTGCGGCACGTCTTGCGAAATCCTTGCCGAACCAGGCGGCCTGGTTCGCATCCGGCAATCGTACAGGCCAGAGCCGGGCTGTCTACCTGTCGCTCGCGGCAACGGCCGGAGAGGCCCAATGATACGCCAATCCAGCCTGTTTTGTGCGACAAAATAAGACAGCACTACTGTCCTAAATTTTTATGACAGAAGTTGCGGATGCGCACAAGACCGATTCACAACAATCGTGGGCATTCAGAGACAGAAAATTACGCGCGACCCGGCCAAAACGCAACCTTCAGTCGTCCGCCTTAATGCATGTCGCGCAAAAGTGTGCAGCGGTTTTGCGATAACGACATGCATGAAAACAAAAACCTAAAGCGCGTCGCATGAGGCCGGCCGAACGCGACGCGCTTTAGGTCCCCCGCCTCTCGCTGGCTTTACCGCTTTTCCGGCGCTTGGCACTTGCGAGCGGCATGCGAAAGCGGCCAAGGTCGCCTCGATTTTCTCAGCACAGGCAAACGCATGAATTTCGCTTCCGACAATTGGGCAGGCGCCCATCCCAGCATCGCCGCGGGCCTGTCGGCCCATGCCGGCGGCTTTTCCACCGCCTATGGCGACGGCGCCCTCGACGAGGCCGCATACCAGCGCTTCAACGAAATCTTCGAGCGCGAGGTCGCGGTGTTTTTCGTGGCCACCGGCACCGCCGCCAATTCCCTGTCGCTGACCGCCTACAACAAATCGGGCGGCATTTCCTTCTGCCATCGAGAGTCGCATGTCATCGAGGATGAATGCGGCGCCCCGGAATACTTTACCGGCGGCTCACGGCTCCATGCCGTCGACGGCGCGCTGGGCAAGATCGATCCGAATAGGCTGGACAGGGCGGTGGGCCGGTTCGCGCCTGAAATCGTCCATTCCGGACGCCCGATGGCGGTGTCGATCACCCAGTCGACCGAGGTCGGCACCATCTACACACTGAACGAAATTGCCAGGATTTCGGCGATCGCCAAGCATCACAAACTGCCGCTGCACATGGATGGCGCCCGCTTCGCCAATGCGCTGGTCGCGCTCGAGACAACACCGGCGGAGATGACCTGGAAGGGCGGCGTCGACATCCTCTCTTTCGGCGGCACCAAGAACGGCTGCTGGTGCGCCGAGGCTATCGTGCTGTTCGACCTCGACCGCGCCAGGGAACTGGCCTTCCTGCGCAAGCGCGCGGCGCAATTGTTCTCGAAATCGCGCTTCATCGCAGCGCAGTTCGAAGCCTATTTCAAGGACCACCTGTGGCTCGACACGGCGCGGCATGCCAACGCCATGGCAGCACGCCTCGCAGCACTGATCGAGGATTCCGCGTCGGCGCGTCTGGCCTGGCTGCCGCAAGCCAACGAAGTGTTCGCAGTGATGAAAAAGGCCAAGGCTGAACAGGTGCTTTTGGCCGGTGCCGCCTTCTATGACTGGCACAAGCCGCACGACTTTGATGGCCATATCGGCGAGGACGAAGCGCTCTATCGTTTCGTCACCAGCTTTGCGACCACGGCCGAAGAGGTCGACCGCTTTGGCGAGCTAATTGCTGGATAGCGGTACCTATCCATCAAAAGGGCGGCGCCAAGCGCCGCCCTCGTCTGTTAGGTCGTCTTTGTGACGCAGCTTACGCGGTGGTCTTGGCCTCGATCTGCTTGGCCTTCGCCGAAGACGCGGTGATCGCGATCTTCCGCGGCTTCAGTTCCTCGGGAATATTGCGCTTGAGGTCGACGAAGAGCAGGCCGTTCTTCAGCGAGGCGCCGACGACATCAACATGGTCGGCAAGCTGGAAGCGGCGCTCAAAGGCCCTGCTGGCGATACCGCGATAGAGCAGTTCGGAGCCTTCGCCATTGCCCTCCTTGCGCTCACCCTTGACTGTCAGAACGTTGCGGTGAGCCTCGATCGAGAGCTCATCGTCCGAGAAGCCGGCGACCGCCATCGAGATGCGATAGGAATCCTCACCGGTGCGCTCGATGTTGTATGGCGGATAGGTCTGTGCACCTTCCGGCTGCGCAAGCGAATCGAGCATGGTGAACAGCCGGTCGAAACCGACGGTCGAACGATAGAGCGGGGAAAAATCAACGTGACGCATAGTGTGTTCTCCTGTTGAGCAACAAACGTATGGCCGGTGCGAAACCCGTGACGGCGTTCCGGATGGGCCAGCGGCCCCGACATTGGCGGCCGCAGCAGACATTTGGGGAGCACGAGAAGGCATTTCAAGATTCTGCCGCCTCGATGAACGGCAGATGAACCGCGGCTTCGGCGGACGTTCAGCTAAGTCGCGCTAGACTGCTTCCAGGATCAAGGAACAGGCGGCGGTTACGGCGTCGCGCGTCCTCTCGGACATGCAAAAGGAAGCTGTAACACTTTGATTGCGCATGATTCACGGCGAAATCGGCTGCGGTTTTCGCGGTTATGCGCGAGATGCCGCAACGGGGCCGACCGGGTGTAACGTCCCTTCCTCCCGGATCGACGGGGGGCCGGAAGCATGCCGCAAGCTGCTTTCGGCCTCACTCGCCGGCTGGCTCGTTCAGCCTTTCCAACGCGTCCGGAATTCCTTTGCTTTTGCTGCCCTTTGCTTTTGCTGCATGGGGCGTCTATGCCTACCACAGCTTGCGCCATGCAGGCAGCGACACTTGAAACGCAGCGCCGAATGACGGACCTCCTCGACAAAATTCCCCTCTTCCGCGAAATTCCGGGCAATCCGCTGCCGGAAAATGCGGCCGGTGGTTTCTTCACCACGCGCGACGGCAAGAAGATCCGTTATGGCCTCTTTGCCGCCGTTGCCCGCCCGATGAAGGGTACCGTGGTCGTCTTGACCGGCCGCAACGAGTGCATCGAAAAATATTTCGAGACCATCCGCAACCTCGCCGACCGCGGCTTTGGCGTCGCCACCTTTGACTGGCGCGGCCAGGGCGGTTCCGACCGGCTGATCAGCGATCGCGAGCGCGGCTATGTCCGCAGTTTCTTCGACTACACCGGCGACCTGGAACAGTTCTTCGAGGAGATCGTGCTGCCCGACTGCCGGGGGCCGTATTACATATTGGCCCATTCGGCCGGGGCGGTGATCACGCTGCTTGCCGGGCCGTCGATGGTGAACCGCGTACGGCGCATGGTGCTGATCGCGCCCTTCCTGGCGGTGCCCGACCTGCCGGTCTCGACAACCACCGTTCGCCGCCTCTGCTCGCTGTTCTGTCTGCTGGGTCTTGGCAAGCTTTATGCCGCCTGGGGCCCGCGGCCCAGAAAAACCATACCCTTTGCCGTCAACAAGGTGACATCGGATCCCGAGCGGTATCGGCGCAACACGCTGCTCTACGAAACCTACCCGCAGCTGGCGCTCGGCGGCCCGACGATCCGCTGGCTGAAAGCGGCGGCGCAGGCCTCCGAGGTCATCAGCGATCCCGACTTCATGGCCAGGATCCGGGTTCCCTTGCTGGTGGTCGCCGCCGGCGCCGACCAGGTCGTCTCGACGAAAGCGGTGGAAACCTACACCAGACGCCTGCGTCTCGGTTCGCTGCTGGTGATCGATGGTGCGCGCCATGAAATATTGCAGGAGACCGACTTCTATCGCGAGCAGTTCTTTGCCGCCTTCGATGCCTTCATTCCGGGAAGCGACGACAACGCCTGATTGAGTGCCGCGCTCCCTCCGGACGCCAAAAGACCGCTCCAAATCATTGAAAATCCATCATTTGGCTTGAAAGAATGACTTGGCTTGAAAAAATGTCTGCCAGGTCGATCGTCGGCCTACACTTGCTGGGCGAAATCCATGATCCAATTGTCTCCCAGGTCTTGCCGCCATCCGGTGAAAAAGCCTGCTCCCAGCGCGCCGATTTTCAGTAATCCGCGACCACAGGAAGCGAACCTGGATATCGCGTCCGTCGAAGACGTCTTCACACAGGAACGTGCCGACACCTGCTTCGAAGGCGCCGCGCATCGGAATATCGATGGTCGCCGGGCTGCGGCCGTCGATCCACCAGATCGACCATTGTCTCGTCGCCGGATCGAAGGTCCGCAGCGTGGCGGCGCGATAGGCGCCGCCGGGCAATTCAATCACATTGTCATCGACATTGCCGAGCCCGCCAAGGATCGGGCGCACCTCGCATGTCCCGCCAAACACGTCCCAGTTCGTGTCGCCTTGCAGGCGCTCCTGCAACCTTCGATGACTGACGTTCCAGCGTCCGAAGAAGAAATCGAAATCGGCCCGCCCAT
The DNA here is from genome assembly GCF_055811455.1 of Mesorhizobium sp. WSM4845. Taxonomy (NCBI): domain Bacteria; kingdom Pseudomonadati; phylum Pseudomonadota; class Alphaproteobacteria; order Hyphomicrobiales; family Phyllobacteriaceae; genus Mesorhizobium; species Mesorhizobium sp. WSM4845. The sequence continues at coordinate 73,150 of NZ_JBVVQA010000024.1, forward strand.
CTGATGGAGCATTTTCTGCCGGCGCATTTTCTGCTGGAGCATCTTCGGAACGGCTGGTTGTTGACTGCGTCGGCATGAGACTCCCTCCCGTGGCATTGTCTCCATAGCCGAGAGCTGCTGACACCCTGCCGTCAGGAGCATTGGGTTATCGTCGCCGTGGGCACCTCAGTGCGTAATGGCCAGCTGCCCAGCCGGTTCAGCCACGCAACGCCGCCATCGCGGCGGCATGAAGCTCCGGCGTTGCCGCAGCCAGGATGTCGCCGCCCCTTTCCGCCGGTCCGCCTTCGAAGGTGGTGACGACGCCGCCGGCCTTCTCGATGATCGGGATCAGCGCGACGATATCGTAGGGTTTCAAATCGGGGTCGGCGACGATGTCGACGCTTCCCGCCGCGACCATGGCGAAGGCATAGCAGTCGGTACCGTAGCGGGCGAGCTGGACCTGCCGCTCGAACAGGTCGTAGCGCAGGCGCGCATCTCCCTTGAACAGTGCTGGCGTGGTGGTGAACAGCGTCGCCTCGGCGAGGCTTGTCGTCTTGCGTGTGGTCAGCCTTCGCGGTCCGCCCGGGCCTTCATAATGGGCACCGGACGCGTTGGCGTAGAAAAGCTCGCCGGTGAAGGGCTGCGACATCATGCCGGCAACGGCATCGCCGTCGACCGTCAGCCCGACCAAGGTTCCCCACACCGGCAGGCCGGAAATGAAGGCACGGGTGCCGTCGATCGGATCGATCACCCAGACATGCCTGCTGGACATGTTCTCGCTGCCATGCTCCTCGCCGAGGATGCCGTGATCGGGATATTCCGCTGAAATAAGCGCCCGGATGACCCGCTCGGCCTCGCGGTCGGCCTCGGTGACCGGGTCGAAGCTGCCTTGCTCCTTGTTGGCGACTGCGCCCTGGCTGCGGAAGCGCGGCAAGGTTTCGGCTGCGGCGGCATCCGCAATGCGCCGCATGAAATCGATGCTGATGTCCAACTGATTCTCCCGCGTAATGCATGTCGCGCAAAAGTGTGCAGCGGTTTTGCGATAACGACATGCATAAAACAACAACCTAAAGCGCGTCGTCCGGTCAAACGCGAGGCGCTTTAGCGTGCTGGAACCATCGTCTGCCTGTGGATTTCCGCCAAAACAAGGGCGTGCGGGACTTTTGCGCATCGACGACTGTTGCTCGAATGCAACGCTGGCGCCCTCGAAACGCAGTTTCCACATCATAGTGAATTAAAAACGCCGCACGGCGGCTTGACATTTGTGCATCGCACAATAGATTTGTTCTCGGACAGGTTCTCCTGTCCATGCCCTCCTTGGGCGTTTCCTCCCTAGACTTCGACCGTGTCGTGCAAACGATGCGGTCTTTTTTTCGGCGCGGCACTCAGCCGATTGCGCGTCCCGACCCGCACCCCGATGCCTTTATCCGGCGCCAGATCTCGTTTCGTTTTTGGGCAATCATTCGGCGGCAAGCGGCAGGTCGATAAAATTGTGGTCGGGCATCGCCATCAGGTCGGCCGAGAATTGCGCCAGATCGTCGGCGAGCGCATCGAAGCCGGCGGATTTCTGGAACGTCCGCTCGTTCATGTAAAGCCCGCGATTGACCTCGATCTGCAGTGCATGGAGGTGGCGCACGGGGCGGCCATAGTGCTCGGTGATGAAGCCTCCGGCATAAGGCTTGTTATGGGCGACGGTATAGCCCATGCCGATCAGCAGGCCGATCGCCGTCTCGGTCAACGCTGCCGCGGCGGAGATGCCGAAACGGTCGCCGACGATGAAGTCGGGCCTGACACCGCTGTCGCCGACCCTGATGCTCGCCGGCATCGAGTGGCAATCGATCAGCACGGCAAAGCCGAACCGCGCATGGGTCCTGGTCAAAAGCCGTTTTAGCGTCTCGTGATAAGGCTTGTAGACAGCCTCGATGCGCCCGACGGCTTCCGCCAACGGCAAGCGGCCGGCATAGATTTCGAGCCCCTCTCCTACCAGCTTGGGCACGGTGCCAAGCCCGCCGGCGACGCGCGCCGAGCGGATATTGCAGAACGACGGCACGGGTTCGGCGAACATGCGCGGATCGAGTTCCCACGGCTCCCGGTTGACGTCGAGATAGGCGCGCGGGAAGTTTGCCGCCAGCATCGGCGCGCCGAGCGCGACGGCGCCGCCGAACAATTCGTCGACATAGCAATCTTCGGAGCGGCGGATGGCGTTTCGGTCCAGCCTTGCCATCGCCAGGAACCGGTCCGGATAGTGACGGCCGCTATGCGGTGAGTTGAAGAGGAAGGGGACGCGCTGTTCGGCGCCCGACCGGATTTCGAAGGGGGGAACGACCGAAAAATCCTCGGCTGCCGTTTTCAATTTGAACGAATCCGGAAACACCAATGTATCATGGTTGGAAAGGTGCCACCTCGCCGGCCGCATGTCCAGCGTTTCGGCGTCCGGACCGCTTTGTTAAGGCCGGTCGGGCCTTTATCGTTCACTTGATGTTTACCCTCGCCTCCTCATATACAGGATGGTTAACGGGCTGCCGCACGGCAGTCTCGGGCGGGTGATTCGGACGGGATAAGATGGCACGCATTCTGCTGGCGGAAGACGACGACGACATGCGCCGGTTCCTCGTCAAGGCGCTGGAGCGTGCCGGCTACCAGGTCAGCGATTTCGACAATGGCGCCAGCGCCTATGAGCGGCTGCGCGAAGAGCCTTTCTCGCTGCTCTTGACCGACATCGTGATGCCGGAGATGGACGGCATAGAACTCGCTAGACGCGCCACCGAGATCGATCCCGACCTCAAGGTCATGTTCATCACCGGCTTCGCGGCCGTTGCGCTCAATCCGGATTCCAAGGCGCCGAAAGACGCCAAGGTGCTGTCGAAGCCGTTCCATCTGCGCGACCTCGTCAACGAGGTCGAAAAGATGCTGCAGGCAGCCTGACACGCTTTCCGCCGCCGGCTTCCGGCGCGCCTTCGACGGCGTGGCAAGGCGAACCTTTTCTTTCCCTTTCCTGCTATTGACGCGCCGGAGCAAAAATGGTGTATGCGCGGCTTCGGATGGGCGTGTAGCTCAGCGGGAGAGCACTGCATTGACATTGCAGGGGTCACAGGTTCAATCCCTGTCACGCCCACCATCCAGACAATCCGCCGTCACTCGTAGGGGCGCGCTTCTGGTTGTACCGCGTGAATGCCGTATTCTCGAGAACCCCAAATCGGACCGCTTGATTTTTGGACCGCTACGACCGGCCGGAAACCCTCGATCCGCCATACTACGACGAGGGCGACTATGATAAGGAGCTGTTCGGCCGCGACCAATTCGAGGTGATCGCGACAAGGCCGCGGGCGCTGAAGGGTCGCTTCATCCTATCGATCAACGACGTACCGGCAATCCGCGAGTCATTCGCGGGATTCGTCATGCACGAAGTCAGCCTCCGGTATATCCGGTATAGTGTTGGCGGCGCGTCCCGGCCGGCGGACGAGTTGATCATTGAGCGCAAGAGCAATTAGATGCCAAGGACCCCGACATTTCGTACTTCGCGATTATGCAATTGATCCGGTGGCGCTTTGTGCTGATTGAGGAGAGCGGGTCGGCAGGGTCCAATCTTCTCCGCGCAGAACGGGTCGCGCTGCAGGTTAGAAAAATAGTAGAAGGCATCGCGTTCGCCTGCTTGAGCGCAGTAGAGGAACGCAACCGCCAGGCGCTCCTCAACATCCGAACAAAGGACGCCGACGCAATACTGGGATGGCTTGAGCGAAAAGGACTCTTGAGGCTGCCCAACGCCCAGCGTATTGGGGAGCCAACTCCATTCGCACGAATGACCTTAGAAGGCGGCGCCGGCTTGGCGAAGGGCCTCGATTTGGATGTCGGAACGCTGAAAGCCATGTTTTCGCGGGCGAGTGCTCTGCTCCATGAACGTCACCCGGAGAGACTGCTCGAAGCCCAGGTGATCGCGGAGCGGGAAGCTCTGGAGAGCGACCTACAGCGGCTCAGGGATTGGTTGTGGCTCCATGTCATGTTCCTCAAGAGTAAGGGCTTTCTCGTGCAGATGGGCCAGCACGGTACGCCTTCGTTTATGACTGACCTAACGCGCCTCTCCGACCTTCCTGCCAACAACTGACGTATTGGAGTGGCAGCGATTTAGTCTCTCTACGGTTTCAATGATAGCTTTGGCGAGGGCGTCGCCCTCGGGGACGAGTTCGGGGCCGCAAAGCGGCAGCACGCCAGCGGGGCAGGTCTCCTCGATAGCAAGGCGAACCAGCCTTAGGGCCGCCCAGGCGTGCTGGATGCTCTCGTAAACTTCCATGCCTCGCAACGCGAGCGCGGCCATTTTGTTGCGCCGCTGGACGGAATCACGATCTGTTCACTCTGTCTAATGCAAGCCCGCCGCCTAGAATCGAGCTGGTGCGTTAAATTGTAAGTATCGGCTCCAGCCGGCTCAAGTTTCATTCCTGCGATGATGCCTACCTCGGTCGCCAATGCCGCCCAAGGCGACCGATGGTCTCACGAGGTCAAATTCGACGGCTACCGTTCCCCGATCGCCTTCGACGCCGGCCGTGCGCGGATATTCACCCGCCGCGGGCTCGATTGGACGTCCAAATATCGCGACCTTCGGCATTTGCCAAGACGCTAGGCGTCGAGAGCGCCATCATCGATGGCGAAATCATCGTTCTCAAGAGAAAGGCCTGTCAGACTTCGCAGAACTGCGCAAGTCGATCACTCGGCGCCAGCACAACCCATACTTCGTCGCCTTCGTGAAGCATCCCAGGGGGAGCAAGATGGCCCCAGCCAATGCCACTCAATGAATTCGGCAGAGCATTCTTTTCGGGCTTATCGACGAGACGAATTGAAATTTGATGTCCCGGGGCATCGCTCCTCCACGCGAATCCGAAACGCTAAACCAAGCGTGTCGACGAGCGACTTTGCATTGGCCATGGTCAAGAGACGACCGCCCCCAGCCGTCATGTCTGCTGGCAACAATCAGCGTCGATTGAGATCAAGCCGCGCCGAGGCGGAGATCGCCCGTCTCGATATGCTGGAGAAACCAGGCATAGGTATGCTCCAAGCCACTCTGAAGCGAGTAGCGCGGGCGCCAGCCCGTGGCAAACAGGCGCGACACGTCCATCAGCTTGCGCGGCGTGCCGTCTGGCTTCGTCGCATCGAATGTGAGCACCGCCTCGGCGCCGACGACGGAGAGCATGGTGCGGGCCAGTTCGGCAATGGTGATGTCTTCGCCCGAGCCGACATTGACGTGGCTGTCGCCGGCATAGTTTTTCAGCAGCCAGACCAGAGCGTCGGCGGCGTCGTCGACATGCAGGAACTCGCGCATCGGCGTGCCCGATCCCCAGACCTCCAGGGTTTTGTCGCCGGCGCGCTTGGCCTTGTGCGCCTTGCGCATCAGGGCTGGCACGACATGGCTGGTGGAGAGGTCGAAATTGTCGCCGGGGCCATAGAGATTGGTCGGCATCGCCGAGATGTACTCGACACCGTATTGGCGCCGATACGCCTGGCACAGTTTCAGCCCTGCGATCTTGGCGATCGCATACCATTCGTTGGTCGGTTCGAGCGGACCGGTCAGCAAGGCATCCTCGGAGATCGGCTGCGCCGCAAACTTCGGATAGATGCAGGACGAACCGAGAAACAGCAATTTCTGCACTTCGTTGCGGAAGGCGCTCTCGATGACATTGGTCTGCATGATGAGATTGTCCTGCAGAAAATCGACCGGCAACCTGTTGTTTGCCAGGATACCGCCGACCTTGGCCGCTGCCATCACCACCGCGTCCGGCCTGTGGCCAGCCATCCAGCGCCGCACGCCGGCCTGGTCCATCAGGTCGAGTTCATCGCGGGATGCGGTCAGGACCTCGCAGTCCTCGTCCGCCAGCCTTCGCAATATGGCCGAGCCGACCATGCCGCGATGCCCGGCCACGAAAACGCGCTTGCCCCTTAGGTTGAAATCCATTGGCGTATCCCTATGCAGAACGGCCGCTATGACCATCTTGCGTCGGCGTGCCGGATGGTCCCGCGTCGGACGCATAGCGCATACAGATTTGCCGAGACAAGGCAAATCGGAGATTCGGGCGAGCTCTTCTTGTGCTGGCGGTCAGACACCCGCCACGGCGCACAGGTTCTCCATTCTGGCGATGGCAAGCTCCGGGTCGACCAGCAATCCGGCTTGGTCGGCAAGGCGGAACACATCGGCATAGTGGCAAATGCCGCGTGCCGACTGCATGCCGCCGATCATCAAAAAATGGTCCTGGTGGCCGTTCAGCCACGCCAGGAAGACGATACCGGCCTTGTAGTATTCGGTCGGCGCCTCGAAGATTTTCCGCGACAGAGGTACCGTCGGCGCCATCAGCGCGTCATAGCCTGAGCGGTCGCCAGCGGCCAGTTTCGCCAGCGCGGCATTGGCGACCGGCGCGATGGCGTCGAAAATACCGAGCAGCGCATGCGAGTGTCTTTCGCCGTCGCCGGCGATCAGCTCGGGATAGTTGAAGTCGTCGCCGGTGAACATGACCACCCCTTCCGGCAGCCGGTTGCGCAGGGCAACCTCTTTGCCGGCATCGAGCAGCGATATCTTGATCCCCTCGACCTTGCCGGCGTGGCGTTCGATGATGGCGACGACCGTATCGAGCACAGTGTCGAAATCATGGCTGCCCCAATAGTTCTTTAGCGCCGGATCGAACATGTCGCCCAGCCAGTGCAGGATGACCTTGCCGGAGGCTTGGCGAAGGATGCGGTCATAGACGCTGGCATAGTCTTCCGGACCCTTTGCTACCGCCGCCAGCGCGCGGCTGGCCATCATGATCGCCTTGCCGCCCAGGCCTTCGATGAAATCGAACTGCTCCTCATAGGCCGCGACGACATCGTCGAGCGTCCTGGCGGCGCCCGGCACCAGATGGTCTGTCCCGGCGCCTGAGGCGAGGTCGGCGCCCTCGACGGTTCGCGCCTCGGCGATCGAGCGGCGGATCAATTCCCTGGCGTTTGTCCAGTCGAAGCCCATGCCGCGCTGCGCGGTATCCATCGCCTCGGCGATGCGGAAGCCGAGCCGCCACAGATGATGGCGGAACGCCATCGTGCGCTCCCAGTCGACCGCAGGATGAGACCACGGATCGGTCATCGCGAGGGGATCGGCAACGACATGGGCGGCGGCATAGGCGATGCGCGAAAACCGCGCGCCGATCACCGGCTGTGCCGGCTGGCCGACAAGGCGGTAGCGAGTGCTGCGACCGCCCTCCCCGGGCAAGGCAATGTCCATCGATCTCTCCCTTCGTCGCGCTATTAAATGGAACGTTCCAACAAATCAAGGGCCTTTGTGGATTCTCGATCTATACCCCAGAATGCTACATCGCAGCGAAGAAAGCCGTTTAAGAGTGGCATTTAAGCCGCCGATTGCCAAATTTTTCGAATTCTGGAAAAATCCTGATTGACTCAAATCCAGCTCAGAATTAGAACGTTCCAATAAATTCGGCCGGAAAACACCGGAGGACGTATCTGAATGGCCAGCAGGCCCAAGGCGACGATACTCGACATTGCCCGAGAGGCGGGCGTGTCCAAGTCGACAGTGTCGCTCGTGCTGCAGGGCAGCGATCTGATCCGGCCTGAGACCGCGCTGAAGGTTCGCAAGGCGATCGAGGCTGTCGGCTATGTCTACAACCGCGGCGCCGCCAATCTGCGCAAGGCCCATTCCAACGTCATCGGCATGGTCATCAACGACCTTACCAACCCGTTTTTCGCCGAAATGGCTGTCGGCATGGAGCGTGTGTTCCAGTCGGCGGGCATCGTGCCGTTCATCGCCAACACGGCGGAGAACCCGGTGCGCCAGGAAGAGGTGCTGAAATCGCTGATGGAGCAAGGTGTCGCCGGGCTGATCGTGTCGCCGGCGCGCGGCACGACTCCCGGTGCGTTCCGCCGCATCGAGATGGCGGGCCTTCCGATCGTCTTCACCATGCGCCGCCTTCCTGAAAGCCGCATCCCGGTGATAGCGCCCGACAATCATCGCGGCGCCTGGCTCGCCACCGCCCATCTGATCGGCAAAGGGCATCGCCGGCTGGCGTTCTTCGGCGGCTCATCGGATCTGGTGGTCTATCACGAGCGGCTGGGCGGTTTTCGCGAGGCCTGCGAGGGGCTCGGCATCGCCAAGCGCGATACACTGGTCGTCGAAGGCGAAACCAGCCGCAAGGGCGGCATTGCCTGCCTGGAGACGGCCCTCGCCATGGCCGAGCCGCCGAGCGCGGCGCTGTGCTTCAACGATGCGGTCGCCTTCGGAGTCATGCTGGCGCTGCGCAAGCGCGGCCTCGAGCCCGGCGCGGATTTCGCCGTTGTCGGCTTCGACGACGTGATCGAAGCCCAGCACTACATGCCGGCGCTGACCAGTGTCGCAGTGGATTCGGCGGGCCTCGGCGAGCGCGCCGCCCATGTCATGCTGAAGATGATCCAGTCGCGCACCACGCGCGCCGAGGATCATATCGGCGCCGTCAACCTCGTCGTCAGGGACAGTTGCGGTCCTGATCGCCGTGCCGGAATGGGAGACGCGGCATGACCGTCAGATGGGGACTGATCGGCGCAAGCACGATCGCCAGGCAATTCATGATCAACGCCATCCGCGCTCAGGCCGACGGGGAAATCGCGGCGGTGATGAGTTCCAACCCGGAGCGCGCCACTTCCTATGCCAAGGAGAACGTCATTCCGCTCGCCGTCTCGACGCTCGATGCATTGCTCGGCTCCGACATCGACGCCGTCTATATCTCGACCACCAACGAATTGCATCTCGAACAGGCACTAGCCGCCATCACCGCGGGAAAACATGTGTTGTGCGAAAAGCCGCTGGCTCTGACCAGCGCCGATGCACGGAAGATGGTCGCCGCCGCCAAGGCGGCCGGCATCGTGCTCGGCACCAACCATCATCTGCGCAATGCCGGCTCGCACCGGGCGATGCGCGAAGCCATTGCCGACGGCCGCATCGGCAAGCCGATTGCTGCGCGCGTCTTCCACTCGGTCTATCTGCCCGAAAATCTGCAGGGCTGGCGCATAACCAGGCCGGAAGCCGGTGGCGGCGTGGTGCTCGATATCACCGTGCACGATGCCGACACGCTGCGCTTCGTGCTCGGCGACGATCCGCTCGAAGTTTCGGCGTTCACCCAGGCCGCAGGCATGGCCAGCGGCGGGCTGGAAGACGGCGCCATGTGCATCTGGCGCTTCAGATCGGGCATCATCGCCCAGTCGCATGAAGGCTTCACCACCAAATTCGCCGGCACCGGCTTCGAGGTGCATGGCAGCGAAGGCTCCCTGATCGCGAAAGATGTGATGACGCAGAAGCCGATCGGCTCTGTGCTGCTGCGCACGGCAAAGGGCGAGGAGGAATTGAGCTTCGACCGCGAAGATCTCTATGTCCGTTCCCTGCGCCAGTTCCACGCGGCGATCGGTGGCGAAGGCCAGCCGTCGGCCACCGGCGAGGACGGCGTCTGGTCGCTGACATCAGCCGAAGCCGCGTTGCAATCCGCGAAGTCCGGAAAATCGGTCGCGATCGATCCGAATCTCGGGGGCGCAGCGTGAGCAAACTCGTCTCCGCAGCGCAAGCCGCCAGCCTGATCATTGACGGCATGGTCGTTTCGGTGTCGTCGTCGAGCGGTCTCGGCTGCCCGGATGCGGTGCTCGCCGCGATCGGCGAGCGCTTCGACGCGGAAGGCCATCCGAAGAACATCACAACGCTGCACCCGATCGCCGCCGGCGACATGTACGGCATCAGGGGTATCGACCATCTGGCCAAGCCCGGCCTGTTGAAGCGCACGCTGTGCGGCTCCTATCCGTCCGGCCCTTCATCCTCTGAACCGCCCCAGATCTGGAAGATGATCGGTGACAATTCGGTCGCCGCCTACAACGTGCCATCCGGCATATTGTTCGACATGCATCGCGAGGCCGCCGCCAAGCGCCCCGGCGTGCTGACCAAGGTCGGCCTCGACACCTTCGCCGACCCGCGTCATCAGGGCTGCGCCATGAATGCGGCGGCCAGCGAGCCGATCGTTTCGGTGCAGCAGTTCGACGGCGAGGAATGGCTCTATTTCCGCTCGATCGTGCCTGATGTCTCCATCATCCGCGCCACCACCGCCGATGAGCGCGGCAACCTCACCTACGAGCACGAGGGCGCCTATCTCGGCGGGCTGGAGCAGGCGCTCGCCGCCCGCAACAATGGCGGTATCGTCATCGCGCAGGTCAAACGCGTCGTCGAGAACGGCACGCTGAAGCCGCATGACGTGCGCGTGCCCGGTGTGCTGGTCGACCATATCGTGGCGGCGCCCGACCAGTTGCAGACGACGCTGACACCCTACGACCCGGCCATCTCCGGCGAGATCTTCCGCCCGCTGTCGACTTTCCGCAACGCCGAGATGAGCGTCCAGAAGGTCATCGCGCGACGCGTCGCCATGGAGCTTGCCGACGGCATGGCCGTCAACATTGGCTTCGGCATCTCGGCCAACGTGCCGCGCATCCTTATCGAGGAGGGCCAGCACGGCAAGGTCACCTGGGTGATCGAACAGGGCGCGGTCGGCGGCGTGCCGCTGCTCGATTTCAAGTTCGGCTGCTCGTCGAATGCCGACGCGTTCATGCCTTCGCCACACCAGTTCATCTACTTCCAGGGCGGCGGTTTCGACGCGTCGCTGTTGTCCTTCCTGCAGATCGACCGCCACGGCTCGGTCAACGTGTCGAAGCTTTCGGCGCGGCCGCATGTCACCGCCGGCGCCGGCGGTTTTGTCGACATCACCGCGCGGGCCAAGAAGATCGTCTTTTCCGGTTTCTTCAATGCCGGCGCCAAACTGTCGCTTGCCGATGGCGGCATCCGCATCGACGGGGAAGGCAAGGTCAAGAAGGTGGTCGGCGAGGTCGAGCACATCTCCTTCTCCGGCAAGCGCGCTGTCGCGCAAGGACAAGACATCACCTATGTCACCGAGCGCTGCGTGATGAAGCTGACGCCGGATGGGCTGATGGTGAATGAGTTGGCACCGGGCATCGACCTCGAGCGCGACGTGCTGGCGCAGGCCGAGATCCCGCTCGCCGTCGCCAACGACCTGAAGGTCACGCCGGACGCGCTCTACCGTGACCGGCCGATCGGGCTGTCGCTCAATGGCGGCGCCTCGCTTGGAGGCGCGCATGTCTGAGCGTCTCGTCAGCTTTGAAACAGACGGCGACCTCGGCATCGTCACGCTGCGCCGGCCGGAGAAATTCAACGCGCTCGACATCCCGATGCTGCGCGCGCTGGAAGCCGCGCTCGATACGGCGGAAGCTGCGGACAGCGTTCGTGTCGTGCTGCTGTGCGGCGAAGGCAAGGGCTTTTGCGCCGGCGGCGACGTCGAAGCCTGGTCGCAAATGAGCGCCGCCGATTTCCAGGTGCAATGGGTTCGCTACGGCCACCGCGTCTTCGATCGGCTGGCGCGGTTGCGGCAGCCGACGATCGCCGTTCTGTCCGGCCATGCACTGGGTGGCGGGCTGGAACTGGCGGTCGCCTGCGACTTCCGCGTCGCCGAGGCGCAGGTCAAATTGGGTTTTCCGGAAACCTCGATCGGCGTGGTGCCCGGCTGGTCCGGCACGCAGCGCGCGGTGCGCCGCTTCGGCGCGCAGACGGTGCGGCGCATGGCGCTTGGCGGAGAACTGTTCGTGGCTGCCGAAGCACTCGCTCTGGGCATCGTCGACCGGGTGGTCGAAACGGGCAACGCATTCACCGAGGCCAGGGCCTGGGCCGGCAAGATCGCCGAGCGCGGCCCGCTGGCAACCGAAGCCGCCAAGCTGATGATCGCGATCGCCGAAGGCGAGGACAGTGCCGCCGCAACCGAGGCGCTGGCCAGCGGCTTCATCACGCTGACCGGCGATCTCAAGGCCGGTGTCAACGCTTTCAAGACCAAGCAGAAACCAGCGTTTTCAAGATCCTAGAATGCAGCGGAACCCAGAACGCACATGAACTTGCCCCTCACCATCGCCATGCCCGCCGAGGCATCCGCAGCACCGAAGACCTACCGGCTGCTGATCGACGGCAGGTTCGTCGATGCCCGCGACGGCCGGACGCTGGAGCGCAACAGCCCCGGCCACGGCTTCACCGTTTCGCGCTATGCGCAAGCCGGCGAAGAGGAAGTCGAGGCGGCGGTGACCGCCGCGCACAAGGCCTTCGAGACCGGCCCCTGGCCGCGCATGAAGGCCGGCGAGCGCGCCGCGGTCCTGCTCAAGGCGGCGGACCTGATCGAGGCGCGGCTCGAGGAGATTGCCCGGCTCGACGCGCTGGAATCCGGCAAGCCGATCGCCCAGGCGCGCGGCGAGATCGGCGGCGCCGTCGACATCTGGCGCTATGCCGCGGCGCTTGCCCGCACGCTGCATGGCGAGAGCTACGCCAACCTCGGCGATGCCATGCTGGGCGTCGTGCTGCGTGAACCGATCGGCGTCGTCTCGATCATCACGCCGTGGAATTTTCCGTTCCTCATCGTCAGCCAGAAACTGCCGTTCGCGCTCGCCGCCGGCTGCACGGCGGTGGTCAAGCCGAGCGAGATGACCTCGGCCTCGACCTTCGTGCTCGGCGACATCCTGATGCGGGCCGGCTTGCCGGATGGCGTCGTCAACATCCTCGCTGGCCTGGGCGCCGATGTCGGCGCGCCGATGGTCAGCCATCCGCTGGTCGAGATGGTGTCGTTCACCGGTTCCACGCGGGTCGGCAAGGTGACCATGGCATCGGCTGCGAACGCGCTGAAGAAGGTCTCGATGGAGCTCGGCGGCAAAAACGGCCAGATCGTCTTTCCGGACGCCGACCTCGAAGCCGCCGCCGACGCGGCGGTGTTCGGCGGCTTCTTCAACGCCGGCGAATGCTGCAACGCGGGCAGCCGGCTAATCGTCCATGAGGCGATCGCCGACGACTTCCTCGATGCGGTGAAGGCGCTCACCGCCAGGGTCACCGTCGGCGATCCGCTCGATGACAGAACCAAGGTCGGCGCGATGATCTCTTCCGAGCACCTTTCCAAGGTCACCGGCTACGTGGCGGCGGCGGCAAACGACGGCAGCAGCGTCTATAGCGGCGGCAAGCAGATCGCCTCCAGTGCCGGTCAGTATCTCGATCCGACCATCCTTCGCGGCGTCACCGAAGACATGGCCATTGCACGTGAGGAAGTGTTCGGCCCGGTGCTGTCGGTACTGACGTTTGGATCGATTGAAGAGGCGTTGCGCATCGCCAACAACACGCCCTATGGTCTATCGGCGGGTGTGTGGAGCGCCAGCATCGACACCTGCATGTCGGTGGCGCGGAGTGTGCGTTCGGGAACCGTTTGGGTGAACACGTTCATGGAAGGTTATCCCGAGCTGCCTTTCGGAGGCTACAAGCAATCCGGTCTCGGACGCGAACTCGGCAAGCGCGCCGTCGAGGATTATACCGAGGAAAAGACAATCCAGTTTCATCGCGGCCAGCGCACCGGATGGTGGGTCGGCTGAGCTGTGAAGAACCCGGCGGACAGCCGCCGGTCGTGTAGCTGCAACAAGGGAGGAAGTACATGTTGCGCAAACTGCTTATCGGAACGGCTCTCGGCTCGGGTCTTGCGTTCGCGGCCCATGCCCAGGACGTCAAGGAAGTCGAGATGCTGCATTGGTGGACGTCTGGCGGCGAAGCGGCTGCCTTGAACGTGCTCAAGGAGGATCTGGCCAAGCAAGGCTTTGCCTGGAAGGACGTGCCCGTGGCCGGCGGCGGCGGCGACGCCGCCATGACCGCGCTGAAGGCGATGGTTGCGGCGGGCAACTACCCGACCGCCTCGCAGATGCTCGGCTATACCGTGCTCGATTACGCTGCGGCCGGCGTGATGGGCGACCTGACGGAGACGGCGGTAAAGGAAGGCTGGGACAAATCCGTGCCGGCCGCCCTGCAGAAATTCTCGGTCTATGACGGCAAGTGGGTCGCGGCTCCGGTCAACGTCCACTCGGTCAACTGGCTGTGGATCAACAAGGCGGTGATGGACAAGATCGGCGGCACCGAGCCCAAGACCTTCGACGAATTCATCGCGCTGCTCGACAAGGCCAAGTTGGCGGGCGTCATCCCGCTCGCGCTTGGCGGCCAGAACTGGCAGGAAGCCACCATGTTCGATTCCGTCGTGCTGTCGACCGGCGGACCTGAGTTCTACAAAAAGGCCTTCAACGACCTCGACGAGGAGCAGCTGAAATCCGACACGATGAAGAAGTCGTTCGACAACCTTGCCAAGCTCGTCACCTATGTCGACCCGAACTTCTCCGGCCGCGACTGGAACCTCGCCACCGCCATGGTCATCAAGGGCGATGCGCTGGTGCAGGTGATGGGCGACTGGGCCAAGGGCGAATTCAACGCCGCCAAGAAGACCCCAGGCACCGACTTCCTGTGCTACCGCTTCCCGGGCACCGACGGCAGCGTGGTCTACAACTCCGACATGTTCGGCATGTTCGACGTTCCGGAGGACCGCAAGGCCGCCCAGGTCGCCTTGGCCACCGCCACTTTGTCGAAGAGCTTCCAGTCGGCTTTCAACGTCGTCAAGGGCTCGGTCCCGGCCCGCACCGACGTGCCCGACACCGACTTCGACGCTTGCGGCAAGAAGGGCATGGCCGACCTGAAGGCCGCCAACGAAGGCGGCACGCTGTTCGGTTCGCTGGCGCAAGGCTATGGCGCGCCGCCGGCCGTCGCCAATGCCTACAAGGACGTCGTCTCGAAATTCGTCCACGGCCAGATCAAGACCTCGGACGAGGCCGTGACCCAGTTGGTCAACGCAATCGAAGACGCCAAATAAGAACCGGCATGAAAGGACCTTCCCCGCTCCGGTGGGGAAGGTTCCACCAAGCCAGGATGGTCGGCTTCTGGTCGGAATGGCGCCGGCGATCAACCAACACGCCCCGTCTCGACGGGGCTATCCTTCCCCGCCTGGCGGTGAAGGGACCCGCGAGGGAGGAGCCCATGACAACGGTCGCGACCCAGATCAAGCTGACGCCGGAGCATAATGCGCGCCCGGGCGTCTCGGTGCGTTCGCGCCTGCAGGACGCGCTGCCGAAGATCGTACTGGCGCCAAGCTTTGCGATCACCATCGTCTTCGTCTACGGCTTCATCCTGTGGACGGTGTATCTGTCCTTCACCAATTCCAAGACGTTCCCGTCCTATACGCTGACCGGGCCGCGTGCCTATCAGCGGCTGTGGCGCTGGACCTTCGAGAGCGACCCGCCGTCGAGCTGGTACACGTCGATCACCAATATGGGCATTTTCGGCTTTCTCTACATCTTCATCTGCCTGGCGCTCGGCCTTTTCCTGGCGATCCTGCTCGACCAGAAGATCCGCGGCGAAGGCATGTTGCGGCCGATCTATCTTTATCCGATGGCGCTGTCCTTCATCGTCACCGGCGTCGCCTGGAAATGGTTCCTCGATCCCGGCCTCGGCCTGGAGCAGACGCTGCATCAATGGGGCTGGACGAGCTTCCATTTCGACTGGATCAAGAACAAGGATTTCGTCATCTACACCGTGGTGATCGCCGGCGTCTGGCAGGCCTCGGGTTTCATCATGGCGATGTTCCTGGCCGGCCTGCGCGGCATCGACGGCGAGATCATGAAGGCGGCGCAGATCGACGGCGCCACCACGGTCCAGCTCTATCGCCGGATCGTCATCCCGCTGCTGCGGCCGGTCTTCCTCTCGGCCTTCATCGTGCTCGCTCACCTCGCCATCAAGTCCTACGATCTGGTCGTAGCACTGACCAGCGGCGGGCCGGGCGGCTCGGCCTGGCTGCCGTCGAACTTCATGTATGAGTACACTTTCAAGCGCAACGAAATGGCCGTCGGCTCGGCCAGCGCCGTGATCATGCTGATGACCATCACCGCGATCATCGTGCCCTATCTCTATTCCGAGCTCAGGGAGCCGCCGCGATGAGCGTCATTGCCACGCCCACTCGCCAGAGCACTGGCGGCATCAGCGCCAGGACCGTCAACCGCATCGTCATCTACGGCCTGCTGGCGCTGTTCGCGCTGTTCTACCTGATGCCGCTGTTCGTCATGCTGGTGACCTCGTTCAAGACCATGGACGAGATCCAGAACGGCAACATGCTGGCGCTGCCGCAGGCGCCGACCTTCGAGCCGTGGCTGAAGGCGTGGGGCGAGACCTGCGTCGGCCTGACCTGCGCCGGCATCAAGGGCTATTTCTGGAATTCCATCAAGATGGTGGTTCCGGCGGTGCTGATCTCGACGCTGCTCGGCGCGCTCAACGGCTATGTCCTGACCAAATGGCGCTTCCGCGGCCACACGCTGGTTTTCGGGCTGATGCTGTTTGCCTGCTTCATCCCTTTCCAGTCGGTGCTGTTGCCGATGGCGACGATCCTCGGCAGCCTCGGCCGCTTCGGCGTGACGCTGCGAAACGCAACGGGATTTTCATTCGGCTTGGGCAATCCGACGGCCAATCTGGTCTTTGTCCACGTCGTCTACGGGCTCGGCTTCACCACTTTGTTCTTCCGCAATTATTACGAGGCGTTCCCGACCGAACTGGTCAAGGCGGCACAGGTCGACGGAGCCAGCTTCTTCCAGATTTTCCGGCGCATCATGCTGCCGAATTCGATGCCGATCTTCGTCGTCACCGTCATCTACCAGTTCACCAACATCTGGAACGACTTCCTGTTCGCCTCGGCCTATGCGGGCACCGGCGACGCGATGCCGATGACCGTGGCGCTGAACAACGTCGTCAACACCTCGACCGGTGTCGTCGAATACAACGTCAACATGGCGGCGGCGATGATCGCCGCACTGCCGACCCTTCTCGTCTATGTGGTCGCTGGCCGCTATTTCGTGCGCGGCCTGATGGCCGGCGCCGTCAAAGGATAATCGAATGGCTTTTCTCGAAATTGATGGGCTGAGGAAGCGGTTCGGATCGGTCGAGATCCTGAAGGGCATCGACGTTGATCTCGAAAAGGGCGGCTTCCTCGTGCTGGTCGGCCCGTCCGGCTGCGGCAAGTCGACCTTGCTCAACACCATCGCCGGCCTGGAAACTATCACCGAAGGCGAAATCCGTGTCGACGGACGCACGATCAACGATCTCCACCCCTCGAAGCGCGACATCGCCATGGTGTTCCAGAGCTATGCGCTCTATCCGAACATGACCGTCGCGGGAAACATTGCCTTCGGCATGGAGATGCGCGGCGTGCCGGCCCACGAGCGCCAGAAGGCGATCGACAAGGTGGCGAAGGTGCTGCAGATCGGCCACCTCCTGCAGCGCAAGCCGAGCCAGCTTTCCGGCGGCCAGCGTCAGCGCGTCGCCATGGGCCGGGCGCTGGTGCGCGACCCCAAGCTGTTTCTCTTCGACGAGCCGCTCTCCAATCTCGACGCCAAGCTGCGCGTCGACATGCGCATCGAGATCAAGCGGCTGCACGCAACCACCGGCACCACGATCGTCTACGTCACTCACGACCAGATCGAAGCGATGACGCTGGCCACCAAGATCGCGGTGATGCGCGACGGTGAGGTGCAGCAATTCGGCACGCCTGCCGAAATCTACAACAACCCGACCAATCTGTTCGTCGCCGACTTCATGGGCTCGCCGGCGATGAACCTGATCCCGGCGACGATCGGCGGCAATGGCAATGCGCTTTCCGTGGTGCTGCAGCGCGAGGCGCGCGAGCCGATCTCGCTGCCGCTGGCCGATGCGCCGACTGGTCTGTCGGCATTCCACGACAAGCCGATCATTTTTGGCGTCCGTCCCGAGGCCCTGACCGATCCTGAAGGAGCCGAACGCAACGCATCGAACATCGCCACCGCCGACTGTCACATCGAGGTTGTGGAACCGGCCGGCTCCGACACCTTCGCCGTCACCAATCTCGGCGGCAAGGCGGTGGTGGCGCGTCTGCGCGCCGACGCCAACATCCAGCCGGGCACGGTCACGCCGCTCGCCTTCAACCTGACCAAGGCGGTGTTCTTCGATCCGGCGACCGAGAACCGCATCCTCTGACAGCCATGACAAACCCGGACATCGTCATTATCGGCTCCGGCATCGGCGGCGCCACGATCGCTTCCGGCCTTGCCGGCAGTGGCGCATCGATCCTGATGCTGGAGCGCGGCGAACCGCTGCCGGCGACGCCGCACACGCGCGACACGCGCGCCATCTTCGTCGACGGCCACTACCGGCCGAAGGAGATGTGGCGCGAGGCCGGGGGTGCTGCGTTCAATCCCGGCAATTATTACTATGTCGGCGGCAATTCGAAATTCTATGGCGCGGTGCTGATCCGCTACCGCAGGGAAGACTTTTCCGTCATGGAACACTATGACGGCGTCTCGCCGGCCTGGCCGTTCTCCTATGAGGAATTCGAGCCCTGGTATTCCAGGGCCGAGCAGCTTTTTCGCGTGCGCGGCGCATTCGGCGAAGACCCGACCGAACCGTTCCACTCGATCCCCTACCCCTTCGGGCCGGTGCCGGACGAGCCGCCGATCGCCCGCGCCCGCGCCGAACTCATGGGCCTCGGCCTGCATCCGGCATCGCTGCCGCTCGGCGTCGACATCGATGCCTGGCTAAAGGACGGCAAGACAGGCTGGGACGCGTTTCCCAACACCGGGACCGGCAAGGTCGACGCCCAATCGGGGCCGCTGACAGCGGCACTTGCCGACCCGAACATCAGGCTCGAGACCGGTGCTCATGTCGAATACCTCGAAGCCTCACCGGATGCCAGGACGATCGCCGCCATTCATTATCGCCAGAATGGCATACTGACGAAAGTGACGCCGAAACTGGTCATCCTCTCGGCCGGCGCGGTCAATTCCGCCGCCATCCTGCTGCGTTCGCCGTCCCCGAACGGAAACGGCCTTGCCAACCGCTCCGACCAGGTCGGCCGCAACTTCATGAACCACAATTCGAGCGCCATGCTGGCGATCGATCCGCGCCGCAGGAACACCTCCGTCTACCAGAAGACGCTGATGCTCAACGACTACTATCTATCCGACGGCAAGGGCGGAAAGCCGCTCGGCAACGTCCAGCTTCTCGGCAAGATCGACGGTCATATCCTGAGGGCCAACGTCAAGCTTGCACCCAAATTCGCGCTGGACTTCATGGCCGGCCACGCCGTCGACTGGTACCTGATGTGCGAGGACCTGCCAGACCCCGAAAGCCGCATCATGGTCGACGGCAAGGACATCGTCATGCAGTGGCGGCGCTCCAACATGCAGTCGCTCGACGGGCTGACCAAGGTGATGCGCGAGAACTTCCGCGCCTGCGGCTATCCGATCGTCCTGTCGCGGCCTTTCGACAAGCGCACGCCGTCGCACCAGTGCGGCACGGTCAAGATGGGCGACGATCCGGCAACCTCGCCGCTCGACCCGTTCTGCCGCTCGTTCGACCACAAGAACCTGTTTGTCGTCGACGCTGGCTTCCTGCCGAACTCGGCCGCGGTCAATCCGGCGCTGTCGATCGCCGCACAAGCGCTGCGCGTCGCCGACCACATCCGCAAGAGCGAGCTTGTCCTATGATCGGTCTGCGCCGCCCCTCATCCGCCTACCGGCACCTTCTCCCCGTGAACGGGGAGAAGCCCGCTGGCCGCAACCTCGGCGCCTTTTTTGCAACGCTGGCGATTGGCGAAGCAGGCGATGAAGGCGTCCTTCTCCCCGTCACTATACGGGGAGAAGTGCCCGGCAGGGCGACGAGGGGCGGCGCGGACGTCCAAAGGAACATCTTCACATGAGCCGTCCGGCAGCCATCATCACCGGCGGCGCGCGCGGCATCGGCCTTGCCTGCGCCGAGGCGCTGGCCGATGCCGGCTTCGATATCCTTGTCGTGGACCTTGCCGAAAAAGCCGGCGACGGGGTTGCCGCTGACATCACCGCCCGCGGCGCGAAATTCGCCTACCATTGCGGCGACATTGCCGACCTCGACGACCATGCCGCATTGGTCGATGCCGCGACGAGCGCCTTCGGCCGCATCGACTGCCTGGTCAACAATGCCGGCATCGGCGCCGTGGTACGTGGCGACCTGCTGGAATTGAAACCGGAAAACTTCGACCGGATCGTCGCCATCAATCTGCGCGGCACCGTCTTCCTCAGCCAGGCCGTTGCCAGGGCGATGCTTGCGGCGCCGGGTGATTTTCCAAAAACGATCATCACCATCACCTCGGTCAGCGCCGAAATGGCCTCGCCGGAACGTGCCGACTATTGCATCTCCAAGGCCGGACTTTCGATGTGGGTGAAAACCTTGGCGCTACGCCTCGCCGCCGAAAATATCGGCGTGTTCGAGGTGCGGCCGGGCATCATCCGCACCGACATGACCGCAGGGGTAATGGCCAAATACGACGCGCTAATCGACGGCGGTCTGGTGCCGGCCAAGCGCTGGGGCGAAGCCGCCAATGTCGGCGCCGCCGTAGTGGCACTCGCCGGCGGCAAACTCGGCTTTTCGACCGGCTCGATCATCAATGTCGACGGTGCGCTGTCGGTGCCGAGGCTGTGAACAGGTGACGCCATGACCGACTACATCATCGTCGGCGCCGGCCCGGCCGGCTGCGTGCTGGCCAACCGGCTGAGCGAAGAGCCATCGAATTCAGTGCTGCTGCTCGAAGCGGGCGGCAAGGACTGGCACCCGCTGATCCACATGCCGGCCGGTTTCGCCAAGATGACCAAGGGCATCGCCGCCTGGGGCTGGTCGACCGTGCCGCAAAAGCACATGAAGGACCGCGTCTTCCGATACACGCAGGCCAAGGTGATCGGCGGCGGCTCCTCCATCAACGCCCAGATCTACACACGCGGCAATGCCCGCGACTACGACGCCTGGGAGAAGGAAGAGGGCCTTGCCGGCTGGGGCTATCGCGACGTGCTGCCCTATTTCAAGCGGGCCGAGAACAACCAGCGCTACGCCAACGATTTTCACGGCGACCAGGGTCCGCTCGGCGTGTCGAACCCGATTGCGCCGCTGCCGATCTGCGAGGCTTATTTCCGCGCTGGGCAGGAGATGGGCATTCCCTTCAATCCGGACTTCAACGGGGTAGCCCAGGAAGGCGTCGGTTATTACCAATTGACGCAGAAGGACGCGAGACGCTCCTCTGCCTCGGTCGCCTATCTCAGGCCGATCCGCGCGCGAAAAAACCTGACCGTCAGGACCGATGTGCTGGTGACGCGCATCGTCATCGACAAGGGCCGCGCCACTGGTGTCGAGATCGTCGACAGGCCGGGCGGCGAGAAGAAAATCTTGCGCGCCGAGCGCGAAGTCATCGTCTCGTCCGGCGCCATCGGCTCGCCGAAGCTGCTGATGCAGTCGGGCATCGGCCCGGCCGACCATCTGAAGTCGGTGGGCGTGACGCCGGTGCACGATCTGCCCGGCGTCGGTTCCAACCTGCAGGATCATCTCGACCTGTTCGTCATTGCCGAATGCACCGGCGACCACACCTACGACAACTACGCCAAGCTGCACCGGACGGTGTGGGCCGGCCTGCAATACCTGCTGTTGAAAAAAGGCCCGGTTGCCTCCAGCCTGTTCGAGACCGGCGGCTTCTGGTACGCCGACCCGACCGCCGCCTCGCCCGATATCCAGCTGCATCTCGGCCTCGGCTCCGGCATCGAGGCCGGTGTCGAAAAACTAAAAAATCCGGGCGTGACGCTGAACTCGGCCTTCCTGCGCCCTCGATCGCGCGGCACGGTGCGGCTGAACAGCGCCGACCCGGCCGACCACCCGCTGATCGACCCGAATTACTGGTCCGATCCCTACGATCGCGACATGTCGATCAAGGGGCTCAGGCTGGCGCGCGAGATCATGCGGCAGAACGCGCTGGCCCCCTACGTGCTGCGCGAGGTGCTGCCGGGACCGGCACTCACCAGCGACGACGAGCTGTTCGACTATGCCTGCCGCAGTTCCAAGACCGACCACCACCCTGTCGGCACCTGCCGCATGGGCCATGATGCGATGAGCGTGGTGACGCCGGATCTCAGGCTGCGTGGTATCGAGGGCTTGCGCGTCTGCGACGCTTCGGTGATGCCGCGCATCCCCTCCTCCAACACCAATGCGCCAACCATCATGGTCGGCGAAAAGGGCGCCGATCTGATCCTTGGCCGCGACCCGCTGCCGCCGGCCGTGTTTTCCACCAACCAAGCGGCATGAGATTCCAAGAATGATCAGGCACTGTGTTTTCGCTCGATTCCGCAATGACGTCACCGACGACGAGCGCGCGGCCATGCCGATCTTGAGGCGCTGCGGTCGGTGATCGACGGCATGGCCAAGGTCGAATTCAGCGCCAATGTCAGCCCAGAACCGTTCGCGCGCGGCTTCACGCACGGCTTCACCATCGACTTCCGCGATGCCGCCGCACGCGACGCCTATCTGGTGCATGAGGCTCACAGCCGAGCCGGCGCTCGGCTGGTCGCGGCGCTTGAAGGCGGAACCGACGGGCTGATGGTGTTCGACCTCGAGATAGGCGCTTAATGCATGTCGCGCAAAAGTGTGCAGCGGTTTTGCGTTAACGACATGCATAAACAACAATCTAAAGCGCGTCGCGTGAGGTCGGTCGAACGCGACGCGCTTTAGCCTATCCAAGCCTCAGCGCGACGACGCCGGCAACAATGCTGAGCACGGCGGCACCGCGCCACGCCGTCATCTTCTCGCCGAGCGCAAACACCGAGATCATCATGGCGAACAGGATCGAGGTTTCGCGCAGCGCCGCGACCGAGGCGATCGGCGCCTTGGTCATCGCCCACATCACGATCCAGTAGGCGGCGCCGCTGAGCACGCCGGTGTACACGCCCGCCTTCCAGTCGCGCGCCAGGACCGGCAGCGCCTTTGGTCCGCGGAGGATCAGACACAGCACCAGCGCCCACAGCGCATCGCAGACGAACAGCCATGCGGCATAGCTTGACGCCGTCGCGGCCAGCCGCGCGCCGCTGCCGTCGGACAGCGTATAGCCGGCAATGAAGATCGAGGTGCCCAGCGCAAAGCCTACGGCGCGCAGGTTCAGTCTTTCCAGATGCGCGCCGCCGCGAAACGACAGCACCAGCGTCCCGGCCGACAAGAGAACAATGCCGAGGATGGCGAGCGGCGCCGGAACTTCGGCGACGACCACGATGCCGCCAAGTGCTGCAAGCAGCGGTGCGGTGCCGCGCGCCAGTGGATAGGTCTGGGCGAAATCGCCGGCCCTGTAGGCGGCGATCAGGAATGTCCTGTAGCCCATGTGGAAGACTACCGAGGCGATGATGTACGGCCACGCTTCCGCTTTCGGCACCTCGACGAAAGGCAGCGCCAGAAGCGCCACGGCGCCCATGCCGAGCGTCATCAGCGTGATCGACAAAAAACGGTCGAGATGGACCTTGACCAGCGCGTTCCAGATCGCGTGCATGGCGGCGGCGGCAAGCACCGCGAAGAAGACGGACAAGGTCATCGGCGGCTCATCCGCCTCCGGTCCCTGTCGCGAACGGCGTTTCCAGGTCGATGTCGACCCGCAGTGGGAAGTGGTCGGAGGCGATTTCGCCGATATCGGCGCTGACCGAGCGCACCCGTCCCGCCAACATCCCGCCGACGAAGCAGTGGTCGAGCCGTCGCTTTGCCAGACTGCCGTCGATGGTCTTCACATGGGTATGGAAATCTCTCGGCGGTTCGCTGGCGACGGCGGCGGCGTCGACAAAACCGTCGAGATAGGCGGCACCGCGATGGTACGGCGTGCTGCCGACGATGCGCCGGTATTCGGCGCTGCCCGGCTCCATGTTGAAATCACCCATCCAGATCGCCGCCAGCGGGTTTTCCGGCTCCGGCTCGCCATTGCTCCAGTTGCGCTCCGGTTCGTCATCGGCGCCGCTCCACGGGCCGCCGTCGGACGGCGCGCGGCGATGCTCGGCGAGCAGATAATCGATCTGCTCTAGCCGTTCCTCGGCGGCGATATGCGCGAGATGCAGCGAAAACACCCGCACCGGACCGGCATGGGTGCGGACCATGCATTCCAGCGCTGCGTTGCGGGTGTTGAGCGGTCGCACGGTGCGGCGCAGCGGCAGCGCGTGCAGGCGCGACCAGACGATCGGCAGCTTGGACAGGAGCATGGTGCCGAATTGCCGCCGCCGGTTGACGATGCGGCCGTCACGCCGCTCGCTGGCGTCCATGTCGAAGGCCGGCCCATAAACCCAATAGTATTCGGGCAGCAATCGCGAAAGAAGTTCAGGCTGGTCGTCTTCGTTGCTGCGCATCCAATGCCGTTCCACCTCCTGCAAGGCGATGATGTCGGCGCCGGCGACGATCCTGGCGCAGCGCGAGAGATCGTAGCGGCCGTCGCCGCCGAACCCGTACTGGATGTTGTAGCTGACCAGCTTCATTGCTTATCCGGCTCAATTCCCTGAAAGCAGTAGCCGTTGGGCTGATCGGCTGCAATGTGCAGCCGGATGCAGACAGCTTGGGCCAGATAGCGCAGCTAGGTCGTCAACGGCTGGAAACGTCCCGGCGGAGAGGCGGCCAGTTCCGACCAGTCGATTTCCTCCTCTAGACGATGATACGCCTCGTCGCCGATCGTCCCGTCGATGCGCAATTGCTCCAGCGCGTCACGCTGGCTCTTGATGGCATAGAGGCGCAACCTGTCGTACTCGGTCGCTGCCTGGGCGTCCTCCGGATTTTCAGCGATCGTGCGCTGCGCGGCAAATTGCTCGCGGACCACGGCCGCGGCATTCGATGTCTTGCCGCTCAACACCTCCAGCGCTGCCTGCATGATGGCGACGCGTGCCTGCGCGACCTCGCGGTCGATAGTTTCGTCCGGATCGAGACGAAGCAGGCGCAGCAGCGGCTTCAGGCTGATGCCTTGCAGCACCAGGGTGCCGAGGACGACCGAGAAAGCGGCGAGCACGATCGGGTCGCGGCCGGGAAAGTCGGCCGGCAAGGCAAACGCTGCCGCAAGGGTGACCAGGCCGCGCATGCCGCACCAGCCGATCAGCACGCCGCCGCGAAACGACGGGGCTTCGGCCTGCCGATCCGCGTCACCGAAGCTGGCAAGCCACCTCATGATCGCGCCGCATCCCAGCACCCAGACGAGACGCGAGACGATGACGACAGCCAGCACGGCTGCGGCGAAGACGAACGCTTCGACCTGCCCCTGCTCGGCAAGCCGGCCGACGATCAACCGTGCCTGAAGTCCCATCAGGACGAAGGCAAGCACGTTGAGCACGAACACCGCCGTCTCCCAGACCGAGTAGGAGCTGACGCGATTTCTGGCCGGCATGCGGCGCGGCGCGGTGCGCGCGATGGTCATGGCATAGACCACGATTGTTATAATGGCGGAGAGCCCGATCCTGTCGGCCAGGATCCAGACGCCGAATGTTCCGGCAAATTGGACCACCGTGCCGCTTGCCGGATCTCTGATGCGACTGAGTGTGACGAGAGACAATCGGCCGAGCACATAACCAGCGGCAAGGCTGCCGACCGTCGACAGCAAGATCACCGGAATCGCGCTGCTCAGCAGGATGGAGCCGGCAGCGGCGGAAACCGCCATGCGGTAGATCAGCAGTGCCGTGGCGTCGTTGAGCAGGCTTTCGCCTTGCAGGATCGCGGTGACGCGGTGCGGCACCTTGAACTGTCCAAGCACGGCAGACGCCGCGACGGCATCGGGCGGCGCCACGATCGCGCCAAGGGCGATGGCCGCAGCGATCGGCAGGCCTGCCATTGTCCACCCAACGAGCGCCACGGCAGCGGTGGTGAAAACGACGGCGCCAAGCGCCAGCAAGACAAGCGGCAGTCTGTAGCGATTGAGATCGCGCAGCGACGTGTCGTAGGCCGCGTCAAGAAGCACCGGCGCGATGAACAAGGCAAGCGCCAGTTCGGGATCAATCTCGATGGTCGGCGCAAACGGCAGGAAGGCGATCCCTGCACCTGCCAACGCCAGCAACGAAGGATAGGGAACTTGGAGACGCCGCGACAACGCCGTCAGCGCGACGGCGATCAATAGGAGAACAAGGGTCAGCTCGAAAAGCGCCATGCCTCATCGTAGCGGTGAAGCCGGGCGATTGGCACTGCAAAAACGGCGATGGCTCGGCTGGTGAATGGTGAATGGTGAATGGTGAATGGTGAATGGTGAATGGTGAATGGTGAATGGTCGGTTGGAGCTCGTAAAGTGTATTTCTTGCTACTCACTACTCACTATTCACCATTCACTATTCACTCTTCCCCTAATGCAGCACAAGCATATCGCCCGACGAGAACGAAATCTCGGCCCTCTCGCCGACAGCGGGCGGCGGCGAGGCCGGGCTGTTGAACGTGTCGAGCGACACCGTGCTGCCGCCGATGCCGACGCGAACCCGGATGACTGAGCCGAGGAAGTGCACTTCGGTGATCTCGCCCGAAAGACTGGAGTCGCGGCCGGGATGACGGCCGAGCGAAATCGCCTCGGGCCGCAGCGCCAGCGACAGCGTGTCGCCGGACTTGGAGCCGTTCAGCTTTCCCTGCAGCGAGACCTCTTGCGAATTGACGCGCACCTTGCCCGAGGCTGCATCGGTGACGGTGCCTTCGAGCACGTTCAGCGTGCCGACGAAATTGGCGACGAACTTGGTTGCCGGCCGGTTGTAGATCTCGAACGGCGTGCCGACCTGCTCGGCCTTGCCGCCATACATGACGGCGATGCGGTCGGAGATCGACAGCGCCTCTTCCTGGTCGTGGGTGACGAAGATGGTGGTGATGCCGAGCTTCTTCTGGATCGAGCGGATTTCCTCGCGCAGCGACACGCGCACCTTGGCGTCGAGCGCCGACAGCGGCTCGTCGAGCAGCAGCAGCTTCGGCTTTGGCGCAATCGCCCGCGCCAGCGCGATACGCTGCTGCTGGCCGCCGGAGAGCTGATAGGGATAGCGGTCGCCCATCTGCGGCAGCTTGATGAGGTCGAGCATCTCGGCAACGCGCCTGTCGGTATCGGCCTTGGGCATGCCGGCGACTTTCAGCCCGAACCCGATGTTCTGCGCCACGGTCAGGTTCGGAAACAGCGCATAGGCCTGGAACACCATGCCGACATTGCGCTGGTTGGGCTTGAGCCGGGTGATGTCCTTGCCGGCCACCACGATCTTGCCGGCGCTCGGCTCCTCGAAGCCGGCGACCATGCGCAGCACCGTCGTCTTGCCGCAGCCCGATGGCCCGAGGAAGGAGACGAATTCGCCCGGCTCGACGTCGAGGTTGAAATCCTGGACCACGGTGGTGATGCCGAAGGATTTTCGCACATGCTGGATGGAGAGGAACGGCTCGGCCATGGCTTTTTTTCTTTCGGTCAGTACTTTTCGGTCAGTTTGGCCGGTTCGCCGATCGCGGCGCAAAACGCGACAGGATCTGGATCAGCGACATGCACGCCCAGGTAATGGCGAAGGCGATGATGGCAAGTGCCGCCGGCTCATAGGCGCGATTGGCGCCGATGTTCTGCAGGTAGGGACCGAAGGCCGGCCGATTGAGCAGGCTGGCCATGGTGAATTCGCCGAGGACGATAGCGAAGGTAAGGAAGGCGCCCGACAATACCGCGATCAGCACATTGGGCAGAATGACACGGGCGATGATCGTGCCCCAGCCGGCGCCGAGGATCTGCGCCGCTTCCGTCAGCGTGCGCACGTCGATAGTGCGAAGCCCGGTGTCGACGGCGCGGTACATATAGGGCAGCGCCAGCGTCGCATAGCCGATGACCAGCAAGGCGTTGGTGCCCGTGTCGCTCGCCAGGAACGGCAGCGGCGAGTTCGATCCGTACATCCTGATGTAGCCGAAGACGATGACGATGGCGGGGATGACCAGCGGCAGCAGAGTGATGAACTCGACGACCGGTCTCAGTTGCGGCAGCCGTAGCCGGATCCAGTAGGCGGTGGGCACAACAATGAGCACGCCGAGGATGATGGTGAAGATGGCGGCAAGCACCGAATAGCCGAAGGTCGCCTGGAAGCGGGGGTCGCCTAGCACGACCTCGTAGGCATCGAAGGAATAGACCCCGCGCCGCATGCGCATCGAGAATTCCACGGTCGCGATCAGCGGAATGAAGAAATAGGCCGCACCCAGCGCGAAGACGAGCCAGGCCCAGAAACGTCCGCTCTTCATTTGAGCCACCTTTCGCTGCGCGTCCGGAACCAGATGTAGAAGACGTTGGCGAGGCCGGTGATGACGATCATACCGAAGGCAATGGCATAGCCGAGATGCGGGTTGTGCAGCACGTCGCCGCGGATCTGTGCGTAAAGCACGATGGGAATTATGTTGAGCGACGAGCCGGTCAGCGCATAGGCGGTGGCGATAGCGCCGAAGGCGTTGGCAAACAGCAGGATGACGGTGCCGAGAAAACTCGGCCATATCACTGGGATGACGACCATGCGCCAATATTGCGCCGTGGTGGCGCCAAGCGTCGCGGCCGCCTCGCCCCATTCCTTCTTCAGTCCGTCGATCGCCGGCGTGATGATGACCACCATCAGCGGGATCTGGAAATAGACATAGGTCAGCGTCAGGCCCCAGAACGACAGGATGTTGAAGCCGTGGGCGTAAATGTTGAGGCCGAACACGGTGTTCAGGATCACCGTCGCGAGGCCGAGCCGGCCGAGCGTAGCGAGGAACGCAAAGGCTAGCGGCACGCCGGCGAAATTCGAAGCCACGCCGGAAAAGGTCAGCGTCGCCGAACGTATCCAGTTCGGCAGGCCGCCGCGCACGATGGCAATGGCAATGGCCAGACCGGCAAATGCCCCGATGAGCGACGAAGCGAGGCTGATCTTGATCGAGATCCAGTAGGCGGCAAGGATAGTGGGCAGCCTGCAGTTTCCGTCGACCCAGGAGATCCAAGAATCATATTGGCACTGTATGTAGTTCGACAGATTGGGTGGGTCGAAGATGCCGACGATGTTGTCGAAGGTGAACGTGCCGGCAGCGTTCTGGAAGGCGCCGAGCACCAGATAGAGCGTGGGCAGGACCAGGAACATGATGGCGAAGATGAAGAACGGCGCCACCCCCAGCCACTGCGTCGGCAGCCGAAACGCTCGCGCCTCGCTGGGTGGCGCCGTCTTCCCGGCAATCACGTGATCGGAAAGCGAGAGATCGGTCATGCGCCGGCTACCGTCTTATCGCATCGGCCCGAAAATCGAACTCGATTTTCGGAAAGCACGATGCGAAAATTTGAGTTCTAGAACGTACCTTGTGCGTCCAACTGGACGCACGTCGCTCTAGTGGAATACCGGGCGGCAGTGAAGCCGCCCGGCGGTTTTCAACTTCACTGAACGTTGGCGCCGACAACGGCGTCCCAGTTCTTGGTGATGACTTCCTTGGCCTTGCCCTGCTCATCGAGGGTCGGGAACACCGCGGCCTCATAGGATGCGGCCGGCGGCAGCTTGGCCATCACGTCCTCCGGGATTTTGCCGTTCTTGGCGAGATCGTTGAAGCGGATCGGGTGGCAATAGCCCTTCAGCCAGCCGATCTGGCCTTCGTCGGAATAGAGATATTCCAGCCAGAGCTTGGCAGCGTTCGGATGCGGCGCGTAGGCGCTGATCGCCTGCACGTAGACGCCGGCGACGACACCGGTCTTCGGCACGACGACGTCGACCGGCGGATTACCTTTCAGCGTGTCGCGGCCGGCAAGCGCGTTGTAGTCCCAGTTGATCAGGATCGGTGTCTGACCCTGTGCAAGCGTCGCCGGCTTGCCGATGACCGGCACGAAATTGCCGGCGGCATTGAGCTTCTTGAAGAACTCGAGGCCGGCAGTACCTGCGGCTTCACCGGCCGCGGCGCCGCTTGAAAGACCAGCGGCGTAGACCGCCTGGATTGCCTGATTCGAGGCGCGTGGATCACCGGCGAGCGCGACGGCGTTGGCGTATTCCGGCTTAAGAAGATCGGCCCAATCAGTCGGCACTTCCTTGACCAGATCCTTGTTCACCATCATCGCCAGCACGCCGTAATAGTCGCCGGTCCAGTAGCCTTCGGGATCCTTGGCGCTGTCGGGGATCGTGTCCCAGGTCGACACCTTGTAGGGTTGGATCAGGCCGTCGGCCTTGGCGGTCGGGCCGAAGGACAGGCCGACGTCGATGACGTCGGGCGCCTGCGGGCCCTTATTGTCCTTGTTGGCCTTGATCGCCTCGATCTCGTCGCCGGAGCCGGCATCGGGGTTGAGCTCGTTGACGGTGATTTCCGGATATTTCGCCTTGAAGCCGGCGATCACCGCGCCATAGCCGCACCAGTCATGCGGCAGCGCGATGGTGGTGAGTTGGCCTTCCGCCTTGGCGGCGGCGACCAGTTCATCCATTGACTGCGCCGACGAGATGGCAGAGGTCGCCATCAGGGCGACGGCCGTAAGGGAAAGTACTTTTCCCGTGAATTTGAACATGTGTTCTCTCCGTTGAACTGACGCCGTTGGACGCCTGCGATGCGGTATCGTTTTCGTGTGACAGCCCGATGAATGGTTTGTGAAAGCGATGCCCTGCAGTACGAAAAAGTAAACTCTTTTTAACCGGCTGTAGCAATCGCCTCGCAACTATTTTTCCGGCTAACGAGTTTCCGTCTTACCTTTCATCTTTCCCCCTTTCTTTGCCCTCAATTTCCCGGATCAGTTTCCGGCGCGAATACTGTGTCAGGCGGTGCCGGCAATGGCATTTTCGAGCAGCGTCAGCGCCGCCTTCCTGGTCAGCTTGACAGGGTTGCCGCCGGCGGTCGGATCGACCACTGCCATGTCGGCGATCAGGCCCTTGCGCTTCTTGTCCATGTCGAGCCCCTTGATCAGGCCCGGCAGCGCGTGCGGCACCTCCAATTCCTTGCGCAGCTTGATGACGGTCTTGGCGAAACCGTCGAAGCCGCCCTTGATGCCGCAATAAGCCGCGAGACGGGCGATGCGCGCCTCGATGGCGTCGCGGTTGAAGGTCAGCACATAAGGCATGAACACGGCGTTGGTCATGCCGTGATGGGTGTCGTAAAGCGCGCCGATCGGATGCGACAGCGAGTGGATGGCGCCCAGCCCCTTCTGGAAGGCGGCAGCGCCCATCGCGGCCGCACTCATCATGTGGGCGCGGGCGACGAGATCCTTGCCGTTGGCGAAGGCCTTCGGCAGGTTCTCGAAGACGAGCCGCACGCCTTCGACGGCGATGCCGTCGGCCATCGGATGATAGCCCGGCGCGCAATAGGCTTCGAGGCAATGGGCGAGCGCATCCATGCCGGTGCCGGCGGTGATGAAGCCGGGCATGCCGACCGACAGTTCCGGATCGGCGATGACGATGGCCGGCAAAAGTTTCGGATGGAAGATCACCTTCTTGGTGTGGGTCGCTTCATTGGTGATGACGCCGGCGCGGCCGACCTCCGAGCCGGTGCCGGCCGTGGTCGGCACGGCGATGATCGGTGCGATCGCGTCGGAGTTGGCGCGCGTCCACCAGTCGCCGATATCCTCGAAATCCCAGACCGGCCGCGTCTGGCCGGCCTGGAAGGCGATCAGCTTGCCGAGGTCGAGCGCCGAGCCGCCGCCGAAGGCGATGACGCCGTCATGCTTGCCCTTCTTGAACACCGCAATGCCGGCGGTCAGGTTGGAGTCCACCGGGTTCGGCTTGACCTCGGAAAATACGCCATAGGGTACCTTGGCATCGTCGAGGATCTTCAACGTCGAAGCGACGACCGGAAGTTTGGCCAGCCCCGGATCGGTGACGAAGAGCGGCCGCTTGATGCCGGTGGCTTCAAGCACATCAGGCAATTCCTTGATGCGCCCCGCGCCGAAGCGCACGGTCGTCGGATAGTTCCATTTGGAAATCAATTTTGTCATTTCTGTCTTTCAAAAAAATCAGATGGCTTCACGCAGATGATATGACTTCGGCCTCGTCAGATTGTCGTAGCCGATGGCCGAGAGTGCGGCGCCCTTGCCGGTGTCCTTGACGCCGGTCCAGACCAGCGCCGGATCGAGATAGTCGCAGCGGTTCATGAACACGGTGCCGGTCTCGACGCGATCACCGATCGCCGCCGCATGGTCGGTGTCGCTGGTCCAAATCGAGGCCGTCAGACCGTAGGGGCTGTCGTTCATCAGCGCGATCGCGTCCTCGTCGTTGCGCACCTTCATGATGCCGACGATCGGCCCAAAGCTCTCCTCGCGCATGACGCTCATCTGGTGATCGACCCCGGTCAGCACTTCCGGCGCCAGATAGGGCGAGCCCGGCTCGTCATTGGCCACCTTCATGTTGATATGCGCCCTGGCGCCCTTGCGCAGCGCCTCGGCCTTCTGCTCGCGGATCAGGTCGGCGAAGCGCGCCTGTGCCATCGGCCCCATCGTCGTCGCCTGGTCGAGCGGGTTGCCGACGACGTAGTTCCTGGTTTCAGCGATGAAGCCTTCGACGAATTTGTCATAGACCTTCTCGTGGACATAGACGCGCTCGATGCCGCAGCAGCACTGGCCGGAATTGTAGAAGGCGCCGTCGACCAGGTTGGCGACGGCATGGTCCATCTTGGCATCGGCCAAGACATAGGCCGGATCCTTGCCGCCAAGTTCAAGGCCGAGCGTCATGAAGGTGCCCGCTGCGGCCTTTTCGATGGCGCGGCCGCCGGCAACCGAGCCGGTGAAATTGACATGGTCGATCTTGCCCGAGCCGAGCAGTTTTTCGGTCTGCGCATGGTTCATGACGAGGTTCTGGAACAGACCCTTGGGCAGGCCTGCCTTGTCGAACGCCTGTTGAAAACGTTCGCCGACCAGCAGCGTCTGCGCCGCATGCTTGAGAATGACGGCGCTGCCGGCCATCAGCGCCGGCACGATGGTGTTGACGGCGGTGAGATAGGGATAGTTCCACGGCGCGATCACCAGGACCACGCCGAGCGGCACCTTCTTCACATAGCGGCGAAACCCGTCCTTCGGATTGGAGGCCATCACCGGCTTGAGTGCCGCTTCGGCGATCTCGACCATGTAGCTGGTGCGTTCCCTGACGCCGCCGAACTCGCCGCCATAGCGCACCGGGCGGCCCATCTGCCAGGCGATCTCCGGCACGATCTCGTCGGTCATGGCGACCAGCGCTTCCAGCATGGCGAGCATGTACTTGCCGCGCTCGACGATCGGCGTCTCAGCCCATTTCTCCTGCGCCGCCTTGGCCCGCTCGACCGCCGCATTGATCGCCTGGTCCGTGGCGATGGGCCGCTCGGCATAGATCGAACCATCGACGGGAGATTTTATCTTGACCGTTTCGGTCATTCCTTGGGTCCTCGCAATTTATGACAATCTCGGTTTTGAGCCGCCCGCCCGTCCGGCAGCAAAGCTGAACGGCGACGCTGGCGTAGTTTAGTACCGCTCAAACCCCCTGTGCAGTTCCCAATCGGTAATGCGGCGGTCGTATTCGAACTGCTCCCAGTGCGCCGTATGGACATAATGCTCGAGCACGCCTTCGCCGAGTGCCTGCTTCAGCATCTCCGATTTTGCCAGCGTCTCGGTGGCGTCACGCAGGGTCTTCGGAATTTCCGGCAGCTGCGAGGCTTGATAGGCATCGCCGACGAAGGGTTTTTGCAGTTCAAGCTTTTCGTCGATGCCGGCAAGCCCGGCCGCGATCAGCGCGGCGAAGGCGAGATAGGGGTTGAGATCGGCGCCGCCGATGCGGCATTCCATGCGGATGCCCTTGGTGCCCTCGCCGCACAGGCGGAAACCGGCGGTGCGGTTGTCCTCGCTCCACATGATCTTGGTCGGCGCGAAGGTGCCGGCCTGGAAGCGCTTGTAGGAGTTGACGTAGGGCGCCAGGAACCAGGTGAATTCCCTGGCATATTTGAGCTGGCCCGCCGCCCATTGCTGGCCGAGCGTCGACAGTGTCCATTCGGCCTTTCTGTCGTAAAAAAGCGGCGTCTCGCCGTCGGCGCTCCACAGCGAATTGTGGATATGGCTCGAATTGCCGGCCAGCCCGTAATTGTACTTGGCCATGAACGAAATCGCCTTGCCTTCGGACTCAGCGATTTCCCTGGCGCCGTTCTTCAGGATGACGTGGCGGTCGGCCATCTCGAGCGCCTCAGCATAGCGGACATTGATTTCTTCCTGGCCCGGACCCCACTCGCCCTTGGAGTTCTCAATCGGAATGCCGGCTGCCTGCATCTCGTTGCGCAGCCGGCGCATGACGCCTTCTTCCTTGGTGGTGATGCCGATCTGGTAGTCGCCGATATAGGGCGAGGCTGTGTCGAGGCCCTGCCAGTGCTTCTTGCGGGCGGAATCGTAGGTTTCGCTGAACAGATAGAATTCGAGCTCGGAGGCGAAATAGCCGAGATAGCCGCGTTCGCTCAGCCGCTTGACCTGCTTCTTCAGGATGGCGCGCGGCGAATGCGGCAAGTCGTCATGGGTGTGATGGTCGAGCACGTCGCAGATCACCAGCGCCGTCTTTTCCAGCCATGGAATGCGCCGCAGCGTCGACAGATCCGGCTTCATGACGAAGTCGCCATAGCCTTTCGACCAGCTCGCCGCCTTGTAGCCAGGCACCGGTTCCATATCGATGTCGGCGGCCAGGAGATAGTTGCAGCCATGCGTCTCGTCATGGGCGGAATCGACGAAATACTGTGCCAGGAACCGCTTTCCCGCCAGCCGCCCCTGCATGTCGACAATGCACGCCAGCACCGTATCGACCTCACCGCTGGAGACCGCCTTTTTCAACTGATCGAACGAGAAATTTCCGGCCATTCTTGCAAGCTCCGCCGCCTTTGTGGCGCTTCGAGAGTTCAACTCTGGACCCGGCCGCAGGAAGCGGCCGGGTGTTTCTTGAGGTCCGAGGCAGGTTAGGCTTTCTGCGCGTGCTCCAGCGCGAACTCTTCTTCCGGCGACAGGATCAGCTTGTGACGGCCGACCAGCCCGAAATAGACGATCGCGATGGCGAACCACAGCGCCACCCAGACCACGCCCTTGGTGAAGTTCGCGTCCTGAATCTGGTAGAGCAGGGTGACCACGCCGATGATGATCGTCAGCACGGCGCCCGGGACGCCGAGCGGGCTGCGATAGGGACGTTCCATGTTCGGCTGGTTCTGGCGCAGCAGGATGAAGGACACCGCCTGCAGGATGTAGGAGAACATCGCGCCGAACACCGCCATGTTCAGCAACACCGAGCCGATGAGCGAACCGGCCGTAGCGCCGCCCAGCGCGAACCACATGATCAGCATGATGCCGAAGCCGACGATGGCGCCCGCAAACATCGCCACATACGGCGTCTTGTACGTTTTGTGGGTGACCGACAGCGCCGACGGGAAATAGCCGGCGCGGCTCAGCGAATAGACCTGGCGGCCCATGGCGAAGATGATGGTGTGGAAGCTTGCGATCAATCCAATCAGCGCGATGACGCCAAGCAGCACTGCGCCCGAGTCGCCATAAATCGCCCGGAACCCGTCAAGCAGAGGCTCGCCGGAAGTCGCGAGCTTGAACGAACCAACGCCGACGACCGACGGGTTGAGCAGCACGATCATGAAGGCCGAGACCATCAGCGTCAGCATGCCGGCGATAATACCGCGCGGCATGTCGCGCTTGGGATCGACCGATTCTTCCGCCGCCAGCGGAAGCTGCTCGATCGCCAGGAACAGCCAAACCGCAAAAGGCAACGTTGCCAGCACGCCCGAGAAACCGAACGGGAACATCGAGCCATTGCCTTCGGGAAGCTCCATCGCCGCTCCGTCCGGACCGACGCCGATGTTCAACGCCCAGCGCGAAAAGTCCATGCTCGGGATAGCGCTGATCCAGAAGACAATCAGCACGGCCAGCGACAGCAGCGTGACGATCAGCGTGACGCGGAAGGACAGCGCGACGCCGAAAATATTCAACGCCAGGAACAGCCCATAGGTCACCAGCCACCAGAGCGGCGGCCAGACGCTGGAGTCGGGAAAGGCGACCGACCAGATGCCTCCCATATAGGAGCCGATGAAGAAGGCGATGACGGCGGGCGTCACCACATACTCGACGTTTTCGCAAAGCCCGGTGATGAAGCCGCCCCACGGCCCCATCGCCGTCCGGGCGAAGGAGTAGGCAGCGCCGGTGTGCGGCAAAGCCGGGCTCATCTCGGCGATCGAGAAGACGAGGCCGACATACATGATGGCGATGATGATGCCGGCCACCAGCATGCCGCCCCAGCCGCCTGTCCCGAATCCGAAAT
Organism: Mesorhizobium sp. WSM4845; assembly: GCF_055811455.1. NCBI lineage: Bacteria > Pseudomonadati > Pseudomonadota > Alphaproteobacteria > Hyphomicrobiales > Phyllobacteriaceae > Mesorhizobium > Mesorhizobium sp. WSM4845. The sequence continues at coordinate 109,087 of NZ_JBVVQA010000024.1, forward strand.
TCCAGCCCGAAAAATGCCCGGATATGACGGCGCCGACGCCGAGCGCCCATAGATGCCAGACATTGGCGTGACGCACCAGTTGCCGGTCCTCGAAATAAGATTTGTCGCGCTTCGCGTATGCGACGCTGCCAACTTGCTTCGTATTACCGCCTGCCATTTGAAAGTCCCCTTCTTCTTGTCAGTTGACCGGTTCCACCGGATGGCCGAGCCCGCGCCGGCCAGATCCCTGGGATCCGGATGACGGCTCGAGATCGGAAAAAATCCCCGTGAGCAGATCCGCCCATTTTCGCTGCCCGGCTTCGTCGGATATTTCGTCGTTGCGGATTTCGATCATCGCGCAGGGTAGCTCCCGCGGGCGCGCGTGCCGTTCCAGCGTGAAATAGACACGGTCGGCCGGCGAATAGGGTTGGTTGATGCCGACTGTGACGCCGGCGAGCCGCTGCAGCGCGGCGACGAGCGGCGCTGCCAGCCGACGATCCTCGTCATGGATGACGCCAATGTGCCAGGGCCGGCTCTTGCCGTTGTAGACCGGGTTGAAGGAATGGATTGAAACCAGCCGCGTCTCGAGCCCGCGCGCCAGCCTTGTATCGATGATGTCAGCGACCGCATCGTGAAAAGGTTGCCAGGACAGGGCGATGCGCGCGGCGCGCTGCTTTTGCGACAAGCCGGCATTGCCCGGAATGGTTGTGGTCTCGCTGACCGGCGGCACCAGATCGGGTGCGTCGAGCGGGCGGTTGCAGTCGATGACAAGCCGCGAAATGCGGGTCTCGACCAGCGTCGCGTCAAGCGCCGCGGCCATGCGGCGGGCCACCGGCAGCGCGCCGGGATCCCAGGCGATGTGGCGGGAAAGCTCTTCGGCAGCAAGGCCGAGCGTTCCGAATTCCGGCGGCAGGAAATTGGAGGCGTGGTCGCAGGTCAGCACGAAAGGGCTCGATCCGCCGGGGTTCGTCACCCCTACGGTTTCAGGCGATGCAAGGCTGGCGGGCCGTGCTGTCTCCATTATCCTGTCGTCCCCAGGGAGCGCTGTATCGTATGTTACGTATTTTGCCTCATTGCGTCCCTGTGGATGATTTCATACAGTTTGTCCGGCTTTGTCAAACGCGATTTCGGGTCAAATGCGATTTCGGCAAAACGGCCGGGCATGGGGAAAAGATGATTTCGAGCATTGCCGAACTGATCTCGGACCGCATCGGCACGATGCCGGCGGGCGAGCGCCGCGCAGCGCAGACGCTCATCGCCAGCTATCCGCTGATCGGGCTGAAGACGGTCGCCGAATTCTCAGCTGCCGCTGGCGTCTCCTCGCCGACGATCCTGCGTTTCGTCGCCCGCCTCGGCTTCCAGAACTACCCGGAATTCCAGTCGGCGCTGCAGGACGAACTGGCGGCGCAACTGCAGTCGCCGGCATCGCGCACGCTCAACCCGCCATCGCCGAACGGCGGCGCGGTGTCGCCGATGCTGGAGGCGACGCTCGACAACATGCGCGAAACGTTCAGGCACCTGTCCGACAAACAGCTTGCCGACATCGTCGCAAAGCTTGCCGACCGACGCGGCAAAACCTTCCTGATCGGCGGCCGCTTCACCGATCCGCTGGCGCGCTACATGGCCGCCCACCTCGCCATCATCCAGCCCAACGTCTTTCACCTCGCCGGACAGGAAAGCGTCTGGCGCGATCGGCTGATCGACATGGGCAAGCGCGACGTGCTGGTGATCTTCGACATCAGGCGCTACCAGGACAGCCTGGTCCGCTTCGCCGAGACGGCACACCAGCGCGGCGTGCAGATCGTGCTGTTCACCGACCAGTGGCTGTCGCCAATCGCCCGCTTTGCCCGCCATGTCATCGCCGGGCGCACCGCCGTGCCCTCGGCCTGGGATTCTTCGGCGGCCCTTTTCGTCGTGGCCGAAACGCTGATCGGCGCCGTCACCCGGCAGCTCGAGGCCGACGGCGCCAAACGCATCCGCGAGTTGGAAAGCCTGCGGTAGGGAATAGGGACGCGGCCTGAACTCGACCGCATGATCACTTCCATGCCGGAGAAGGCGGCCAGCAGGCTGCAAACGCAAAACGGCCCGCGTGATGCGGGCCGTTTTTTATTTGGTTGCGGGGACAGGATTTGAACCTGTGACCTTCAGGTTATGAGCCTGACGAGCTACCGGGCTGCTCCACCCCGCGTCAACCAGACGGCGAATGCCGGCCGGGCAGCCCGGACTTTCTGTTTTGTCCGTCCTCGAGGCCTTCGGCCTTTGCGGGCGGACGGGGCGCTGCTCCACCCCGCGTCAACGTCAGAAGTAAGCCTTGGCTCACTGGAATCAAGCCTGCGCCAAATGAAAGGGCCGCTTGCGCGGCCCGAGTTCCCGATTGGCGGGCCTGTTTTGCAAGGAGAAGACTGGATTTTTTGCAAC